>JAKAMQ010000014.1 GCA_021812805.1 Acidobacteriota bacterium
CGCGGGACGTCCGCTCGAGTCCCTGGGTCAAGGCGGGCAGGCGGCGCTCCACCTCCGGCCACTCATCCTGGATCCGCGCGGCTTCCATGAGCACCGTATCCACGGGGATCGCCGGGAAATGCTCCCGGTCGAGATCAGGGGGCAGCATGGAATCGAAACGGTAGTCCCCTTCCACCCATCGGAAGGTGCGGTGCAGGATGGCGGTGGCCTGGCTGAAGAGGGCATCCTGGATGTCGCTGACGGTCACCTTGCCGCTTTCCAGCAGGAGGGTGCCCATGCGTTTGAGGGTCTGACGCTGGAGTTGCACCATCGCCAGCAGTTCCTCGCCCGTGAGGCGCCCCAGGCGTACCAGCATGGTTCCCAGCCGGTCTTCCATGCGGACCTGGTTGGAATCGCAACCGACGATCTCGCCGTTCTCGAAGAAAACCTTCACGAACTCCTGCCCCTGGGACAGCACCAGGGTGCCGTTCTTGCCCTGGATCTTGATCATGTTGAAGAGGGAGAAGAGGTCAAAATCCCTCAGGGATCCTTCCAGCGCCATTTCAGGCCCTCCTCGGGATCAGCTTCAGCCAGGAACGGAGGAACAGCAGGACAGACAAGCCCATCCCAACGGCCAGCCAGGTGGAGGTGGGATCCGGCAGCAGCTCCCCTGGATAGCGGACGGAGCGGCCGGTAGCCAGAACCAGCCCCAAAGCCAGACAGAGAAGCCCGAACTCCATCAGCCCTTCCTGGGTGTCCCCGAGGAAGATGCGGTCACATCCCGGCAGCAGCACGATGAGGGCCCGGTGGATCCAGCGGGTGGCGCGCTGATGAACGGCCACCTCATCCAGCTTCCGCCGCCGGTTCTCGACATGGAGCCCATCCCGGAGAACGAACAGGTGATGGCACTTGGCACACACGGCCGGATCCGGGCTGTCGGTGGTGTGGAAGGGCTCACCACAGCGGATGCACTGGGTGGGATGCGCCATGCGGACGCTGGCCTTCACGCGGCCGAGGAAGGCGGCTATCCCGAACAAGGGCAACAGCAGGCCGAAGAGGAAGGCGGGGTTTCTCCAGTTGATGGCATCGGAATCCAGCTTGATGCCCATGCCACGGGCCAGGTCGCGCACCCGTTCAGGCGTATCCGGCAACGGCATCGGGTAGGTTCTCACATCCTTCTGGGCATCATTCAGCTCGATCAGGCGGGCGTACTCGCCCGGAGCAGCGGTCTGAGCCGCAGCCCGCTTGGCGGCTCCGGCATCCGTGTCCAGATGGATGAAGTCGAGGATGCTCTGGTTCAGGAGCACCTCCATCCGAGGCCCCAGCTGGGCCGCCGCTTCGAAATCCTTTTCAGCCTGGGGAATATCCCCCAGTTCGAAATGGGCTACTCCGAGGTTGTTCAACACCTCGGGCTGTTCAGGGATCCGTCCCACCAGAGACTGGAAGGTCGCCTCGGCACCTTTCCAATCCATCCTTTGAAGCTGGGACCAGCCCGCCAGGAACCTGCGGTCAGCCGGAGGAAGCTCCCGAAGGCTGGCTGGAGAAACCGGCTGCGCCTGGGGCTGGAGTTGAAGGGCGAGGATGCTGGGCTGGGGTTCGCGCGCGGACCAGGGTTCCATGACGCCGAGCACGGGATGAACCAGCTGGAGCAGCAGGATGAAGACCGTCGTCTTGACCTCGACCGAGGAGAGGAACGGGGCCATGAGAATGACCCACAGCACCGCGGCAACCATGGGATCCAGCCCCAGAAGCACCGGAAGGCTGAGCAGCAGAGCGCCCAGGATCGCCGCAGGCAGGGGACCGATCCCGTGCCGTTCCAGAGGTTCCTCCCACAGGGCCCGCAGGACATTCCGGTAGCGCAGGGCCAGGGTGAGGGCCCATCCCCAGAGCAGCAGGGTTGCCATCAGCCGGAGCATGCCGAGGTGCTGGACCAGCCAGAGCCATTGGGATTCGGGATGATCCAGGCGGATCCGGGTGAGACGCAGAAGATCCGGCACGCTCCAGAACCACCCTGCGGCACCCTGTTGCCGGGTCAGGGAGATCCGCGCACTCAGAACGGCGGGCAGGTTCGGTTTCCAGGACTCAATGGACTGAAGGGCCTCGAGGCCGATTTCCGGGTGCCCCTGCAGGCCCTCCTGCCGGGCCCAGACCGCCATGGCCTCGACCAGGGGAGTCACATCCAGCGTGGAATAGGTTCTCCGGAGGATGTCCACTTCGAGTTGAGCTTGGTGGATCGCGTGGGGATCCCGTTCCAGCAGCGCGGCCTGCAGCTGGGCCACCCGGTGGCTCAATGCGATGGCAGGGGCCTGGCCCGGGTCCGGCGTCAGGAGGGGCGCGGCCGGCCCGCGCAGCGGAGGCGCAGTCCCGGCTGCCAGCAGCCATCCCGTGCCCAGGAGGCAGAGGGCGGTGCGGATCGCCTTCCAGAAGCCCATATCCAACCTCGTCACGGCCTGGGGCCGTCTGTCGCCTCAGGGGCGGGTTTCAGATCCAGAATCCGCATCCGGAGCTGGTACAGGAGGTCCTCCAGCTCCCGGTTTTCGGCATCGCTGCGGAGGCCCTCCGTTTTCGCCTGGAGCACCGAGAGGAGGTCCACATAGAACCGTGCGACAGGCGGGTTGGCTGGAGGCGCATCCTTCATCATGGGATGCGGCACGCCCATGGCCATCAAAGCCTGTTCAGCCAGTAGATGCAGCAGCGCAGTCAAGGACGCTTCTGGTACCGCAGCACTCATCGGGATACCCCAGACAGATTCGGGATGTTCTGCGGGGAAGCCTACCACGGCCCAGATTTTCCTGCATGCACGCTGGAAAGACGCTTCATTCCGGTCCATTCCTGGTGCGGGGATGGCTTTGACGAAAAGCACTCCGCGAAGGGCCATACCTGTGGAACGATGGATAGGTTTGGAGGAAATAATGCGACGCCTGCTGCCTGCCCTTCTGCTGCCCGCCCTCTGTTTCACCCTGCACGCCGAGTCCACCGGACGGATTGTCGGCAAAGTACTCACCAAGGAAGGAAAGCCCATCAAGGGGGCCAAGATCCTCCTGAAGCGCTTGGATATCCACTGGGCCAAGGAGTTGACGACCAACGCCCAGGGCGAGTTCATGCAGGTCGGCCTGGAGCCCAGAATCTATGACATCACCGTCAGTGCTGATGGGTTCATCAGCCTGGAAGACAAGAACGAGAAGATCCCCCTCGCCGATGTCCTCAAGAAAGACTACAAACTGTTGACGCCGGAGCAGGCCCAGGCAGAAGCCATCGCCAGCGGAACCGCGAAAACAGCTCCGGTGGATCCCGGTGCCGCGGCCGATGCCGCCGGCCGTGACGCCTTCAATTCGATCATCCCCCTCTACAATGCCCAGAAGTACGGCGAGGCCCTGCCCGGCATCGAGACAGCCTACAAGAAGCTCAATGAGTCTCTGGCTGAGACCAAGGATGACAAGGCCAAGGCGGAGACGGCCAACCTCCTGCCCCAGGTGTCCCGGGTCTACGGCATCTGCCTCGCCATGGGCAGTCCCGACCGCAAGGCCGAGGCGGAGCCGTTCTTGCAGAAGGCGCTCACGGTGAATCCGAAGGACGAGCTGGTGCTCGCGGGCCTGGTCCAGGTGGCCAAGGCCAAGGGCGACAAGGCCGCGGAAGCCAAGTACCAGGCTGATCTTGACGTCCTCCAGGGCCCCAATCCGGGTGTGCTCTACAACAAGGCAGTCGAGGCCTTCAATGCCGGCGATACCGGGGCCGCCAAGACGCAGCTGGGGAAGGTGCTCAAGGTGGATCCGAAATTCGCGGAAGCCTACTACCTGATGGCCATGGTGGCGTTCGGTGAGAACAACCTCCACGCCACCAAGCAGAATCTCCAGAAGTATCTGGAGCTCGCCCCCACCGGCAAGAACGCGGCCACGGCCAAGGACATGCTGAACGATCCCTCCTTGAAGCACCTCAAGTAGGGCGCAGAGAACTTCCCCGGAAGGGCCCCGCCGCGGGGCCCTTCCTATGCCAGCTCGAGGCTGATGGGGCAGTGATCGGAGCCCAGCACATCGGCATGGATCCGGGCGTCCTTCACGCGATCCAAGAGACCGCGGCTGGCGAGGAAGAGGTCAATCCTCCACCCCACATTCCGTTCCCGCGCCCCGCCCCGCGCCGTCCACCAGGTGTAGAGGCCCGGCACGCCGGGATTCCGCTCCCGGAGCACGTCCACCAGGCCGGCCTCCAGGTAGAGCTTGAAGTCCTCCCGTTCCTCGGGCGTAAAGCCTGGGTTTTTCACGTTGTCCTTGGGGCGCGCCAGGTCAATCTCCTCGGGGGCCACGTTCATGTCGCCGGTGAGCACCACCTTCCGGCCAGCCTGGTGGCGGGACGCCACGAAGGACGCCAGATCCCGTGCGAACTGGCGCTTGAAGGGCAGCCGGACCAATCCCTGCGAGGCGTTCGGGAAATAGCCGGCGACAACATCCAGATCCCCCCGGGACGACACGATCATGCGGCCTTCGGCATCGTAGCCTTCGACGCCGAGCCCCTTGGCGTGGGCGAAGCCCAGGTCCTTCTTCGACAGGGTGGCCGAGCCCGCATACCCTTTCTTGCTCGTGGCCGGGAACCAGCAGACGTCATAGGCACTCTCGATCTGGCGGCGGACCGCCAGGTCCACCTCTTCCCATTCGGAGCGGATTTCCTGGAGCGAAAGGAAGTCGGGCTCCGTGGCCTCCAGCCAGTCCATGAAGCCCTTCTTGAGGACCGACCGGAACCCGTTGACGTTCCAACTGTAGAGCTTCATCTCACGTCCCTCCCGCGAGGCGCACATAGGCCTCGGGATCGTAGCCGATCACCGTACCCTTGGGATGCACGAGGATGGGCCGCTTGAGCAGGTTGTTGTCCTCGACCATCAGCGCAATGGCCTCGGCCTTGGAGAGCCGCCGGTCCTTCAGGCCCAGCTCCTTGTACTTCGGACTCTTCGTCCCGAGCATCGGCGCCGGGTCTGCTGGCAGCAGGCCTTCCAGTTCCGGGGCCTCCAGGGGGCTCCGGAAGTAGTCCCGGATCTCCACCTCGATCCCCAGTTCCGCCAGCTTCGCCTTCGCGTTCCGGCAGGTGGTGCAGCTCGACTTCATCCACAGCACCGCCTTCACAGTTCCTCCACGAAACGGTCCAGCAGGCGGTCGGTCTTCCACCTCAGCAGGCCGAGAAGAAGGAACCCAGTCCATCCCTTCAGGTGGCCCTCCAGGCGGAGGCGGGCCCCCTTGGGGTCGGGCGTGATGCTGATCGCACCGGATTCCTCGCTTCCGCCCCAGGTCCGGCCCCAGTGAAGAACGAGGCGGCCCTCCTCCCGTTCCAGGGGCTGCCAACCGCGAAGCGAACGCAGGCAGTGGAGCTCAGCGGGCGAATCGAGCGCTCCCAGGCGAGCTCCGATGGCCTCGAAGGGCGCATCCGTGAGGATCTCGGCCTCGAACCCGAAGACGGGCGTCTTCACTTCACCAGGAAGCCGGGCTGGGCCTCCTCGGGGACAGCCACCAGGTAGGGGAGGCCCGCGTTGTCGCTGGCGGCCAGCAGCATGCCGTGGCTCTCGATGCCCATGAGCTTGCGGGGCGCCAGGTTCGCCACCACCACCACGCGCCGGCCCACCAGGTCCTCCGGGGCGTAGGCCTTGCCGATGCCGCCCACAATGGTGCGCAGCTCGAAGCCTAGATTCACCCGCATCTTGATGAGCTTGTCGCTCTTGGGCACCCGCTCCGCCTCCAGCACCTGACCCACGCGGAGATCCGTCTTCGCGAAGGTGTCGTAGTCAATGGTCTCCCGCAGCTCCGGAACGTCCAGGGCGGGCTTGGCCTCGGCGGCAGGGGTTGCCGAGGGCGGTAGGAGTTCGCTCATTTCCTTCTCCTTGTCAATGCGCTGGAAGAGGGGCTGGACGGTCCCGATGCGCTCGGGGACCGGGGCGGCCCAGGGGTCCTGGTCGATGCGCTGGTCCGCGACCTGCCCGGTCATCCCGAGCTGGGTCCAGAGGTCCTGCGCCATGCCAGGCATGACCGGAGCCACCAGGATGGCCGTCATGCGGAGGGCCTGCCAGAGCAGGTGGAGGACAGCGTCCAGCTCCTCGGCCTTGGCGGGATCCTTGGCCAGCACCCAGGGCTGCTTCTCGACGATGTAGCCATCGAGGCCGCGGAGGTAGTCCCAGAGCAGGTCCAGGGCCCCGTTGAAGTTGTTTTCGCGGGCAAACGTGGGGAACTGGCGGGCATTCGCCTTGCCCAGATCCTCCTTGGCGCGCGTGGCCCCGTCGCGGTGGGCCGGCTGGGCCGGAATGCGGCCGTCCCGGTAGCGCTGGATCATGCTCAGGGTCCGCGACGCCAGGTTCCCCAGCCCGTTGGCCAGGTCGGCGTTGAGGCGGTCCATGAAGCCCTCGAAGCTGAAGCCGCGGTCGTGGCCCACCTGCATGTCCCGCAGGAAGAAGAAGCGGAGGGCATCGTTGCCGAAACGCAGGAGGGTGTCGGGACGGACGACGTTGCCCTTGCTCTTGGACATCTTGTCCTCGCCCATGAGCCACCAGCCGTGGGCCAGGATCGTCTTGGGCAGTTCCAGCCCCATGGCCATGAGGAAGGCCGGCCAGTACACCGCGTGGAAGCGGAGGATGTCCTTGCCCACCAGCTGGAGGTCCGCCGGCCAGGCCCCGCCCTGCCCCGTCAGGTAGTTCAGCAGCGCGTCGAACCACACGTAGACCACGTGCTTCTCGTCGCCGGGCACGGGAATCCCCCAGGTGATGCTGGTCCGGCTGATGGAGAGATCCTGCAGGCCGCCCTCCACGAAGCGCTTCACCTCGTTGAACCGGAAGTCGGGCTGCACGAACTCTGGATGCTCGGCGTAGAGCTTCAGCAGGCGATCCTGGTAGGCACTCAGCTTGAAGAAGTACGTCTCCTCTTCCAACTCGATCAGCTGGTGGGCAAGGCCCTGGGCTTGCAGTTCCTTGGCCTGGGTCTCGGTGACGTAGGCCTCGTCGCTGACGGAGTACAGGCCCTTGTAGGTGGCCTTGTAGATGTCGCCGGTGGCCAGCAGCTTCTCGAACCAGCCCTGCACGGTGGCGCAGTGGTCGGCATCCGTGGTGCGGATGAAGCGGTCGTGGGTCATGCCCATGCGGGCCCAGAGGTCGGTGTAGTTGGCCACGACCTCGTCGGCCAGCGCCTTCGGTGCGATGCCCCGGGCCGCGGCGGCCTTCTCCACCTTCTGGCCGTGCTCGTCCGTGCCGGTCAGGAAGCGGACCTCCTCCCCCAGCATCCGGTGGAACCGCGCGATCACGTCCGCCAGGACCGTGGTGTAGGTATGCCCGATGTGGGGCCGATCGTTGACGTAGTAGATGGGGGTCGTGAGGTAGAAAGGCTTGGACACGGGCGCTCCGGACCCATCAGTCTAGCGGCCCGGTCCCTTCCCCGCGACTCCGGCCCGCCGCCAGCAGGTGGCCACGTGATCGTCCACCAGGCCCAGCGACTGCATATAGGCGTACATGATGGTGGGCCCCACGAACGTGAAGCCCCGCTTCTTCAGCACCCGGCTCAGGGCCTCCGCCTCGGGCGTGACGGCAGGGACATCGGCCAGGGTCCGTGGGTGGTTCACCTTCGGTGCCCCGCCGACGAAGGACCAGAGGAATGCGTCGAAGGTTCCAAACTCCCGCTGAACCTCCAGGAAGGCCCGGGCATTCTGCCGCGCCGAGAAAACTTTCAGCCGGTTCCGCACGAGACCCGGATTCTGGAGAAGATCTTCCAGCTCCCCATCCGACATCGCCGCGACTTTCCCAGGATCAAAACCGTGGTAGGCCTCCCGGTAGGCCTCGCGCTTGCGCAGGATGGTGATCCAGCTGAGTCCCGCCTGGGCGCCCTCCAGCACCAGCTTCTCGAAGAGGCGGCGGTCGTCGTGCTGGGGCACGCCCCATTCCTCATCGTGGTAGGCGACGTAGAGCGGATCGTCCCCGCACCACCCGCAGCGTTCAGGCATCGGTTCCTCCCAGCTTCCTTCCTGATGCAGAATCGGGCGGCCAGGCCGCCCGATTCTGCGTCGGAACCCGGTTCAGGCCTCGGTGACAGTCGCCTTGACGATGCGGTCATTGGCGCGGATGGCCTGGACCACCTTGATGTCAGCCTCGGAGACGCACTGGCCGAAGACGGTGTGGACGCCGTCCAGATGCTGGACGTTGCGGCGATCGCCATTCACCACGAAGAACTGGCTGCCACCCGTATCCTTGCCCGCATGGGCCATGGAGAGGGCGCCCAGCTTGTGCTGGTGGGGATTGCCGGCCGTCTCGCACTTGATCTTCCAGCCGGGACCGCCGGTGCCGGGCATGCCCGAGGCGCCGGCACGGGTATTGGGGCAGCCGCCCTGGATGACGAAATCCGGGATCACGCGGTGGAAGGCCAGGCCGTCGTAGAAGCCGTCCTCGATGAGCTTCACGAAGTTGGCCACGGTGCCCGGAGCCTCCTTGGGGAAGAGTTCCAGGTTGATGTCGCCCTTGTCAGTCTGGAAGAGCACACGGGTCATGGTTCACCTCTCGAGGTCCAAGCCCCCAGAATAGGGTTCACCCCGTTCGGAGTCAGCATGAACTTCTTCCGCGCCTTACCCGGTCTCCTCCTGGCCACGGCACTTCCCGCGGCGCCATCCATGATCGAGGGCGGGGGCCAGTTGACCCTCGCAGGCAAGGTCTATCGCTTCCAGCCCACGGGACTGTTCGTGGCCCCGCCGAAGGGGGGCCTGCCGGGGGCTCTCCGGATGACGGGAGACCTGATCCCAGCCTCGGGTGAAGCCCCCTTCCAGCTGGCCGTGGTCTTCCTCCGGAGTGGCCAGCTCTACCTGCTGGACATCCGCCGGGGTGGGAAGGGGCAGTACCCGGACACCTGGGCCGCCACCCAGCAGACGCACCTGAAGGTTCTCTCCCTCCAGGCCCGCCCGGGGGGCCGGGTCGAAGTGGCCTGCAGCGGCCCCCTCACGGGCGTGATCGGCCGGAAACCCGTCCAGGGGCGATGGGGCGGGCGGCTCTGGATGATCATCCCGCAGGACGCCGAGGGCTTGAGATGAACCACCCCTCCCGTCATCGCATATCATCAGGGTTCGGAGGTCGCATGAAGTCTCGATTCGCCATTCCCGCGATGGTGCTGCTCCTGGGAGCGGGCGCCGCCCTGGGGTGCCGCAAGATTCCCCTGACCTCCCCTACGCCGCTGCCCAGCGGGACCGTGGTCCTTCGTTTCACCCGCAAGGTTCACGGCCCCTTCGAGCTGAGCCTCGATGGCACCCGCATTCCTGTGGCCCAGTATCCGAAGGGTGCCCGGAGCCTCCTCATCAAGGGGCTGGCACCCGGCAAACACCGGTTCTTCCTGTCCAGTGCCCGGGAGATCTTCAGCCCTGATCTGGGCGAACTCGACATGACGGGAACCAAGGGGCTCTACCAGATCGTGCTCACCCAGACCTTCGATGCGGTCCTCTACGGCAAACCCGATCCGCTGCCCCCAGCGGAAGGCCTGCCGGGGGTCAGCGCCGCCCTGGTCAAGTAGCCATGCCTCTCGCGGCGCGCACCCGGGGGCGGGACCGTGCGCTGGGATCCCGCGGCACCCTGCTGGCGCTGTGCCAGGCCGCGGGCTTGCCAGTGGCTTCGGCCTGCTCCGGTCGGGGCGCATGCGGGCGGTGCCTGATCACGGTCCTGTCAGGCGCCGAGGCCCTGAGCCGCCCGGGGTCGCGGGAGCGCCGCCTGCTGGCCCGCCTGGGAGCGGATCCTGATCAGCGGATCAGCTGCCAGTGCCGCCTGCTGGATCCATCGGCCGAGGTGGACATCACCACGGGATACTGGTGAAGCGCCTCCTGGCCGCAGGCCTGGTCCTTCTGCCTCTGCTGGGCACGGGCGGTTTCATGGCCTGGAAGGCCCGGGCCGTGGCCCATGAACTGGTGGACCCGCCCTTCTACCATCCGCAGCCCCTGGCGCGGGTCCAGGCCACCTACGCCGAATTGGCCGCCGGTGGGGAGGGCGATCCCGGCGGGCGCTGGACCAGCGAGGACGTCCAGGGGCTGCAACTCTGGCGCCTCCACCGGAGGATGCCCGCCCCCGGCGTGGTGCTCCTGCTCCACGGCTTCGGCGACGACCGCTGGGGCACGGCTCCGGCCCTGCGCTGGTTTCCGAACCTCGATGCCGCGATCTTCACCTACCTGCGGCGGGATGATGCCCTGCGCGCGGGTGGGCCTGCGCCGCCTGTCACCTTTGGGGTACGCGAATCCGAGAACGTGGTGGCCATCGTGCATCGGCTGGAAGCCGAAGGCATCCCCCGGAACCACATCCTGCTCATGGGCCGCAGCCTGGGCGCATCGGTGGGACTGATGGCGCTGGCGGACCTCGAACGGGAAGGGCACGGCCCCCTGGCCGGCATCGTCTGGGAGGGCGCCCCCGCCAGCAGCCGGGATTTCGCGGAACGCCTGGTGCGGGGCCCGAAGGATCGCTGGTGGCACTTCCTGGCTCCGGCGATCGGTCTGCTGGCCAGCCGCTACGCAGGCCATCTGGGCGGGTACGATCCGAGCGCCACGAACCTGCTTCGCCGGGTGGGAAGCCTCCGCTTCCAGACCCCCGGTCTCTGCTTCCTGGCCACCCAGGACCGGTTGGCGCCACCTCCCGTGCAACAGGCCGTCGCGACTCACTTCGAGCACATTCAGGTCATCCCGGTGCCCACCTGGCATCTGCACTGTTCGGAGGTGCTCGGTCCCACCTACGCCGCGGATATCGCCCGTGCCACCGGCGTCTGGTACTCCAGTACACGACAAGGGGGCCGCTGAGCCCCCTTGCAACCCGGGCCTCCCGGCCTCAGTTGTCCGATTCGCTGTTCGCAATGCCTGCGGCGCGGATCAGCTTGGGCGTGAGCTCCTGCACCACGGGTTCGAAGATCTTGTTCACCAGTTCCTCGTCGTACTGCACTTCCGTGCCCGTTCCAGCCACCTTCACGCTGGTATCCGAGAGCTTGCCGTCCCCCGACCAGGCCCCGAGGATCTCGCCGGTCTCCACATCAATGAGGCGGATGTCCAGACGGCCGGTGAAGGAAGCCTTCTTGAGATGCATGTCGCCCGCCACGGCCCCGGCCAGGCCGCTGCCGGTGACCTTGCTGACCAGGGCGCCCAGGCCCCAGCCACCGGAAATGCCGCTCTCCTTGTAGGCGAACCGGGTCACCTTGCCCGTCATGACGTACTTCACGCCCAGCAGCTTGCCGATCTTCAGCACGGTGGCGGTATCCACCTCGCCGCTCTGCTGGAAGTTCAGCTCGTTGCGGATGTCCTGCAGGCGTTCCCGCTCGATGACCCGGATCTTCCCGTGGCCACGCTGCATGATCTCCGTCGTGAACAGATCCCGCAGCTGATCCGAAATGGTGCTCATCTGGTTGCCCCAGCCGCCAAACCGCCAGCCGTGCCAGCAGTCCGGGGCGGCCTTGAAATCCAGAATCGCGATGCGTGGGAGTTTGGCTTTCTCCGCCTTGCTCAGGCGGGTCTGGGCGAAAGCCGGGGTCGCCAGCGCGAGCAGGGCCGCCACGGCCAGGAAGAGGCGTGTGAATCGTCGCATGGGATCTCCTGGGAAAGGGGTGGACTGGGGATCATTCATCAATCAGCTTGCTGCGCAGCTCCTTCCCGAGCTTGAAATAGACCACGCGTTTGGGGGGGACGTGGATGTTCTCGCCGCTGCGTGGATTGCGCCCCTGGCGCGCGTCCCGGTCCCGGAGGCGGAAGCTGCCGAACCCGCGCAGCTCCACACCCTCCCCTTCCGTGAGCGCGCCGATGATGCTCTCCAGGAAGGTGTTCACCAGGAGGTCGGCGTCCTTCTTGCCGAGTTCCAGCCGCTCCATCAGGTGTCGGGACAGGTCGGCTTTGGTGAGGGTCTCCATTGGATCCATGGGAACTCCAGGGGAAAGGGGAGGATGTGGGGCAGGGCAACCCTCAATAAATCCCTTCCCGTGCTTCCGGTCAAGGGATACATCTCCAGTCCAGTGAAATGGCCCGGGAGCCCTGCAGGCGGTGCGCTATCCAGCCAATGAATCGAACGCGGCCTTGAGTCCAGCGTGAAGCGCCTCGACCGCTGCGGGCTGCCAGAGGGCCTCATCCGTGCGGACGAAGGTGGTGAGATCCCCCCGGTTGTCGAAACGCGCCACGGGGAGGTGGTAGATCTTCGTGCTGTAGGCATTATTTTGGCTGGTGATGCGCTCGATGCGGATGGTCCCGGGGCGATCACTCTGCTCCATCAGCCAACCCATGTCATCGCAGCCATATTGGCCGAGCATGACCTCCATGGGGACACTGTGGTGAAGGATGCTGCCCTGGCCATCCGGCCGCCCGCGTTCGAGGTTCTTGCGCCGGCTCTCGGCCGGATCCACCCACACATAGAGCACCGCAGCCCGCTCCAGGATGACGGGCGAGAGGGTCTGGAAGGCTGTCTCATAGCCGTGGGGCGGGCACAGAGGGAACGCCGAGCCGTGGGCCCCGCCCCGGGCTGCCTCGATGACGAGGGTCCTCCCCGTCTTGTCCTGGGCGTTCTGCCGGTTGAGGGCATCGAGTTCCCGGCGGCATTCGGCCTCCAGGGCCTGGGCCACCTTCAGGCGAAGCCGGTGGGGCAGGTCACCCATGGGCTGGGCGAGACCGACCTTGGCGTGGGCAGCATCCAGCCGATCCATGAGGTGCTGGGCCGCGCTGGCCACCTCCACCTGACGGCTGGCCATGAGGTTGGCATGGTCTTCGTTCAGCAGCTCGATGAGGACCGCCCAGGTCCAGTTGTCCCGGAAAGGGCGGTTGGGCCCATGGTAGTAGGCGTAGCCCAGGCCGTGGGCCTTGAGCTCGTCATCCAGCCGGTGCATGAGGTGCACGTACGGGTAATCGTCCAGCTGGAGCGTGGGGCCCAGGTGGAAATCATTCCGGCACTGCTCGGGCGTGAGGCTGGCCAGGTAGCGGCGAACCTCTGACTTGCCGGAGGCGGGCAGGCTGAACAGAAGGATGGTGTCGAGGATCTGGCTCATGGGTCACCGGGAGACGAATCCTCAAGCATGCCACGGCGCGACAGCAGCCGCTCATGGTATGCCTGGAGCATGCGCGACCGCGAAATCGTCGAGCGCGTCCGGGACGCGACGGACCTGCTGGCCCTGGTGGGCCAGGCCGTGAACCTCCGCAAGCAGGGCTCGGCCTTCGTGGGCCTCTGTCCCTTCCATGCCGAGCGCAGCCCCAGCTTCCAGGTGGTGCCCGGCCGGAATTTCTACCATTGCTTCGGTTGCGGGAAGCATGGCGATGCCTTCACCTGGCTCATGGACCGCGAAGGCCTCAGTTTCCCCGAGGCCCTGGAGCAGCTGGCCCGTGCCGCGAGCATCGAGTTGCCCCACCACCGCGAGCGGCCCGCCGCCGAAGTGGACCTGGAGACCCGGCTCCGCTCGGCCCTGGATGCCGCCCAGGCCTTCTACGAACGGCAACTGGCCCGCCACGAACATGCCCGTGCCTACCTGAGTGCGCGGGGCTACCAGGGCGCCTTCCTGGGCGAGGCCGGGTTCGGCGTGGCGCCGGATGCCTGGGATGCCCTCGTGACCCACCTCCGGGGTCTCGGCTTCTCCGCAGATCTGCTGGAACAGGCAGGCCTGGCCAGCCGCAGCGAACGGGGCACCCAGATTGATTTCCTCCGCAACCGCCTCACCATCCCCATCCACGACGCCCGGGGCCGGCTCGTGGCCTTCGGCGGGCGGGTGCTCGGCGAAGGCCAGCCCAAGTATCTGAACACCCGGGACACGGCACTCTTCCACAAGGGTGAGACGCTCTTCGGCTTCCACCGCGCCAAGGGCGCCCTGAAGGAGGGCGCACTGGTGGTGGAGGGCTACTTTGATGTCCTCCAGCTCCACCAGCAGGGGATCGTCCAGGCCGTAGCGCCCCTGGGAACCGCGCTCACGGAGGACCATCTCAAACAGGTGGGCCGTTTCACCCGGCGGGTGATCCTCTGCTTCGATGGCGACGCCGCCGGCCGCCGGGCCATGGAGAAGGGTCTGCGCATGGCCCTGCCCCTGGGCTTCGAGGTGCGCCTGCTCGAGCTGCCCCAGGGCGAGGATCCCGACACCTGGTGCCTCAAGCTGGGTGGCGATGCCTTCCGCGACCTGCTTCGCACCGTACCGGACTGGACCGCCTTCATGACCGCCCGCGCCCTGGAAGGCAAGGATCTGCGCCGGATCACCGACCGGATGGGCGCCTTCCAGGATCTACTGGATTTCCTCCCCTTCCTGCCCCGCATACCCGAAACCCGGGAGTTGTTCGCCAGCCTGGCCCACCAGCTCCAGCTTCCGCTCCAGGAGCTGGACCGCGCCGTGGGCGCCCGGCGTCCTGCCCCGGGCGAGACAACTCCGCTCCCGCTCCAGCCCGCCGGGCGGATGGATGAAGCCGTGCGCTCCCTGATCCTGCTCTGCCGGGAAGGCCTCTGGCGGGAGGTCCAGGGGGTTCCGCCGGCCTGGTGGGAGAGCCTGGACGGGGCGCCCATCCTGCAGGCCCTCCTGGATGCGGAGGGCGATTCCGCCCTCCTCCCGGAGGAAGTCCAGGCGATCGTGCGCCGCCTGGAAGCCCAGGCCAGCCGGCAGGACGCCGCCGAAGGCCGGGATGCCGCGGCCCTCTTCCTCAAGCTGGAGGGAGGCTACGTGGACCGCGAGATCCAGGCCAACAACCGGATGCTCCAGGATCCGCGGATCCTCGCCGATACCGACCTCACGGGCCGGCTGATGGGAAAACTGAACGACCTGATCAACCGCCAGAAAACGATTTCTCGCCTTCGCCGGGGACAGGGCCGATAAGACAGGGGCCGCCCGGAGCCGCAAGGGCATCCTTGGAACTGGACCTTGCCGGATCCACTGAATCCCCTATACTGGTAGGTTCCGGGTCGGTCCGTACATTGGCCGGATTGTGCCTTTTCCTTCCCAGCCGCCGATTCCCGCCGCCCTGCCTGCCGCCGCGCTCTTTGAGGTCCGAATGGTTCTGACGCCCGCCCGCGAAGCCTATTACGAACTCACCAAAGCCCTGATCTCCATTGGAAGGAAAACCGGATACCTGCTGGTTGACCAGGTCAACGATTTCCTCCCGAGCACCGCGTCGAATCCGGATGACCTCGACCTGGTCATTGGCCTGTTCGGCCGCCTCGGCATCGGAATCGGGGCCACGGAAGAAGAGGCCCTGATGGCGCGGGACGCCATCGAACCAGAGTTCGTGGCGGTGGAGCCGGGGTCCAAGGCGGACAAGGATCTCGATGTCGAGATTGACAGCCCCGACAGTGACAAATTCAACGATCCCGTCCGGATGTACCTCAAGGAGATGGGCACGGTCCCGCTCCTGAAGCGCGAAGACGAGGTGGAGATCGCCAAGCGCATCGAGGTGGGTGTCCGCTCGGTGATGCGGGCGCTTTCCCGTTCCCGCCTGGCGTCGAGCCTGCTCATTGACATCGGCCGGATGCTCAAGGAGAACCCCGGCAAGATCCGCGAAGTGGTGGGGCTTTCCGATGAGGTGGATGAGGACGAGGATGCCGAGAGCACCTCGGCCACCCAGCATGTCCATCACCAGTTCGAGAAGCTGCTGGTCTTCGACCAGGCCCTCCAGGAACTGCTCGACATCAAGCGCCAGGTGGACGCGGGGACCAAGACCCTGCCCAAGAAGCGCAAGCTGGACCGGGAGATCCTCCACGCCCGGGCGCGGCTTTCCCGCCAGATCCGCAAGCTGGGCCTCAACAGCCTGGCCGTCACCCGTCTCATTGACCGCATCACCCACCAGCACAGCCAGGTCACGGCCGGCGAACGCAAGGTCCGCGAGCTGCGCGACCGGCTCAAAAATCCGGCCTTCGCCAAGCTCAAGGACCGCTACAAGCAGGAGCTGGAACACATCGAGAAGACCATCGAAGAGTTCTTCGCGAAATACGAGACCACCAGCGAACTTTTCCACAAGGACTTCAATGGTCTCAAGGCGGCCGAGAGCATCAGCCGAGCCGCCAAGGCTGAATTGATCGAGGCCAACCTCCGGCTCGTGGTGTCCATCGCCAAGCGCTACACCAACCGCGGCCTCCAGTTCCTGGACCTGATCCAGGAAGGCAACATCGGGCTCATGAAGGCCGTGGACAAGTTCGAGTACAGCCGCGGCTTCAAGTTCTCCACCTACGCGACCTGGTGGATCCGGCAGGCCATCACCCGCGCCATCGCGGACCAGGCCCGTACGATCCGGATCCCCGTGCACATGATCGAGACCATCAACAAGCTCATCCGCACGCAGCGCGAACTGGTGCAGAAGCTGGGCCGGGAGCCCTCCTCGGAGGAGATCGCCCATGCCATGGAGATGCCCGTGGGCAAGGTCCGCAAGGTGATGAAGATCGCCCAGGAACCCATCTCCCTGGAAACGCCCATCGGCGAGGAGGAGGATTCCCACCTCGGAGATTTCATCGAGGACAAGACCGTGGTGTCCCCTGTGGAGCAGGTGGTCCAGCAGCGCCTCAAGGAGACCGTCCGCAACGTGCTCAACACCCTGAGTGACCGGGAGGAGAAGGTGCTGCGCATGCGCTTCGGCGTGGGCGACGACGGCTCCGAGCACACGCTGGAGGAGGTCGGCAGCGAGTTCGCTGTCACCCGCGAACGCATCCGCCAGATCGAATCCAAGGCCCTGAGGAAAATTCGCCATCCGCGCTATTCCAAGACCCTGAAAGCCTTCCTGGGTTGACCCCGGACCCTCCGCAGCCGCAGGTCCGCCTGGGCCCGTGGCTGCGGCGCTCCCCTTCCCCACCCGGAGCCTCGGATCTTCCGTGAGCGACACCAAGGATCCTTACGCCCCCCTCCGGAACCGCCTCTTCCTGGCGATCTGGATCGCGGCGCTGGCTTCGAACGTGGGCACCTGGATCCAAAGTGTCGGCGAGAAATGGCTCATGGGGGAACTGACTCGGTCTCCCCTCCTCATGAGCCTCATCGAGACCGGCGCCACCCTGCCCATGCTGGCCCTGTCCATGCCCGGCGGAGCCATCGCGGATATCGTGGATCGCCGCAAGCTGCTCCTGTTCACCCAGACCTGGATGCTCCTGGTGGCTGCGGCCATGGCGGTGCTGTCGGCCCTCCATCTGGTCACCCCGGGCATTCTCATTGCCATGTCCCTGCTGCTGGGCGTGGGCGGGGCCCTCAACGCCCCGGCCTGGGGCGCGACCGTGCCGGATCTGGTGCCCCGGGACCAGATTCCCGCCGGCGTGGCCCTGAACAGCGCCGGTTTCAACGTGAGCCGGGCCGTGGGCCCGGCTTTGGGCGGGCTCATCGTGGGCGCCCTGGGCGCCACCTGGGCGTTCGCGTTGAACGCCGTGTCCTTCCTGGGCGTGGTCTGGGTGCTCAAGGCCTGGAAACGCCAGCCCGTGCCCACGGACCTCCCGGCGGAGCGTTTCAGCGCCGCCATGAAGGTGGGGCTGCGCTATACCCGGCACCGACGAGTTCTCCAGATCATCCTTCTCCGCGGCGGGGGCTTCGTCTTTTTCGGCGGCATCATTTTCGGCCTCCTCCCCACCCTGGCGATTCACCGCCTGCACATGGGGTCGGTGGCCTTCGGCCTCCTGCTGGGCTGCATCGGCACCGGCGCCGTGGGCGCAACCTTCATCCTGCCCCGGATCCGGGAACGCTTCGGCGCCAACACCCTGCTGGGCCTCTTCACATCTCTGTTCGCCCTGGGCCTCCTGACACTGGCCTTCCTGCAGTACCTGGTGCCTGTGGTGCTGGCCCTGCTGATCTGCGGCATGGGTTGGCTCTCGGTGCTGAGCACCTACAACACGGGCGTCCAGCTCTCGGTGCCCTCCTGGGTGCGGGCCAGGGCCCTGGGCGTCTACATCACCGTCTGGGGCGGAGCGATGGCCCTGGGCGCCGCCTTCTGGGGGTGGGTAGGCGAGCATTGGGGTCTGCGCGTGGCTTTCGCGGCTTCGTCCCTGGGCCTGCTGGCGGTCCAGGCACTTACGGGTCGGCTGCGCATCCAGGCGCTTGATGAGCCCATGGACCTCAGCCCCCATCGCCTCCAGCCCCACGCCGAGGCCCCGATCCACCCCGATGAGGGCCCCATCCTCACGGTCATGGAATACCTGGTTCCCCAGGAGCAGAAAACCCCTTTCAAGCTCGCCATGAGGGAAGTGCGGCGGATTCGCATCCGCGATGGTGCGGTCCGCTGGTCCCTGTTCCAGGATCTGGCCGGCCCGGCCCCGGGCGTCCTGCGCTTTATCGAGAGTTTCCTGAGCTCAAGCTGGGGTGAGCACCTGCGGCAGCACCATCGCGCCACCGTGGAGGACCGGGAAGCCATCGGCCGGGCCTACGCCCTGGCCGAGGACGGCCAGCCGAGGATCCGCCATCTGGTCGCAGCCTGGGATGAACCCTCCTCCATCCTGGATCGCATCCTCGAATAGGCCGCGCGGAGCCCTGGAGCCCTGGCCGGTTTCCGGTCATGCTGGATCCATCGTTGCGGAGTCATCTCCCGTGCTGTCGAAGGACCAGACGCTGGGCAAGTACCAGATCCTGGACCGCCTGGGTTCGGGCGGGTTCGGAGCGGTGTACCTGGCCATGGATACATGGGTCAACCGTAAGGTGGCCCTGAAGGTGCCGCACCAGCAGCAGGATGAGATCGTGGACCTGCTGAAGGAACCCCGCATCATGGCGGGGCTGAAGCACCCAAACATCGTCGAACTCATCACCGTCGAGCGGAAAAACGGGATCTTCTTCCTGGTACTCGAATATGTCGAGGGCGAGAGCCTCGACCGGATCATCCGCCGGGAGCGGGCGCTGAGCCCCACGCGCGCCCTGGAGATCGGCCTGGATGTCTGTAGCGCCATCGCCTTTGCCCACACCCACCAGATCCTCCACCGCGATCTGCGACCCGCCAACATCCTGGTGAACCGCGAGGGTGTGGCCAAGGTCACCGATTTCGGCACCTCCCGGGTGCTGGAACTCCAGCATGTCCCCTTCGCCCCGACCCGCATCGGTTCCCCGCCCTACATGGCGCCGGAACATTTCCGGGGCCGGGCCGTGTTCCAGTCGGACCTCTGGTCGCTGGGAATCACGCTCTACGAGATGCTGACGGGCACGGTGCCCTTCTACGATGCGGATCCGCTGAAGATCGCCCAGGCCCTCACCAGCCAGGAGATCCCCGCGCCGCACCTGCGGAACCCCGTGGTGCCGAAAGCCTTCTCCGAGGTGGTGATGAAGGCGCTGGCCGTGAACCTCGGAGACCGCTACCTGTCGGCGCATGCCTTCCTGGAGGATCTGCGCCGCCTGAAGCAGAACGTGGCCCGCGAGACCCGGCCACTGGGCACCGCCGTACTCGCCACCAGCGCCTCCGGTGCCCATCCGACCCTGCGCGCCGCATCCACCCAGGGACGGCTCTGCCGGTTCTGCTACACCCCTCTGCCCCGCATGGCCACCAAGTGTCCACGTTGCGGGGAGATGAACTGATCCATGGCACTGGCCTCCGCCAAGGAATCGGTCCGGCGGCTCTGGAGCCGCCGCTGGCTGCGCCGGGTTTCCTACACACTCGTGGGCGGGGCGGCACTGGTGGGTGGCGCGACCTGGTTCCTGGACCGGCCCATGGTCTACCAGTGGCTGGCACGCAAGGGGGACGTGGCGCTGCGGCGGGAGACCGGGCTGAGCCTGGGGGTCGGAGATGTGGAATTCCACCCCCTCCTCGGAACCCTTACCCTCCGGAATGTGGCGATCGGAGGGGATCTCCTGACCCTCGCCCGCCTGGACATCCAGGCGGATCCAGGCAGTCTGTTCACTCGCCGCCCCCATGTCCTGGCCCTTCGCCTCCAGCAGCCCCATCTGCGCATCACCGCGGCCAACCTGGCCCAGATCCATCTCAAGCCACGCCCCCCCCATCAGGAGCCCCTGCCCCAGGTCATCCTGGACCATCTCTCCGTGACGGGCGGCCAGTTGGAGATCCCCACGGCCTTCTCGGGCCTGCCCGCAGGCTGGTTCCATTTCGAGGCCACGGGCTTGGGAGCCGGACCCAACCACATGCGCCTGTCCCTCAGTGTGCCCAAGCTCGCCGTGCAGGGGCCCACCGGCTGGGAGAAGGGGCGCATGGATCTGAAAGGAGAGGCTTCCGAAGCCCTGCTCCTGCTCCAGGAGTGCTACCTCCGCCTGGGCGGCAGCCAGATCCGCGTCACCGGCCGGTTTGATCCAGAGACCCCGGTCAAACCCCAGGCCATGAACGCCCGCCTGACGGGCGTGCTCGACCTGGAGCAGCTCCTGCGTTGGGCCGGTTCCAGGCACAAGCCTCCCGCGGCCGGGGATGTGGATTTCACCGCAACCATTCAGGGTTCCCTGGCCCACCCCCGCTGGACCCTGGGCGCCGAAGGGCAGGATCTCCACGTGGCTGCCCCGGACATCCACCGGGGGGATCTGGCGCTCCAGGCCCAGGGCGACCTCGCCCATGTCCGCCTCAACCATCTCGCTTGGCGCTCACCCCAGGGGGTGCTGGAGGCGGAAGGATTCTGGCCCAAGGGGCACCCGGCCCGCCTCCACCTCCATGCAGATCATTGGGATCTGGATATCCTCAGCCACTTCCTGCGCGTTCCAGAATTGCTGGGAACCCACGCCTCCCTGGCGGCCGAATGCGAGTCCCCTGCTCTGCCTTCCCTGTTCGGCAACCTGGATCGCTGGACCGCCACCGGAACGATTGCCCTCACCCAGGACGGGCAGGCGGCTGGTGGCATGAAACTCAACCTGCATGGTGGTGCCCTTGCCCTGGACGATCTCGGCCTCAATCTGCGGGAGGTCAGCGTCCAGGGCTCAGCCTCGGCCCGCCTCGGTGCCAAGCGCCTGGAGACCCTCCGGGCCCAGGGGACCGTCCAGGTGGATGCCGCCCGCGTGGCCGATGCCCTCCGTGCCTGGAAGGTGACGGATCTGGACATGTCCGGCCCGGCCAAGGCCCAGGCCCAAGTGCAATGGGCCCCCCGCCAAGGCCTTCAGCTCGAGGGTTCCGTCGCCGTGGAAACGCCCCGGTGGCATGGCGCCACGGCGGATCACCTGACCGCTGGCGTCACCATCCAGGGTACGGAACTCAGGGTCCACGACATCGAGCTGAAAAAGGGCGCAGGCCGAGGGGATGGCAATCTCTGGCTCACCTGGGCCAAGGTGCCCAAGGGCCAGAAGCAGATCGACATGTGCTACTCGGCCTTCCACCTGCCCGCCGCCGAGGGGCTGAAGGCCGCGGATCTCGAAACCCTGCCGATCACGGGGACCGGCAGCGGCTGGGTCCGCATCCATGGCCCCTACCAGCACCTCCTGATGGAGGGCGCGGCCCAGGCCGAAGACAGCACGGTCTATGGCATCCAGATCCCAGCGGCGTCGGCGGATTTCAACATGGATCTGGACAGCCTCCGCCTCCAGTTGAAGGACGTGCGCATCGCAGGCCGACCCGATCTCCTGGGTGTGCCTCCGGGTGGACCCGAGGGCGCCCTGGCCCTCCAGGGCATGGCGGACATGGATCTCACCGGGTGGACCTGGCGTGTGGATCTGGCGGGCCGTTTCGATTCCCAACTCCTGGGACTGCCCGGCCCCCACGTCCAATCCCAGGTACAAGCACGCCTGCTCGGGCCCATCACGGCGCCCTTCGGGCCGCTGGACCTCCCCGAGGGGCAGCTCGCCTTTCAGAAAGGCCGGGTCTTCCTGTTCGGTCGGAGCGTGGAGGGGCTCACCGGGGATCTGAGTCTCGAGCGGGGCCACCTGGCCTCCCGGCTCGCCACCGAGGGCCTTCCGGACCCGATCCTCTCCTTCGAGGCCCGCACCCGTGGGACGGGCCTGACGGGCCACCTGGGGCTCCGGATCGCTTCAGATACGGCGCCGACCGGCCCCTTGGCCCGGAGCCTGACCGAGGATCTCCTGCAGAACATGCAGGCGGACCTGTCGGCCTCAGGGACCTGGACCCCTGGACACGGCCTCCAGTGGCAGGGCCGCATCCAGCAGCTGGGGGGCCTCTTCAGTGCGTTCGAACTCCACCAACAGGGCCCGTCCGATCTGAGCGGCACCGCGCATGACGCGCACCTGGACCTGGCCCTCGAAGGCGGCGAGCGGAGCGGGGATGCCTCGCGCAGCCCTGCGGCTGGGATACGGATCACGGGCAGCGTCCCCTTCTCCGCCGATGGCCCCGTGGCCCTCACCGCGAAAGGATCGGCCGATCTGGGGCACCTCAAGGCCATCCTGGACCGGATCATGGAAGTGGACGAGTACAGCCTGCTGTCGGAACTCAAGGTGAAAGGCGACAGCCGGTTCAACCTGCTGCTGCACGGCAGCTACCGTGATCCCCTGCTGGATGGAACCCTGCGTCTGGATGGCGGCCAGATGAACCTCCAGGGCTACCAGGGCGTGGAAGATCTCCATGCCGAATTCCTGTTGAAGGATCACACCCTCTCGATCTCAAACGAAACACCGCTCTCCGGCACCCTCGCGCACGGGCGGCTGCGCGCGACCGGTGGGCTCACCTGGCGCCTGGGGGGCGTGGAGTCCTACGGATTCGACGCGTCGCTGGCCAACTTCCAGCTCCGGGATGTTCCGGAAGGGCTGGACCTCCAGGGCAGCCTCCAGGCCACCCTCAACGGCAACGAGGATGGCGGGCTTCTGCAAGGCAGGTTGCAAGCCGATCACCTGGACTACCAGGCTGAGGTCAAGCTGTCCGACCTGATCCTTCGCAGCGCCCTCAGCGATAGCGGCGGTCTCACAGGGCTGGATCCCGAGGATCCCCTGGACCGCATCCGCCTCTCCCTGGACCTGGACCTTCGCAATCCCTGGAGCTTTGACACCAACCTCCTGAAGCTGGAAGGCAAGACCGAAGGACGCTTCCTGGTGCAGGGCACCCTGGCGCATCCAGTGCCCCAGGGCACCCTGGTGTTCACGCCCGGAGGGCGCCTGACCAACATCTTTCCCGCCGGAGACATGGTGGTGGATCAGGGCTCCCTGGACTTCAAGGGCGAATCGGATCGCATTGATCCCCTGATCAGCATGCGCGGCAGCGTCACCTCCATCCCCGGCTACACCGTGAACCTGGACATCCACGGCACCCTCAGCAACCTGAACATCGTGCCCAGTTCCACCCCCACCCTCCGCCAGGACGAGATCGTCGCCATCCTCATCAACCCCGGCAACGCCGCCAACGTCGGGACCGGGGCCACGACCAGCAGCCAGAGCCAGCTCACCTCAGGCCTGGCCAGCGCGAGCGCCGGGCTCCTCTCCACCCTGGCCTTCGCGCCCTTCCAGGACCAGCTCCGCCGCACCCTTGGCCTGGACCGGGTGAACGTGGCCGTCCGCAGCAGCTCCCTCGGCACGACGGAAACGGATGTGACCCTGGGCAAGAGCATCAATCTGTTCGGGCAGCGGAGCGCCTTCGTCGTCTCCCACCAGAAGAGTGCCGAGCTGAACATCACCTCCGGGCAGGTCGAATGGCGCTTCGGCGGATTCATCCTGCAGCTGGGCGTCAGCCAGAGCGGCCAGTCCGGCATCAATCCCTCGGGGGAGATCCGGCACACCTGGAGCCCGAAATAGGAGGGGGGAGGCCCTGCCATGATCACCGTGAAGTGCTTCGCCCGCTATCGCGCCCTGCTTGGCTTCAGCGATGTGCAGCTGCCCGCAGCGCCGACGCTGGGCGAACTCCTGGCCGATCCCCGCTTCCAGGCCCTGCCGAAGGATGCCCTGCTGGCCGTGAACCAGACCTTCGCCGACCGTACCGCTCCCCTTCAGGATGGCGACGAGGTCGCGCTCATGCCGCCGGTTTCCGGCGGTTGACCAGACGTGATGGCCCCGGCCCGGCCGGGACAGCGCGCACTGAACCCTTGGAATGCGAAGGGCAGCAGGCGGTCCTTCTCGTTCAGGTCAGCCCTCCCGGCGGATCTCGACCACCTCGCCGCCGCTCATCCGGAGCAGTTCCTGGAACGCAGGTTCTCGGCGCAAGCGGTCTTCCGGGCGTTCCGCCTCCGAAGCGCCTGGAGGGGTGTCGTACGAGATGTCCACCTCCTTCAGGCCCGGCAGGACCGTGGCCAGGGCGGCGAGCAGGTGGGGATTGGCCCGCTCCCGCTCCAGATCCTGCACCGTCTGACGCACGTTGGCCGGGAACCGGAAGCGCAGCACCGGCGGTTCCCAGCTCAGGTCCGTGGCCATCTGGGGCGCCGTCCCGAGGGTGCGGGATAGACCCAGGGCCTGGCGCAGGGCCTCGCTGCAGGCATGGCGCAGGCCCTCAGGCAGGTCAGGAGCCCCCGGTGGCGTGGCGCGTTCCCGTTCAGGCCCGGTGTCCAGATTGGGCCGAGACACCGGCCGGGGCTGCACGAGGGGGGACATCGCGAGCGGAAGGCGAGCAGGCAGTCCCCCCTCGTTCACGTCAGCCTGCGGGCTCTTCCTGGCTGGCCCCTCAGGCTCCCGCACGGCCTGGGGGGCCCTGGAAGGGACCGGGGGCGGTGCAGCGGAAGGCGCAAGCGGCCTGGCGGGAGCAGTCCCCGAAACCAGGGCGTCCAGGGGCACCAGATGGGGCAACTGGGCGGCGGTCACCAGGGCCAGTTCCACGACCACCCGGGGCAGGCTGCTGTCCCGGAGATCCCGTTCCCGGCCGAGCAGCAGGTTGAGCATCCGCGCCCAGCGCAGCAGATCCTGTGGGCCGCGGCCTGCTCGGGCCTCCTGCTCCAGCCGGTCGCGGAAGGCCAGCACCAGCTCGCGCCAGAAGGTGGCCCAGTCAGCCCCCTGCTCGGCCAGCGCCCGGCAATGGTCCACCAGGGTGGCGGTGTCGCCAGCGGCCAAGGCCTCCATCACCCCCTGCACGCGGTGGGCGCTGACAATGCCGAGCTGCTCACGGACCGCCTCCTCCAGCACCCGGCCATCGCCTGCGGCGATGACGCGGTCGAGGATGGTCAGCGCATCCCGCATGGAGCCCTGCCCGGCCTCGGCCACCAGGCGGAGGCTCCCGCCTTCGGCGGTGACCCCCTCCTGCTCGCAGACGTGCTTCAGGCGCCCTTCGATGAGCCCCACGGGAATGAGGCGGAAGGGGAAAATCTGCACCCGGCTCTTGATGGTGTCCGGAACATCCTGCAGTTCGGTGGTGGCCAGCACGAAGATGGCGTGGGGCGGCGGTTCCTCGATGACCTTCAGCAGTGCGTTGAAGGCCTCCGTGCTGAGCATGTGGACTTCGTCAATGATGTAGACACGGTAGCGGCAGAAGGCCGGACGGGTCTGCACCTGTTCCCGGAGCGCACGGGCATCCGCCACGGAAGCGCGGCTGGCGGCATCAATCTCGACGATGTCCAGGCTGCTGTCAGGCTGCTCGGCCGCACGGCAGGGAGCGCACACCCCGCAGGGGGTGGCCGTGGGCCCATCCACGCAGTTCAGCGCCCGCGCCAGGATGCGCGCCGTGCTCGTCTTGCCGGTGCCGCGCACGCCTGCGAAGAGGTAGGCCTGATGGATCTTCCCGCTCTCCTTCGCCCGCTTCAGGGCGTTGGCGAGGGCTTTCACACTGCCTTCCTGGCCGACGAGGTCCGAAAGCAGACGGGGACGATACTTGAGCGCGAGGGTGGTCATGGGCGTCCAGTTTCCCACAAGGCTGAGCCACCGTCAGGCCTGGCCTGCTGAAAGGTGAAGTGTGGGCAGCTACCGGCGCGAGGGTGGCGATTCGAATCCTTCCTCTTGAAGGACGGCCCCTTGCGGGGCCGGCCGGATGGTTGGGGAGGAAGGATTCACTTCGTTCCGCGCCACCCGCTGCGCCCGCCGCTGATCCACGCTGGCAGCCCCCCGGGCTTCCAGCGTGGGCGGCTACCGGCGCGAGGGTGGCGATTCGAATCCTTCCTCTTGAAGGACGGCCCCTTGCGGGGCCGGCCGGATGGTTGGGGAGGAAGGATTCGAACCCTCGGTACGCAGGATCAAAACCTGCTGCCTTACCACTTGGCTACTCCCCAGTGGGACCTTCCACGATAGCAAATGGCGGCCCTGTTGCCCAAGGGGCGATCGGGCGGAGGATGCTTCACAACTGGATCTTGAGGTGTTTGTCTCCCGTGATCTCGACGGTCTCGGTCCTCGGGCCAGCCGCGCCCCGGATGGTGACGACATGGCGGCCCAGGGCCACCTCCACGGTGCTGCCATCGCTTTCAATGCCGGCATCCTGCCCATCAATGGAAACCCGTCCCGTACCCGGGAACGTATCAATGGTCAGCTTCGCGAGGCCCGGTAGGGCGACGAGAAGGGGCTGCCCCGCAACGACGGAGATGATGCGGCTGTCGTGGTAGAAGCAGTGGGGATTGGCCAGTTCGAGCTTGTGCGTGCCCGGAGCCAACGGCAGTTTGACGCCAGGGCCCGGCTCACCCAGTTCCTTGCCATCCACCTTCACACGAACCGGAAATTCGCCGACCAGTCGCAGGAAACCCGGCGCATTGGGATTCAGCGAAGGCTCGGGGCGCGTGTCGGCTGTAGTCGCATCCTGGAGGGGATAGACATGGCCGCCCGGGACTTCTCCCGGCTCGAAATCCCAGTTGAACACCTGCTTCCCGAGCTTGAGGGACAGTTCGTTCTTCACGCCCTGGTTCCACCGGACCTTCAGCGGCGTCACGCCCTGGAGCGGCTGCCCGTTCAGGACCACGCTGGCGCCCTGGGGCACCGAATCAATGACCTCATCCGAGATGACCGGCGCCAGCGGAAAGGTTGGAGGCGCCTCGCCGGGCTTGAATGCGTAGGTGACAGATGCATAGCCCTTCAGGACGAATCGCAGCCGGTCCCCGGCCCGGAGGGGCTGGCTGAGGGGAGTCCGGCCCACCTCCAGATCGTTGACGAAGACCTGGGCCCCGGCGGGTTGGGTGACGATCTGGAAGGGGACATCCCGTCCTCTGCGGAGGAGGAACCATCCGAAAACGCCCAACGCTGCAGCGAGGAGCGTCACCGTAAGCATTCGGCCTGAGCGCTTCCGCGGAGGAGGCGGTATCAGCTGGGTCTCGTCGTGGGCGCGCGAGACGATCGGCGGCATCGGCGCGTCCCCGTTCATCCGGAGAAGGCCCAGCACGGCCCGGCGGTCATCCTTGTCCATCTCGACCACGGCTTCCAGGAGATCCCGGATGAAGGCCGTGCAGCTGGTATGCCGATCCGCCGGCTGTTTGGCGAGAACGCGGTCGAACACCCGGCGCCAGCCCTCGGGCAGAATCCCCGTGATCGGCGGTTTCACCTCTACGGGCGACTCGTTCACGATGCGGTACAGGATGGTGTTGATCGAATTGCCCGGGAAAGGCGACTGGCCGCTCAGCAGCTCGAACACCAGCACCCCGAAGCTGAAGATATCGGACCGGGCATCCACCGTCCCTTCCTTGATCTGCTCGGGGCTGGCGTAGCTGGGCGTTCCCAGGAAGGTGCCGGTCTGGGTGAGGTTGGCATCCTCGCGCTTGGCGATGCCGAAATCCATCAGCTTGACCCGCCCATCCTCGCCCACCATGACATTCCCGGGTTTCACATCGCGGTGGACGATGCCCTTGACGTGGGCGTGGTCCAGCGCCTCCGCGATACTGGCGGCGATCCGCAGCTTCTCCTTGATGGAGGTCAGGACTCCCGTCTTGATCAGGAGATCCAGGGGTTTGCCTGCCACATATTCCATGGCGAGGAAGGGCCCCAGACCCTCCACCTCGCCCACATCGTAGATGGCCACGATGCCCGGGTGGTTCAGGAGGCCGGAGACCTCGGCCTCCCGCTGGAAGCGCATCAGGAACTCATGGCGGTCGGTCTCACTGCGCACCGCATCGAGTTTGACGAGCTTGATGGCGACCTTTCGCTTGATTTTCGGATCTTCAGCCAGGACCACACTGCCCATGGCGCCTTCTCCCAGAAGACGAACCACCTGGTAGCGTCCGATCGTCTGGGGCAGGTTTTCCGGCGTGCTCATGCGTGTCCTTGGGTGCGCTGCCATCCTACCAACCGGATCGGCTCGGCTTGAAAGTTTGTGAGCTTTTCCATGGATTTTCCGGTCCACCCGGGCAGAATTAATCATGGCTCGCGGACCTGGGCCTGGGAGGGCATAAGCCGACATGGAGATCTTGAAGACCATCGTGCTGGTCACGTACTTCACGCTGCTCACCATCCTGAGCATCTACGGCGCGCACCGGCTCTGGATGCTGTTGCTCTACTACCGCCACAAGAAGGACGTCCCCCAGCCGAAGGGCGATGCCACGTACCTGCCCGTGGTGACGGTCCAGTTGGCCGTGTTCAACGAGATGAACGTGATCGAGCGCCTGATGGATCATGTCGTCCGCATGGACTGGCCCAAGGAGAAGCTCGAGATCCAGGTTCTCGACGATTCGACGGACGACACCGTGAAGGTGGCCCGTGCGGTCGTGGACCGCTACCAGGCCCTCGGCTTCGATATCCAGCACCTCCACCGGACGGACCGCACGGGCTTCAAGGCCGGTGCGCTCTCTGAAGGCCTCAAGGTCGCCAAGGGCGAGCTGGTGGCCATGTTCGACGCCGACTTCCTGCCCACCGAGGATTTCCTCCGCAAGGCCGTCCCCCATTTCGCCGACGAAAAAGTGGCGTTCGTGCAGGGCTGCTGGGCCCACCTCAACCGCGAATTCTCCCTCCTCACCCAGGTCCAGGCCATCCTCCTCGACGGCCATTTCGTTTTCGAACACACTGCCCGCCACCGTTCCCACGCCTTCTTCAACTTCAGCGGCACGGCCGGCATGTGGCGTGTATCCGCCATCGCCGATGCCGGCGGCTGGGAGCACGACACCATCACCGAGGACGCCGATCTGTCCTACCGTGCCCAGCTCAAGGGCTGGAAGGGCGTCTACCTGAAGGATCTCGTCGTCCCCGCCGAGCTGCCCGTGGAGGTCAACGCCTTCAAGAGCCAGCAGCATCGCTGGGCCAAGGGCAACGCCCAGGTCATCCGCAAGCTGATGAAGACCATCTGGAAGTCGGACGAGAGCCTGCACACCAAGCTGGAGTGCTGGTTCCACCTCACCGCCAACTGCAACTACATGCTGATGGTCGTGCTCTCCATCATCATGGTGCCCAGCATGATCATCCGCGCCGGCACGCCCGTGCACATCCTGCTGCTCACGGACGGCCCCTTCTTCCTGTTGAACGCCGTCAGCGTCGGCCTCTATTTCGGCCTCTCCCAGAAGGAGCTCACCGACAACACCGGCTGGAAGAAGCGCCTGAAATACATCCCGGGCCTCATGGGCCTCGGCATCGGCCTCGCGCTGAACCAGGCCAAGGCCGTGCTGGAAGGCTTCTTCACCGACGACAAGGAGTTCAAGCGCACCCCGAAGCTGGGCGTGGATGCCGAAGGCAAGGCCATCAGCAAGCGCGCCTACAAGGTGCCCAAGAGCGTCCTCACCTTCCTGGAACTGGCCTTTGCCATCTACTACCTGGCCGCCCTCGTGGTCGCCATCTACATCCGCAAGTGGGCCTCGGTGCCGTTCCTCTGGCTGTTCTTCAGCGGCTTCTCCTACATGAGTCTCCTCTCCTTCGCCGACATGAAGCTCTTCCGGCGCCTGGCCATGGACGAGCCCGAGGACGAAGTCCAGAGCGCTTCCTCCTTCGTGCAGTAGGCACAGGTCAGGGCCCATGGCCCGCCCTTCCCGCCCCCGCGCCGCCGCGCTCCGCTACCAGCCGGATCCCCCCTTCCAGGACGCGGCGCCACGGCTGGTGGCCAAGGGCCAGGGCCTGCTGGCGGAGCGTATCCTGGAACTGGCGCGCGAGCACGGGGTCTCCATCACCCGGGATCCCGATCTCCTGGCCGCCCTGGATCCCCTCGATCTCGACCAGCTCATCCCTCCAGAGCTTTTCCAGGCAGTGGCCCTCCTCCTCGCGGCCCTCTACCGCGCCAACCGCGGCCTTTCCGGCGGCCCATGATTGATCTTCATTGCCACAGCCACCATTCCGATGGCACGGACACGCCCGAGCGCCTCGCCCTGCTGGCGGAGGCCGCCGGGCTCGCCGCCCTTTGCCTGACCGACCATGACACCCTCGGCGGCATTCCCGATTTCCTCGCCCAGCAGTCGAAGGTGAAGGTCCGGTTGCTCGTGGGAATCGAACTGAGCTGCCGGTTCCTCGGGCGGTCCCTCCATGTGCTGGGCCTCCTGGTGGATCCTGCGGATGCTCTGTTCCAGATCCGCCTGGCCGAACTCCGGGGGCGCCGGGAGGACCGGAACCGGCGCCTCTTCCTGCGCCTCGCCGAACTGGGCTATCCCCTGACCCGGGAAGATGTGCAGGCCCAGGCGGATTCCCCCCTGCTCTCCCGGGTCCATGTGGCCCGAGCGCTCGCAGTGAAAGGCTTCGTCCGACGCCCCCAGGAAGCCTTTGAACGGCTCATTGGCGATGAGGGGCCCGCCTTCGTCCCCCGCGAGGAGTTGAGCCCGGCCGAAGCCGTCCGCTGGATCCGCGAGGCCGGTGGCGTGCCGGTGGTGGCCCATCCGGGCCGCTTCGCCGGCGGAGCCTTCCATTGGGATGAGGCCATGCAGGATCTCCAGCGGGAAGGGCTCGAAGGCCTTGAAGGCTACTACGGCGAGTACCGCGCGGCGGAACAGCGCTATTTCGTGGAACTGGGCAGGCGACTCGGAATGGTCATCACCGGCGGCAGCGACTATCACGGGCTCAATAAGCCCGGTATCCGCCTGGGGTCGGGGCGCGGCGGACTGCGTGTGCCGGATGCCCTCCTGGAGGCCCTGGAAGCCCAGCAGCGGCGCGGGGCCTGGAACTGAACCGGGATGATGTAGGCTGAAAGC
>JAKAMQ010000170.1 GCA_021812805.1 Acidobacteriota bacterium
CCACGTTCTCCTGCATCTTGGCTTCGCTGGAATCGGCCACGAACACCACGCCGTCCGCCCCGCCCAGCACCACCCGGCGGCTGGCGTCGTACTGCACCTGGCCCGGTACCGTGTAGATCTGCAGGTGGATGGCGTTGCCGTAGATGTAGCCCAGGTTGATGGGCAGCAGGTCGAAGAAGAGGGTGCGGTCCTCCTGGGTGTTGACGGAGAACATCTCGCCCCGCTGCGCCTCGGTGCACATCGCATGCAGCGACCGGAGGTTGGTGGTCTTCCCCGAGAGGCCCGGGCCGTAATAGACCAGCTTCAGCAGGATCTCGTTGGCTCGGGTATTGAATTGGACCATGGGCAGTCGCCGGAGAAGAGTGGATCAAGCCTAGCACGCCGGCCCCCGCGGAGGCCCCCTCCCTGAATTCCCCGGCGACCCGCATGCTAGCATGACCGCTTGTACCCGCGAGGCCCCCTGTCCATGACCCTTTCGCCCCCTGTCGCGATCATCTGCTCGGGATCCCCTCTGGGGATGTGCGAGGCCGCCCGGGTGGGGCAGCCTGGATTGACTGGATTCTGAGGCCCAGGATGAGCGCTCCGGCCCATGTCGCCATCATCATGGACGGGAATGGCCGCTGGGCGGCCCGGCGGGGCTGGGCGCGCATCAAGGGGCACAAGGCCGGGGTGCAGGCCGTGGAGCGCATCCTCGAGGCGGCCTCCGATGCGGGGATCCAGCATCTCAGCCTCTACGCCTTCTCCACCGAGAACTGGAAACGCCCGGCCCTCGAGGTGGGGGCGCTCATGGCCCTCCTGCGCATGTACCTCCGCATGTTCGTGCCCAAGCTGGCCCGCAAGGGCATCCGCTTCCACCACCTGGGGGATCTGGAGGGCATGCCCCCCGGGATCCAGCGCGATATCCGCGTCCTGGAGGCCGCCACGGCCGGCCACGGAGGCATGACCTTCCATCTGGCTGTGAACTACGGCTCGCGCCTGGAGCTGGTCCAGGCCGCCCGGCGCTGCGTGGCGGATGGCCTCGCGCCGGACCAGGTGGATGAGGCGGCCCTGGCCGGGCGTCTCTGGACCGCCGGGGTGCCGGACGTGGATCTCCTGATCCGGACCAGCGGCGAGCATCGCATCTCCAACTTCCTCCTCTGGCAGTCCGCCTACGCGGAATTCCACATGACCGACTGCCTCTGGCCGGATTTCGGGCCTGACCAGTTGCGGGAGGCCCTGGAGGACTACGCCCAGCGGGAACGCCGCTTCGGAGGCCTCTGATGCCGGATCGCACCACGCCCACCGTGGATCGCAAGAACATGACCACCCGGATCGTCACGGGGCTGGTGTTCGCCGTGTTCTTCCTCACCCTCCTCTGGCACGGCGACCGGCCCTGGGCGGCCTGGACCTACCTGGCGCTCATGGCGGTGGGCGCCCTGGGCGGCGTCCGGGAGCTGTCCCTCATGGCCCGGGTGCGGGGCTTCCAGCCCTCGCTGGCCGCGGGCCTGATCGTGGCCTGGGCCTGCCTCGCCCATTTCTTCCTGGCCACCGGGGACGCGGATCCGCTGCCGCTGTGGGCCGTCCTCGCCGGCGGGATGCTGGTCATCCATGTCGGGGCCCTCTTCTTCGATCCGAAGCTGGAGGAAGCCCTGCCCAGCCAAGCCATCACCTGGATGGGCGCGCTGGCCCTGGGACTGGGCCTGGGCTTCCAGCTGAAGCTGTTCCTGCTCCAGGGGGATCTGCCCAAGACCGGCAGCCGCTTCGTCCTGGCCCTGTTCATCATCACGTGGTTCGGCGACACGGCCGCCTACTTCGTGGGCAGCTTCCTCGGCAAGCACAAGCTGGCCCCCCGGGTGAGCCCCAAGAAGAGCTGGGAGGGCGCCGCCGGCAACCTGGCCGGGAACCTCGCCGGCGCCTTCCTGATGGTCGCCACCGTCTGCCCCGACTGGACGTGGGTGGATGCGGTGGTGCTGGGCCTGCTGATGGGCGCGGCGGGGCAGCTGGGCGACCTGGTGGAGAGCACCTGGAAGCGCAGCGCGGGCGTGAAGGATTCCTGCGTCGGCGTGGCGATCCCCGGCCACGGGGGCATCCTCGACCGGGTGGACAGCCTGATCTTCGCGGCCCCGGTGCTCTACGCCTACGCCCACTTCGTGCTGGGCTTCAATTGACGCTCCGCCGCCTCGCCCTCCTGGGTTCCACGGGGAGCATCGGCACCTCCACCCTGGACGTGGTCCGGGCCCACCCGGACCGCCTCTCGGTCGCCACCCTGGCGGGGGGCCGGAACCGGGAGCTGCTCCTGGCCCAGGCCGAGGCCTTCCGGCCCCGCTGCATCTCGGTGGGGCTGAAGGACGACGCGGACTGGCTGCGCTCCCGCCTCTCCTACACGCCCGAGCTGAACTGGGGCCCTGAGGGCCTGCTGGCCTGCGCCCTGCATCCGGACGCCGACACGGTGGTGGCGGCCATCGTCGGCAGCGCGGGATTGGCCAGCACCGAAGCCGCCCTGCGGGCCGGGCGCCGGGTCTGCGTGGCCAACAAGGAATCCCTGGTGGTGGGCGGGGCGCTCATGCACGCGGCGGCCCTGGCCGGGGGCGGGGAACTCCTCCCCGTGGACAGCGAGCACGCCGCGCTGCACCAGCTCCTCGAGGGCCGCGAGCCCGCCTCCATCCGCGAGGTGCGCATCACCGCCAGCGGCGGCCCCTTCCGGGATTGGCCCCTGGCGCGGATCCAGGCCGCCACGGTGGAGGAGGCCCTCAACCACCCCACCTGGAAGATGGGGCCGAAAATCACCATTGATTCCGCCACCCTCATGAACAAGGGGCTGGAAGTCATCGAGGCGGCGGTCCTCTTCGACCTCCCGGTGGAACAGATCGCCGTCACGGTCCATCCCCAGAGCCAGGTGCACGCGATGGTCGGCTTCCGCGATGGCACCTACCAGCTCCAGGTCTGCGCCAACGACATGAAGCTGCCCATCCAGTACGCGCTGCTCTACCCCGAGGCCCAGCCCGGCCCCGTGCCACCCTACGCCTGGGATGCGGCCCGCGCCTGGACCTTCGAGCCCCCCGATCTGGCGCGCTTCCCGTGCCTGGCCCTGGCGTTCCAGGCCCTGCGCGAGGGCGGCACCGCGCCGGCCATCCTCAACGCGGCCAATGAAGTGGCCGTGGCCGCCTTCCTGTCCCGCCGCATCGGCTTCTGGGAGATCCAGGCCTGCGACCGGGCCGCCCTGGAGGCTCTCCCGGCCAGCCCCCTGACCTCCCTGGCCCAGGTCCTGGATGCGGATGCCGCCGCGAGGCGTCATGCTGAAGGGTGGGTCGCGTCCCGGCCCTAGCCGTTTCAGGTGTCCATGACCGTCCGTCCCCTCACCGTCCTTGGTTCTTCCGCCTGCGCCCTGGCCCTGGTCCAGCTCCACTGGCCGGGGGTGGGCTTCTGGGGGCCCGTGCTCATGCTGGGGGGCCTCATCTTCCTCCACGAGCTGGGCCATTTCCTGGCCGCCAAGGCCATGGGCATGCCCGTGGAGGAGTTCGCCTTCGGCCTGCCCTTCGGCCCCTTCGTGCGCGTGTTCACCTGGCGCGAAACCAAGGTCGGCATCCGGCCCCTGGCCCTCGTGGGCGGCTACGTCAAGCTGGCGGGCTTCAACCCGGAGGAGCCCGGCGCGGACGATCCCTACGGCTTCCTGAAACAGCCCGCCTGGCGGCGCCTGCTCTTCTACAGCGGCGGCGTCCTCGCCAACCTCGCCACCACCCTGGTGCTGTTCAGCCTGGTGGGCATCAGCCAGGCGCGGGTCATCAAGGCCCAGCCCAAGCCGGGGTCAGCCCTCCTGGTGGACCAGGTGATCCCGGGCCAGCCCGCGGCCACCGCGGGCCTCAAGGCCGGCGACGAGCTGCGCCAGGTGGGCCCCGTCGCCCTCCCGTCGGGCACCTGGGACAGCGCCGTGGCCTACATCCAGGGCCACCCCGGCCAGCCCGTGCCCATCCGGATCGTCCGGAACGGCCAGCCCCTCGAGATCCCGGTCACTCCCGCCGTCGAAGGGGGCAAAGGCCGCATCGGGCTGGCGGTGGGTTCCATCGCCTACGATGTCTTGCGGCGGCCCTTCCGGTCCGGGGATCTCCTCCTGGGCGGGCGGTTCGCCGCGGCCGTGTCCTGGGATCTCACCCGCCAGTCCTTCCACTTCCTCCGGCAGCTGGTGACCTTCCGGGCCCGCAGCGCCGAGGTGGCCGGTCCCATCGGCATCATCCGCATGGGCAGCCAGGCGGCCAAGAGCGGCTGGGAGGCCTTCCTCTTCATGTGCGGTGCCATCAGCCTCCAGCTGGCCATCCTCAACGCCCTGCCCATTCCTGCCCTGGATGGGGGCCATGTGGCCCTGTTGCTGTTCGAGAAGCTCCGCCGGCGGGATCTCTCCATTGAAACGAAGGAGAAGATCCTCACCGGTGGCTTCGTCCTGCTGGCCTCCCTCATGGCCGTGGTGATCGCCATGGACCTGATGAAGCTGCGGAAGTAGCTACCTTCCCGCTTCGGGCTCGGGCCCGTCGTCCTCGCTGGGCGGCGCCTCCTTGGCCTTCTCCACCTCGACCTGGGCCTTCAGCTGCTTCCCGGCGGCCTCCAGGGTGAGCGTGTAGTCGCCCGCCAGCACGAAGGGGCGCCGGCCCGGAGGCAGGCCGGGGCGCCGGGCGGGATCCACCTGCAGGTCCCAGTCCACGCGGTTGAGCCCCGCGACGCCCGGCACCTTCCACTGGCGCTGCACGATCCCCTTGGCGTCGGCCAGGGTCAGGGTGGCGTCCCCGGCCTGGGCCAGGTGGAACCAGAAGCTCACGGGCGTGATCTCATGGCCCGGGAACCAGCTGGGCCGGTCCGTGGCCCACCAGGCCTGGGCCTGGACCTTGCTGGGCTCGAACAGGTGAGCGGCCTCGGCCTGGACGGCGGGCGTGAGCTGCTCCAGGGGCCCGATGGGCGCCACCCAGGCGCTGCGGCCGTGGGTGGCCACCGCCAGGTCGTGGGCCACGGGCTGGATGGCCAAGTCGTGGACCGGGACATGGGGCAGATCCGCCCCCAGGGCCTCCCAGCGCTTCCCGCCGTCGAGGCTGCACCACAGGCCCATGTCCGAGCCCGCGAACAGCAGATCGGCGTTGGCGGGATCCTCCCTTACCACGTTCAGGTTTTCCGCCGGCAGGTTTCCGCGGATCGAGGTCCAGGTGGCGCCGTAGTCCGTGGATTTGAAGATGAGGGCCTCGGCGGTGCCGTTCCGGTAGGCGCTGAAGGTGGCGTAGACCGTGCCCTCGGCGTGGCTGCTGGGCTCGAGCCGCGTCACCCAGCGGTCCTTCGGCAGGCCCTGCTCGCAGCGGGTCCAGGCGTAACCGCCGTCGCGGCTCACCCACACCCGACCCGTGTCCGATCCGGCGTAGAGCAGCCCGAAGCGCTTCGGGCTTTCGGCCACCAGGGTGAGGGTGCCCCAGGGCACGTTCCCCGCCTTCGGCGCGCCGGTGAGATCCGGGCTGATGCGCGTCCAGGTGGCGCCCTGGTCCAGGCTGCGCAGCACCTCCTGGGCGCCGGTGTAGAGGATGCGGGGGCTGGCGGGCGACAGCGCCAGGGGCGTCACCCAGTTGAAGCGGTAGGGCGGCTCGCCGAGCTTCGGCTTGGGTTTGATGCCCGTGGTCGAGCCGCCTTCGAGGCGGGCCATGGAACCGAACTGGTACTCGGTGTACACGGTGTCGTTGGTCGTGGGATCCACCTGCACCATGCCGCCGTCCCCGCCGTAGATGGCCTTCCAGGCATCCTTCTGCTGGCCGGGCTTGAGGGGATCGGCGGGGCCCCGCATCACGCCGTTGTCCTGGAGGCCGCCGTAGAGCCGGTAGGGCTTCGCGCGGTCCGCGACGATGGAGTAGAACTGGCCCACGGGGAGGTTCTTCACGGCCCGCCAGGTGTGGCCGCCGTTGGTGGAGACATTCAGGCCGCCGTCGTTGCCCAGCACCAGCCGCCGGGGATCCCGGGGATCAATCCAGAGGGCGTGGTGGTCGGGATGCACCGTGTCCCAGTCGGGCCCGTTGAGGCCCTTGAACGTGCGGCCCCCGTCCTCGCTGACGATGGCGGGCATGCCCAGGAGGTACACCCGCTGGTCGTCCGTGGGATCCACCCGCACCTGGCCGAAGTAGTAGCCGTAGGTGTAGGTGAATTCCTCCAGCCGTTTCTCGTGCGTGCGGTGCCAGGTGGTGCCGCCGTCCTCCGTGACGTACAGCTCCGGGCCCACGATCCGGGCCTCCATGAGGGCCCGCTCCGCATCCCCCAGCGAGGCGAGGAGGGTCTTCACCGTGAGGGTGCCGGCCTTCATCCGGGCCTGCACCTCCTTCGCGGTGACCGAGGCATCGTAGCCATTGCGCCGCAGGAAGGTGTCGAGGCGCTTGGGCTCCAGCTTCTCCACCCCGGCTTCCGTCAGCGCGGCCACCTGGGGTACGGTCAGGGCCTCGGGATCGGCGTAGGGATCCTTCTCGCCTTTCGGCAGGGGCGTCTGGTTGTCCACGAAGGCGTAGAGCTTCTCCGGGTTCTGGTGGCTCTGGGCCAGGCCGATGCGGCCCACATCCATTCCCTGGGGGAAGCCTCCGCCCAGCCGGGTCCAGGTGCGTCCGCCATCCGTGGTCTTGTAGATCCCCGAACCGGCGCCGCTCTCCAGGAAGTCCCAGGGCTTGCGGTCCTTCTCCCACAGGGCGGCGTAGAGGGTGCCGGGATCCTTCACATCCATGATCAAATCCGTGGCGCCCGTGCGGGCCGGGGCCTTCAGCACCT
>JAKAMQ010000171.1 GCA_021812805.1 Acidobacteriota bacterium
GATCCCAGCCAGGAATCTCCAGCCAGGCGATGTGACCCTCTGGCTCGTGGAAGGGCGGCTCACTGAGGCCACGGTGGCACGCTGCGAGAGCACCGGGGAACTGGCCACGGTCTACCACCTCACCCTGGACCACGGCCATGTCTACGTGGCCGGGGATGTCCCAGCCCACAACATCATCAAGATCACCTCCTACTAGCCCCCAAGGGCCTCGCGGAGGTCTGCATCCAAGGCCCGCTCCACCTCGGGGCGGGCCTTCGACCATGCGACCTCAAGGGCAGTCTGCAAGGGGGCCATCGCAGGCGTGGCGGGACGCACCCAGGATCCGGGCTTCGACTTCTCCGACATCACCCGGAACGTCAGGTAGGTGGTCTGACCAGCGCCCCCCATGCGGACCATGCCCTGGTATCGCCGGGCATCCGCATCAGAGAGGCCGGCCCCAAGGAGGGCCTTCTTTGTCACGCGGCCTTGCCATTGGTAGGTGAACTTGGGAACCGTCCAGCCGGTGCCCGAAAGCCGGGTGGAGGGCGACCCAAGGGAACGGCTGTGCGCCATGGTCTTCGCCAGGGCATAGACCGACCGCGGCATGGCCTTGAGACGGGTGGTGTTCACCGCCCCGTGGCGGAAGGGGATGATCAGGTAAAGGTGGCCGTCTTTCGTCCGCCGGGCCCGAGGCGCGGTCGGGAGGTTCTGCTTCATGTCGTAGGCCGGGGCCCCTTCCTCCACCGCCTTGGCGTAGTCGGCAGAATTCCCGATGGCCCAAGTAAGGAGCGCACGGCGCGTATGATAGGCCCCCTTCGCCAGCCGGCCAGATGGGTTCTTGAGAGAGCCATGCCCGGGGATGGGGGAACCGTTGAGGTAGTCCACGTAGGTCGAATGGGCGTCCTCGACGTAGCCCTCAAGGGCCGCCAGAGTGCGCTGCCAGACGTCCAGACCAAGCACCACGGCCTCAAGCTCGGCACGCACCGAGTCGAGGTTCAGCCAGGCGACGGAAAGGGAGAACTCCTGGCCCATGGCTCACCCGTGGGGCCCGAGGAAGGACGACGGAGAAAGACCGGCTGCAGGAGGAGCCACCGCGGGCGCGCCGGTGGTGCCCCCGCCGGTGGCCACCCCTGTGTGGGTGTGGGTTTGGGCCCATGTGAAGAAGTCCTCCATGCAAAACCGCTTCTGGCCGTCCTGGAAGGTCTGCGAGGCGAAGCCGTGGAGCACCAGGTTCCCAGAGGGATCGATGGCGATGCCGCCGCCCGAGGGATGAGCGACCTCCCAGGTGCCATCCGGGTGCAGGCGCATGGAGCCAGCCTTCGGGTGGTCGAGGACGACCCACGGCGCCGGCGTCACGACTTCCTGGTTCTGGGTGCTCCCATGAGGAGCCGGGAGAGGACCGCCAGAACCATCGCCGCCGGCCTCCACGATCCGCAGGCACACCCCAGAAGGATGCTCCAGCTGGACATCCCCATTCCGATGGATGTGCCGCCGCACCCCGCTCTCGTGCTGGAAGGAATCCAGGTACCGCTCCCCGTCCACCTGGTTGGCATCCTGCCAGTGGATGGAACCAAGCCAGACGGATAGGTTCTCGTCCACCTCCACCACGAGGCCCAGTTCCCCCACCTGCGGGAGCCGGATGGCTGCCCCGCCGGAGGCGTGGGCTCGGGAGGCCAGCACGCGTACGAACCGAGGCCCACCCTGGGGGAAGTAGACACCATCCCGGAACGCCACTAGCACCCCATGCTGGGCCGGTAGCACATCGATCACGTAGGCAGGTGAGATCACGATCAGTCTCCTGTGCGGCCGACCTTGGCCTCCAGCGCCGGCGCACCACCCGCAGGCGGGATCTGGAAGTGGATCCACTGGACGTTGTCCGAAGCGCGGGTCTCGAACACGATGAGTTGGTAGCCCAGGGAGGCCGCATTGGCCTGCAGGGTTTCGAAAGCCGATGGGAGGGCGCCCGGCCCCGCGGCCATCTGGAAGTCGAATGCAAGGCCCTTGGTGTGGGCACTCCCGGGGATGCCACCCCAGTGAGCATTGAGCGCCTCGCTGCGATAAGCCGAGGTGATGACGATGTCGCCCAGCAGGTTCCGCACCTTGAAGATGGCCCCAGCCAGCAGCGCGAGGTTCGCCTTCACGGCATCCGTCGGCTGGTCCTGATACTGAGGCGTGCTCGTGGCGAGCAGATTGTCGGGCCCCGGCACCGGATTCTCCGGAGGAGGCTGGAAGTGCTGCGGGGCCACGAAGGTGTCCCTGGCCTCCTTCATCCCCGGGCCATCTATGTAGGACACCCGCTGCAGGTTCACCAAGGCGCGGACGGCAGCCGGGTATTGATCGGCCGTGACACCCTCCAGGCCCCTGGTGGTGCCGATGGCGGTTTGGGCCTGGATCCCCTTCGGAGATCCCGAAATCGAGTGGGAAACAGAGATCACATAGCCAGTGGTTGGGGAGGCAGCATTCTCCGAGTAGTCCTCCAGCACCGTTCCGATGTGAACCCCGGGCATCAAGGGGAAATCCCGCACCTGGTCCAGAAGGAAGGGCAGCGGGGCATCCTGCCAGGCCACCCGGTCGAGCACGGAGGGCAGGATGACGTCGAAGTAGTCCGCCATGAACTTCAGGTAGGAGCCGATGCTCACCTGCCGAGCCGAAAAACCGTACCGCTTGATGAGGTTCTCGTCCGTGCGGAACCCGAGGGCCACCCGCGTGAGGTTCATGGCGCCCGGGTTCTCGGTCGATGCACCGGCCAAGCTGATGTAGAAGGTGTTGGCGCGGGAAGCATCCGAGCGAGACGTCCCAACCCGCAAGGCTGCGCCTGGGCCACCCGGGGCCCCCGCATAGGCCACATCCAACTGGCGCCAGAGGGAATCGTCATCAGCAGGCTTCCCACTCACCTTGGCCGTCACCGCCGAGGCCGGAGGGCCAGGCCAAGGCCGCGGCCGGAACACCAGCGTCGGGATCTCCCGGTACTCCGAGGCATTCGGGTCGGGCTGGTAGGTGAGGAAGAACTCGTGGACATCGGGTTCCGCGAGGCCCTGCAGCAAGCCCCAGATGGGCCCCTGCTTCATGAGGTACCAGTTCCCCGTGGCGAACACGAAAAGACCCCATGCGCTCTGCCAGTCCCTGGGATTCGGGGAGAACTGGAATGTATTGCCAGATCCAGCCCTGAAACCCCGGACCCCGAAGTCCAGGAACTTGTCCACGGCCCCGGTGATGAACATCCGCATGAGGTCGGAAACGGGGATCTGCCCCTGCTGCTTCGCCAAGTCCTGGAAGAAGCTGAAGCCCACGGAGCCAGGGAAGATGCTCGAGCCTTCCGCCCGGATGAACCCCTGCCAGTCGAGCCACTGCTCCGAGAACACCTTCTGTAGCCCGGATGCCGTGACGTCCAGGCGCCAGCGGTAGGAATCGGCCGCGGAGGCCCGGGTCCACCGGACATCGGACAGGTTCCCATCGAAGGCGCAGGTCCATCGACCATCCGGGGCCAGCAACTCGATCCGCAGGGGGTCGTGGGGCAGCACCCGGGGCCGAAGAACGCTCCCGATCTCACCCAGGGTGATACTGAGCGATGCCGAGTGCCCCTGCATGGTTTCCCGGGTGGTCAGCGACACTAGCCCCAGGCTCCCGGACATGAATTTCGGCGGAGGGCCTTGGACGTAAGGGGAATCCCAGGGGAGCCCGTCGAAGTAGATGCCGGAGGTTGTCGGGCTCAAGGGATCGAGGATCACGGCGTAGGCGCGCCCGGCATCTACGGGCGCCAAACTCTCCAGGGATGAGAGCACCAGCCGGAAGGTCGGACGGTAGATCATGAGGTCGCCAGAATCCACTCGGGATAGGTGACGGAGGCGCCCCCATCAATGGCCGCGCCCACCAGCGGCACGCAACGCTCGTTGACGCCGCCATACGCGTTTCCCGCCAATGCCGGCACCAGATCCTGGGCGGAAAGAGGGTCGGTGTAGGCTGGTGCAGTGGAAGCTCCCAGCCAGATCGCCAACCCGACCTCGAGGATGTCGGGATCAGCGCCCGCAAGGGCAACCAAGAGATTCGAGTAGGACACCGAATCCTGCACCTGCAGGGATGCAAAGTAGGTCTGGACGGCCGCCGCCAGGTTCGCCTGGATCGAGGACCACCGAGCCACGCCATAGGGGGTCACACGGATGGTGCCACGGACCTTCACGGGCACAGGCGCAACCGGGAGGATCTGGACCTGGACACCCGCAGCCTTCCAGCCGGGCACTTTCGTGCCGTTGGTCGCGGTGTAGCCGAACACGGCATTCGAAACAGCCGTCTGGACCGTGGAGGTCAGCACCCCAGAGCCGGTCCCGTCATCCACCACGAGCCAGACGAGGCCGGCATAGGGCGTACCTGCAGGAGGGCTGGGCAGCAAGAAGGGTTCAACCGCGCGGGCGCTCACCAGCAGCCCTGTGGACATGGCCGCAAATTCCAGGGCACTCGCGGTCCCACGCTGCAGGGTGGCAATGAACCGCTGGAAACGGGCCAGCCGGGCATCGTCGGTCTCAATGTCGGTGCCACCGCTGAATGGAGCCGGATTCTGCACCGCATCCACGCCCGATATCGAGTAGGCAAGCTGGTTGATGGCTCCTGCGGCGATGTTCCCAGCAACGCCCGGGACCACCGCAGAAACAGTGGTCAAACCAGAAACGAGAGATCCAGCAGGAATCGTCGCATCTGCCGTGCTCACGAATTGCTGGCCGTCTGAGGCGATGACCTTGGTGCCGGTCGGAATCACAAGGGTGGCCGTAGGCGCCACCACTGCCTGGAACACGACGCCGCCAGAGGCAGACTGGGCCGGAAGGCGGGAGAACCCGAAAGCAGTGAACGCGCTCTCGGCCACAGCCCACTGGATTGCCTGGAGCGTGCGGACGTCGTACTCCTCGAGGATCATGGCCACGGCCTCAAGATGGGACCGCTCCAGGCTTCCTGGGTAGAGATCGGTCGGAAGCACACCATCAGCTGCATCCGGGTTCGCCTGCATCCAGTTGATCATGTCGAGGACGGTCTGCTCCCAGCGCCGCGGGACATACGCTGCCATCTCAGCCTCCTACCTGGGCCACGCTGCCCGAGAAGTCCACCGACCCGAGCACGGTGTTCAGGGTGGCGGCCACGACCACCACATCCACATCAACGTCCACTGTGAGGGTCTGGATCCCCAGCACCCGCGGATCGGCCAAAAGGGTTCGCCCCACCTCATCTCGCAGAGCCAGGACCGTAGGGAGGTCAAGCGTGCCACCCAGGTAGGACATGAGGCGTGACCCATAGTCCGGGTGCTGGGGGAGGTAGCCCAGAGGGCACTGCAGCCGCCGCAGAAGGGCGTTCTGAAGGTTCTGGACGCCCGCAATGAGGGTATGCACGGCCCCGGATGGATCCAGATCGCGGCCCACCTGATCGGTGGGCCCCACACCAGGAGATGAGGCCCCTCCGACGACGAAGGGATCTCCCATCTGGAGGAGGGTGCCGGGGGTCGGGATGGAAGTGGTGGTGATCATTAGGCGGGATTCGTCGGCGTGGAGGCCGCATTGGCGATGAAGGGATACCGGAGCCCGTTGGCCTGCGCCAAAGCGCCCCAGTTATCCATGGAACCGGTTCCGAGGGCAGCCATCTGCTGAAGGGTTCCATTGGGCTGAACGGTCGGAGCCTTGGGAGAGGTCGGCGCAGAAGAAGCCGCCAGGGTGGTGCCCCAGGTCTTCAGGCTCCCCAGAGCCTTCCGGGTATCGCGCAGGGTGCCCCGGTAGGATTCCTGGACATCCTGGCGGAAGCTGGTGGGATTGGTGGCCGCCATGATCCCGTTGGCCGATGAGGCCGCCAGGCGGATCGTATCGCTCACCCCACGAACCTCGGAGATCGCCTGCTGCCGGAGATTGGTGAGGCTTGTCTGGAGGGTGGAGAGCTGGGTTGCGAGGTTGGCGGCGTTCTGGGTGATGTCGCGGTACCCAGCCAGGAGGGCCTGCAACCCACTCACTTTCTCGGCCGCCTTCGTGGAGCTTGGCGGAGACGGGAGGGTCTCAGCCGGAGCCTTGGGCAGCATCTCCAGGCACCAGAAGGACGCCGAATAGGACCAGTCGAAAGGGCGACCAGCGCTCCGCTCCTCAGTTGGAAGCTCGGTCGGGATAGCCCACCACTGCCACAGGCGCCATTCCGACCACACCCCGTTCCGCACTGCGAACACGAGGCGCAGGAGTGGCAGATTGTTGAGGGCCCGATCCCGGTTGAGGGCCACCCACCCCAGAAAGAACTCGCGGACCTGACGCATGTTCGAGAAGCCTGGCGACTCCTTCTTGGGGTCGAATGGGCCACCTACCCCATAGTTCCCACGGATGGTGCAGCGGGCGATCCCCAGCCCACCATCCACGACCACGGGCTCCCCTTGCAGATCGAGGGAAACGTCGGCCCGGAATGGCTGAGAGAAGGAGATGCTGTTGGGAGCGAGACGGAACACCACGGATGGCGTGGCCCCCTGCAGGTCGGCAGCCTTGGCAGGCCCAACGTCGTCCCAGATCTCGAACGAGTAGCGGGGAGGAGGAGGCAGCGCGGCCTTGGAGAGCCCCTTGGTGGATGCCGCAGCCTGGGATGAGGTCAAGGCATTCGTGAGGCTCTGGATCTGGTTGGAGATGGAATTCAGGCCACCCATGCCCACCTCACAGGTAGAGCACGCTGGGGCCTTCCCAGACGTCCAGGATGCGGTTGATGAGCGCTTCGGCCTCCTTCTCCAGTCGGTCCTCCATGTCCTTGAACATGTAGGC
>JAKAMQ010000172.1 GCA_021812805.1 Acidobacteriota bacterium
AAGGTGCCGGATAATGTGCCGGACGAGGTGGCCTCCATCTTCGATCCCTACGGCAACGCCGCCCACACGGCCCTCAGCTTCGACATGGTGGGCGAGGACGTGCTCATCACCGGCGCCGGCCCCATCGGCATCATGGCCGTGGCCATCGCGAAGCACGTGGGCGCCCGCAATGTGGTGATCACGGACGTGAACGAGTACCGCCTCTCCCTCGCCCGGAAGATGGGCGCCACCGTGGCGGTGAACCCCAAGGAGAAGGATCTCCCCACCGTGATGAAGGATCTCGGCATGACTGAGGGCTTCGATGTGGGCTTGGAGATGAGCGGCAACCGCAACGCCTTCGAGTCCATGCTGGAGGCCATGCATCACGGCGGCCGCGTGGCCCTCCTGGGCATCCTCCCCGGCGACTGCGCCGTGGACTGGAGCCAGGTGATCTTCAAGGGGCTCATCCTCAAGGGCATCTACGGCCGGGAGATGTTCGAGACCTGGTACAAGATGGCCGCCATGATCCAGAGCGGCCTGGACATCACGCCGGTCATCACGCACCGCTTCGGCATCGAGGATTTCCAGAAGGGCTTCGATGCCATGCGCAGCGGCCAGAGCGGCAAGGTGATCCTGGACTGGGGCGTGCAGTAGCTCTTCGCGGAGAGCCACGCGCAGAACGCGGCCTCTGGCCGCATTTTGCGTGCGGGCGGTGCCTCAACGTATCGGCTGCGGCTGGGGAATCGGTGGGAATGTGGTGCCATCCACGGGCTTGCCGTTCTGGAGCAGGGTGTCGCTGGCATCGCCTTCCCCGCCGGGCTTGAGGTCGGTCCCAAGGCAGGCCAGGTCGTACGTGTCCAGCTTGGTGTTGAACCGCTGGCGCACGGGGCCCCGCCGGGGTTGGATGTCCTCGATGGGCTGGGAGACGTAGGCACGGTAGAGGAAGGGGTGCCCCCAGGGCGTCTCGGGCACCTGGTCCAGATACTCGGGCACCAGATCCTGGAGGCTGCCGGGGTACTCCCCGTGCTTGCCTTTGTACCGGGCAAGGGCATCGCAGATGCGGTTCATGGATGAGCGCATCTGCTTGTGGCGATCAGCGATATCCCGCGCCACGAACGCATCGAGGAGGTAGAGATCCCGGCGGGCCTGGCGGGCGGCATCGGTATCGGGGTAGCGCGCCACGAGCTGCTGCATCATGGCCCGGGCCTCGAGGCTGCGGCCTTCCAGATTGAGTTTCCGGGCCTCCTCGTAAAGGTTGCCGGGAAGGCGCGGATCCTCCGAACTGCAGCCTGCCAGCAGAAACGAGAGGGCGAGGACGGTGGCAAGACGGGCCCGAAGCATGGCCGAACCATAGCAGAGGGGGGGCCGCCCTTGAAGTAGGATGAATGCGGGAGGCGCACATGTCGGACGACCCCATGCTGGTGGGTATCGTAGGAGGGTCCGGCAGCGGCAAGACCTCCGTGGCGGTGGAGCTGGTGAAGCGGCTGAAGCGCCGCAAGCTGGCGCCCCTGCTCCTGGACATGGATGCCTACTATGCGCCGCTGGAACAGGTGAAAGCCCGGTTCGGGGCCCGGCCCGTCAACTGGGACCATCCCCACGCCTTCGATCTGGAACTGATGGCCGCGCATCTCTCGGCCCTGCACCGGGGCCAGCCCATCCGCAAACCCCGCTACGACTTCACCCTTTCGGACCGGACCGGCTGGGAAGACCCCCTTCCCCCGGGGCCGGTGGTCATTCTGGAGGGCCTGTTGCTGTTCGCCTTGCCGGAACTGCGGGACCAGCTGGATGTGAAGATCTTCGTGGACACGGATGCCGACATCCGGATTCTCCGCCGCATCCGCCGCGACACCCAGGAGCGGGGGCGCAGCCTGGAAAGCGTCATGGATCAATACGAACAGAGCGTGCGCCCCATGCATCTGGAGTTTGTGGAACCCAGCAAGCGATGGGCCGATCTCATCGTGCCGACCGGAGTGGAGAATCGCACGGCGCTGGACATGATCGTGCATCACATCTGCGGCCGGGTGCTGGGCCGCGAGGAACCGGCGCGTGTTTGAGACGGGCCCGGAACTCACCCCTGTCCGGTTCCGGGAGCTGGATCCGGAGCTGGTGCAGATCGTGGATGTACGTCAGCCCTGGGAGCATGCCCTGGCGCGGCTGCCTGGTTCCCGCCTGATGCCCCTGGGGGAGCTGGCCGACCGGGCCGGGGAGCTGGATCCGGGTCGGCCGGTGGCCACCTACTGCCATCACGGGGTCCGGAGCCGCTTCGCCCTGGCCATTCTCCGGGATCTGGGCTTCCGGGATCTGGCCCACCTGACGGGGGGCATAGATGCCTACAGTCACCTGGATCCGACGGTGCCGAGGTACTGATGCGGCTGCTGCAATGTCATCCCGATGGCTTCGATCCGGCTCGCCCCTGGATCCAGGAAAGTGAGGAAATCCGCCAAGACTCGCGGATCTTCCGCCAGGTTCTGGCTCGGCGCCGGAGCCCCCATACGGGTCTGGAGCATGTCTTCCACCGTCTGCAGGGATCCGACTGGGTGAACGTGGTGGCGTTCACCCGCGCCGGGGAGCTGCTGGTGGTGGAACAGTACCGCCACGGAATCAACGCGGCCACCCTGGAGATTCCCGGAGGGGCCTGTGATCCGGGCGAGATCCCCCTGGCCTCCGCCCAGCGCGAACTTCGGGAGGAGACCGGGCATGTCAGCGGGCGCTGGTTCTCCCTCGGCTCCTGCACCCCCAATCCCGCGACCCAGGACAATCGCTGCCACAGCTTCCTGGCCCTGGACTGCGTGCCCGAAGGCGCTCTCGACCTCGATCCGGCTGAAGAACTCCAGCTCTGGGCCTGCTCCTGGACGGAGTGGCAGGAGCGCATGCGTCAGGGCAAGATCCACCACGCCCTGGTGCTTTCGGCCTTCATGCTGCTCCAGCTTTGGGAGGGCTGGCCCGAACTGCGGCGCGGGCTGGAGGGCTGATCGGTTAGGCTAGGAGACAGTCCGGCAGGGAGGGAACGATGGCCAGCGAGTGCTCCTTCGACGTGGTGTGCAAGGTGGATCTTGACGAGGTGAAGAACGCCGTGGCCCAGGCCATGAAGGAGATCGCCCAACGGTACGATTTCAAGGGATCTGTCTCGAAGATCGAGCTGAAGGATGACAAGATCCTGGTGCTCACGAGCGATGACGAGGTGAAGCTGAAGGCCGTCATTGATGTGCTCCAGAGCAAGCTCCACAAGCGCGGCGTCAGCATCCGCAGCATGGTCTACGGCAAGGTCGAGCCCGCTGCCAAGGGCACGGTGCGCCAGGAGGTCACCATCCAGCAGGGCATTCCCCAGGAGAAGGCCAAGGGGCTGATCAAGGTGCTGAAGGATGCCAAGATCAAGGCCCAGGCCAGCATCCAGGGCGACCAGCTCCGCGTGAGCGGGAAGAGCCGGGATGACCTCCAGGAGGCCATCGCCCTCTTCAAGAAGGACGACCAGGGCCTGGACCTCCAGTTCACCAACTACCGGGGCTGACGTGGCGCGCCTGGACCTGTCCCGCTTCTTCCTGCCCATCGCTCCGAGCCTGGCGGGCGTGGAAGCGGAGCTCCAGCGGATCCTCCAGAGCGATGTGGGGGTGGTGCAGAAGCTGGCGGACCATGTCCGAACGGGGCAGGGCAAGCGCCTGCGCCCGGCCCTGGTGCTCCTTGGATCCCGGTTCTGCGGCCCCGAATCGGAGGCGGGCGTCCGCTTCGGCGCGGTCTTCGAATTGATCCATACGGCGACCCTGGTACATGACGATGTCATTGACCATGCCCAGCTGCGTCGGGGCCAGCCCACCTTGAACCGCCTCTGGGGCAACACCCTCACGGTGCTGTTCGGGGATCTCCTCTACCTCGTGGCCATGAGCGAGGCCATCGCCGGACGCAGCTGGCGGATGATGGAGATCCTGGCCGAGGTCACGACCCGCATGACCGAGGGCGAGCTGATCCAGAACGATGTCCTGTTCAAACTGGATACCAGTCGGAAGGACTACTTCGACATCCAGGAACGCAAGACGGCCCTGCTGTTCGGTGGCTGCACCGAGACCGGGGCGGTGGTGGCGGGCCGGAGCGAGACCGAATGCGCCTCCATGCGCGCCTACGGCCTGGAGGTGGGGCGGGCCTTCCAGCTGGTGGACGATCTGCTGGACTACACTGCCACCAGCGAGGAATTGGGGAAGCCCGCCTTCAGTGACCTGCGCGAAGGCAAACTCACCCTGCCCATGCTGACCCTCCTGGAACGGGCGCCGGACGAGGTGCGGCCCCTGATCCGGACCATCTGGGACCGGGGCGAGGAGGTGCCCATCCCGTCGGAGGAGGAACGGACGCTGCGGAGCCTGATCGCGCGGCATGAGGCCCTGGCGGAAACCCGGGAGTTGGCGCTGACTGCCTCCCGGAACGCCGTGGCGCATCTCGCCGGGGTCCAGGGCGACAGCGCCACCGGCGCGTTGCTCCGGGAGATCCCCGAAGCCCTGCTTTCCCGGACCAAGTAGGCCACAACGGCTTCCCGGGCTCAGTCCGCCAGGTCCTCCATCAACTGCTGGAATCGGGGGTGGGATCGGACGGCATCCAGATCGCCGTCGTGGAGGAACCAGTTCTTCTGGGTGAGGCCGGCGGTCACGGCCCGTTCGAGGCAGTCCAGGGCTTCCTGGGGATCCTGGGCCAGGGCGTGGATGCAGCCCAGGTTGTAAAGCAGCATGGGATCGTCGGGATCGAGATCCCTCGCCATCTTGGCCCAGGCCAGGCCCTTCTCTCGCTCGCCCAGGGCCACCAGGGCGTTGGCTCCCAGGTAGCGGGCCCGCACGTCATCGGGGAACCGCTCCAGGCGCTGCTCCACCAGGGCCAGTCCCTGCCTCCGCGCACGCTCCGCTTCGTCCTCCACGCCCAGGCTGTGGTAGACCTGCGCCACGAGCAGGATGGCCTGGAAGTCCTCCGGACGCAGCGCTGCGGCCCATTCGAAGTACTCGACGGCCCGTTCCGGCTTGCCAGCGGCGAAGCAGTGGCGGGCGTAGAAGTAGGCGGCTTCGTAGAGGTTCGGATCGAGGCGCAGCGCCGTCTCGAAGGCTTCCTCGGCCTCCTCGGCCTGTCCATCGGCGGAAAGGGCCAGCCCACGGGAGGCATGAGCCTCGGCCAGATCCGGATCCAGTTCCAAGGCTTTCCGGCTGCAGGATTCCGCCAGTTCCCGCTGGGTCTCGGATCGCTCCACGTAGATGTAGCTGTAGGCGGCACAGTCGGCCAGGCCTGCCCAGGCGGAGGCGTAGCCGGGATCCAGATCCAAAGCCCGGCGGAACATCTGGGCGGCGAACCCCATGCTGTGGCGGTTGAACCGGAAGTAGTAGTGCCGTCCCTTCAGGTAGTGGTCGTAGGCCTCCGGATCGGTTGCGCGCCGGGGCCGGAAGGTGGCCGGTCGCCGCAAGGCGGAAACCGCCGAACGTGTGATGTCCTCGAGGGCCGAAAAAAGATCCCTCCGGTCAAAGGTGAGGGCCGTGGACCAGATCGCCCGGTCAGCCGCGACATCCACCAGTTCGGCCTTCAATGTGAATCGGCCGTCCTGTTCCAGGAGAGCACCTCCGAGGATGGCGTCCGCATGGAGCCGGCGTCCGACTTCGACCAACGGAAGGCTGGAGCCTGCATAGAGGAAGGAGGTGGTCCTTGAGATCGCCCGGAGGCCCTCGACCTGGTTCAGGAACTGGAGTACCTCCTCCGCCATGCCCTCCGCCAGAGGTGCTTCGCTCTTGCCGGGACGCAGATCGAGAAACGGCAGGACACCGACTGCGATCTGGGATGTCCGCGCCTTCGGGTGGAGTGGATGGGTTTTCAGGATCAGGGTGCGGTGGCCCTGAGACGCCTTTCCCATATGGAGCGTCATGGATCACCTCCGGGACGCAGTGACGTCGAGTCATGAACCGGCGGGCGGCCTGGAACAAGCCGGGGGGGAGGGGTGTTGGATATTTGGTTAAAAAAAGATTAATAGATGGCTTATCCCATGAATCATCTAATGGGCGCCATCCAGCATGGGGTAGATCCGCTCCTGTGCAAGGGGGCACGTGCGATGACCCCCCGCCCGCACCAGGGCATGCCGCCTGGGGAACAGATCTCAGCTCTCGATTTCCCCGAGCCGCAGGTCGAAGGGAATGGCGGCCCGCTTGCAGGCCGCGATGAAGCTCTCCTTGTCGGGACACTTCAGGTAGGCCTCCATGGGCTCGACCTTTTTGTCCTTGATGAGCTCGACGAGGGCGTCGTTCATGAGCCTCTGCCCGTAGCTCCGCCCCGTCTGCATGGCGCTGGGGATCTGGAAGTTCTTGCCCTCGCGGATGAGGTTCGCGATGGCCGGGCTGATGAAGAGGGTCTCCAGGGCCGCGATGCGCCCTCCCCCGATCTTCTTGAGCAGGGTCTGGCTCACCACGCATTTCAGGGCATCGGCGAGCATGACGCGGATCTGCTGCTGCCGGTCGCTGGGGAACTGGTCCACGATGCGGTCAATGGTTCCGATGGCGCTGGAGGTGTGCAGCGTGCCGAAGACCAGATGCCCTGTGACCGCTGTCTCCAGGGCGATGGCGATGGTCTCGAGATCACGCATCTCGCCTACCATCACGATATCGGGATCCTCGCGTAGAGCGGCTCGCAGACCGCTCTTGAAGGTTTCTGTGTGGGTGCCCACTTCCCGCTGGTTCACCAGGCAGCCCTTCCGGGGATGCACGAACTCGATGGGATCCTCGATGGTGAGGATATGATCCATAGAT
>JAKAMQ010000015.1 GCA_021812805.1 Acidobacteriota bacterium
TCCTATCTCTGGCCGATGAACCCGTCACGGACACCAAGGCCTTCTTCCACTGGGAGGACGCGGCGGGGAACCGCCAGACCAGCGATCGGGCGCCCGCGGAGGATACGGTTGTCCGCGCGTTCAGCGTCACCACCCAGCGCGACGGCCGCTGGAGCGCCCGCCCCGGGCGCACCCGCACGGAGGTGCGCGGCCGGAAGAGCCTGCCGCTAAGGGATGCCCTGGCCTTCGCCCTCTTCCTGCTCATGCTGGGCCTCGGCCAGACGCTGCTGTCCAAGCACCGGTAGCGGGCTTCAACCCTCGGCGGGAAGGCCCCGCGGGTCCGATGGGCCGAGGCCGGGTCCAGTTAGGGCTTGACGTTCGCCCAAAAGCCGGAAAAATGCCCAAGCACATCAACTGTTTTATGGACTCATTTGCATCGTTCTGGGAGGTATCCATGCGCCCACGTTGGCAGGCCTGTGTGTTCGCGGCCATCGGCTTGGCAGCCCTGCTCGGGTGCGGCGGCGGAGGGGGCGGCTCCACCCCACCGCCCCTCCAGCCTCCGGCATCCCTCACCTACGGCACCAACCCCGCCACCTACACGGTGGGCACCGCCATCACGGCGAACACGCCCACCAGCTCAGGCGGGGCCGTGGCCTCGTACACCGTCAGCCCCGCCCTGCCCTCGGGCCTCGCTCTGAGCGCCAGTTCCGGGGTCATCACCGGCACCCCCACGGCCATGACCCCCCGCGCCACCTACACCGTGACCGCCTCGAACACGGCGGGCAGCACCACGGCGCCCCTGGTGATCACGGTGAACGACACGCCTCCATCCAACCTCACCTACACCACCCCCTCCGCGATCTACACCGCGGGCGTGGCCATCCCCCCCAACACACCTTCCAGCAAGGGCGGCACCGTCGTCAGCTACGCCGTGAGCCCCGCCCTGCCCGCGGGCCTCAGTCTGGACCCCGCCACGGGCATCATCACCGGCACCCCCACCGCCATCACGGCCCAGGCCACCTACACCGTGACCGCGACGAATTCGGGCGGCAGCACCACCGCTGCCCTCACCTTCTCAGTGGTGCCCACCGGCCCGGTGATCACCACCCAGCCCGCCAGCACTCAGGTCTCCATCGGGGACACGGCCACCTTCAGCGTCGCGGCCACGGCCGCCACCGCCGTCACCTACCAGTGGCAGAAGAACGGCGTGAACCTCGCCGGCCAGACCGCCGCCACCATTACCACCCCCGCCCTGGCCCTGGCGGATAGCGGCACCACCTACCAGGTGGTGGTCACGGACGGCTACGGCACCTGGGTGACGAGCAGCGCCGCCACCGTCACGGTGGTGCAGGGCAAGTTCCGGGTCACGGGCAGCCTGAATACGGCGCGCCTCAATCACACAGCCACCCTTCTGCCGAATGGCAAGGTCCTGATCGCCGGGGGTATGGACACCAGCAACGCCCCGCTGGCCAGCGCCGAGTTGTACGATCCGGCCGCCGGCACCTACGCCCTCACCGGCAGCATGGCCACGGCGCGCTACGACCACACCGCCACCCTGCTCCCGGACGGTACCGTCCTGATCGCGGGCGGCACGGACGGCAGGGTATCCCTTTCCAGCGCGGAGCTCTACCATCCCGACACCGGCACCTTCACGCCCACCACCAGCGGCCTGGTCCAGGCCAGGTTCTTCCACACGGCCACGCTCCTGCCCAACGGCTCCGTGCTGTTCGTCGGCGGCATGGGCAATTCGGGCGTCCTCTCCAGCGCCGAGATCTACGCCCCCTCCTCGGGCACCTTCATCACCGTCGCCAACCTCGCCACGGCCCGCCAGGCCCACACGGCCACCCTCCTGCCCGACGGAACCGTCCTGATCGCGGGCGGCACGGACGCCAGCAACACCCCGATCGCCGGTGCGGAGCGCTACGACCCCAGCCAGGCCCTCTTCAACCCCGCCGGCACCCTGGTCACCGCGCGGTCCCAGCACACGGCCACCCTGCTGCCCAGCGGACGGGTCCTGATCGCCGGCGGCTTCGGGGCCGGCACCGCCATCCTTGACAGCCTGGAGATCTACGATCCCGGTCCCGGAACCTTCTCGGCGATCGTCGGGACCATGCTCAACCCCCGGGTCGGACACACTGCCACCCTCCTGCCCGACGGCAGGGTGCTGCTGGCCGGAGGGGGCTACCAGAACAACCTTCCCCAGGCCGAATGCTTCGATCCGGGAAAGCAGGTCTCCGTGCCCACTGGCGCCTTGGTTGTTAACCGCAACGAACAAACGGCCACGCTCCTGCCTGACGGCACCGTGCTCATCGCGGGCGGCAGCAGTTCCACCATCCTCGCCGGTTCCGAACGCTACGACCCCCAGGACAGCCATCCCGGCCTCTTCACGGCCACCGGCAGCCTGGCCACCGCCCGGCAGACCCAGGGCGCGGCCCTGCTTTCCACGGGCAAGGTGCTGATCGTGGGCGGCTACAACACGGTCAGCCAGGCGCTGGCCAGCGCCGAGCTCTACGATCCCGTCGCCGGCACCTTCTCGGCCACGGGAACCATGACAACGGCGCGGTACAACCCCACCGTGCTGCCCCTGCCCAACGGCAAGGTGCTCGTGGCCGGCGGATCGGATGTCAATGGCAAGGTTCTGTCCAGCGCCGAAGTCTACGACCCCTCGCTGGGCCTTTTCGTGGCCACAGGCAGCATGACCACGCCGCGCCTGGGCGCGATCACGGTCCTGCTCCCCAACGGACAGGTGCTGTTCGCCGGGGGCTACGGCACCAGCGGCCCCCTCGCCAGCGCGGAGACGTACAACCCCAACTCGGGCGGCTTCACCGCCACGGCCAACAGCATGTCGGGCGCACGACTGGCCGGCACCGCCACAGTCCTTCCGAACGGGGAGGTGCTGCTGGTGGGCGGGACCGACGGGAGCAGCATCCTCAACACCGCCATCCAGTACGATCCCGGAACGGCCACCTTCGGCGCCTTCCCCATCGCCAACCTGGCCTATGCCCGTCGCGACCACACGGCCACGCTCCTGCCCAACGGTCAGGTGCTCTTCGCGGGCGGCTCGGACGCCGGCGGCAACCCGGTGGGCCCCGCGGAGCTCTACGACCCCGCGACGGCCAGCTTCACCACCACCACCAGCCTGGTGACCCCCCGCAGCCAGCACACGGCCACCCTCCTGCCCACCGGCAAGGTGCTGATCGCGGGCGGCACCGGAGCCAGTTCGGTGCTCGCCAGCGCCGAGCTCTTCGATCCCGCCGCCCTCACCTTCACGGCGACGGGGAGCATGGCCTCGCCCCGCCGCTACCACACCGCCACCCTGCTGCCCAACGGATCCGTGCTGGTGACGGGCGGCTACAACGGCACCGCCACGGTCACCACCGCGGAACGGTACCAGTAGGCCCAGCAGGTTGAAGGCCCCGGGGTGGAGTCCGGGTTTGCACTCCAGAATTTGTCTTTTACCGGCATCAAACCTTGTTCCTCCGATTGCCATGGCGGGCCCTCGCCCCATCCTTGGAGCGCATGCAGCCCAAGGAGGTCCGCCATGGCCGTGGCCACTGTGAAGGAATTCCTCAGCGCCAACGGGGTGCCGCACATCGTGATCAAGCACCCCCTGGCCTTTACCGCCACCTCCGTGGCGGGCGCCGCCCACATCCCCGGCAAGGAGATGGCCAAGGTGGTGGTGGTGAACCTGGACCGCAAGCCCGTGCTGGCGGTGCTCCCCGCCGATCGGCAGGTGGATCTGGAGCGGCTGCGCCTGTCGGCCGGAGCCGCCACGGCGGAACTCACCCACGAGCGGGAGTTCACCGCGGATTTCCCGGGCTGCGAAGTGGGCGCCATGCCGCCCTTCGGCAACCTCTACGGCCTGGATGTCTATGTGGATCCCCACCTGGCCCTGGACAAGGAGATCGCCTTCAACGCCGGCACCCACACCGAGCTGATCCGCATGGCCTATCAGGATTTCGAGCGCCTGGTGAAACCGAGGCTCGTGGCCATGTGACCGCCATCCCGCCGCGGGGAGGCCGGGGCCTGGGATACTGTCACCATGCCCCCACCCGAGGAACGCCCGCTGCTGGTCCTGCTGCCCGGCCTGGACGGGACGGGCCTGATGTTCGAGCCCTTCCTGGCGGCCGGGCCCGGCCTGGATACGCGGGTGGTGCGCTATCCCGAGGCCCTGGTGTCCTACGCGGCCTGCATTCACGTCGCACGCGCCCAACTGCCGAAGGACCGGCCCTTCCTGCTGCTGGGGGAATCCTTCTCGGGCCCCGTGGCGATCGCCCTGGCGGCGGAGCGGCCGGCGGGTCTGCGGGGCCTGGTGCTCTGCGGCACCTTCGCCCGCAACCCCCGTCCCGGCTTGGCCTGGACCGGGCCGCTGCTGCGCCTGCTGCCGCCGATGCGGCTGCCCGCCAAGATGGTGCGCTTCCTGCTGCTGGGCCCCTGGGCCACGCCGCCCCTGATGGACCTGCTCCGGAGGCTGCTGCCGGCGGTGCCGAAAGCCACGCTGCGCGACCGCCTGTTGGCGGTGATCGCCGTGGACGAGACGGCGCGGCTGGGGCACATCGCCGTGCCCACCCTGGCTCTGGCAGCCGCCCACGACCGGGTGGTGCCCCCAGCGGCCCTGCGCCACCTCCGCGCCCACCTGAAAGGCCTCGACATCGTCACCCTCCAGGCGCCCCACTGGATCCTCCAGGCCCGGCCCGAAGCCGCCGCCCAGGCCCTCCGGGATTTCCTGGGGCGGATCTCGCCCAACGGGCAGGGGTGAACCTGGGATACTGCCGCCATGCGTCTTTTCGCCCGTCCCGCCCTCCGCTGGAGCGCCCTGGTGGCGCTGTGGGGTGTCGTGATCGCGGTGGGCTGGATCGAACTGGTGCAGGTGCTCCTGCTGGTCTGGAATCCCTTCTGCCACTGGCAGGGCCCCGGCGTGGCCCATGTGACGGTGGTGAGCGTGGACCGGGATCCCCAGAGCCAGATCACGGATTCGGTGACTGTGAAGGAGGGTCGGCAGGAACGTGATCTGACCCTGCTCAAAGCCGAGGCGGCGGAACTGGTCCCGGGCGAGACGATCTGGGTGCTGGACAGCGCCGTCAGCGATGGGCTGCGGCCCGACCAGTACCGCCTCACGCTGCTGCGGCTCCTGCTGCAATACCCGTTCCTGCTCCTGCTGCCGGTGGCCTGGGCCCTGTGGGGGCTCCGCCGCGCGCGGCTCCGGACGGCGGCCGAGCCCCCGCCCCCGGTCCGCCAGGTCTTCACCGACGACTTCCACCTCCGGGCCCAGCGCTTCGCCGGCTCGGCCTCCGGCCCACCCGAACCCCCTGCCGCCACGGCGCCCGGGGCCGAACCGCCCGGGGAGAAGCCGACGGCGGAGTAGGGCCTTGACGCCACGCCTCCAGGAACCGAGGTTGACCACCACGCAGGGTGCCGTTCCGGCGGAGGAACCATGAAAAAAGCCGCATGGCTTCTCGGCTGTTGCCTGGCGGTTCCCGTCGCCGCCCAGGGCCTCCAGGCGGGCGCTCCCGCCGGACCTCCGGGCGACAGCTTCGTCCCCATCCTCCTCCAGCCCGGAACCCCGTTCGCGGGGAGCCCGGGCGTTCCCATGGCCTCCGGCTCAGGCACGGAATACCGCTCGGAACCCCTGAAGGGCCTGGTGATGACCACCACCTTCAGCCACCCCTGGGCCCGATTCAATGTGGGCTACGCCTTCCCGGCGCCCCTGTTCAGGCCCTTCATCGGCGTGGAAGCGGTCGTTCCCCTCGCCTTCCAGGGCGCCGATTCCGGCTGGACCGCGGATGTCCTGAAGCGCGTGCCCCCCCAGGGCCAAATCGGCCTCTATGGGGGCATCCGCTTCTGAACCGCCCGGTCCCGGGCTGGAATCATCCCCCCGGCCCCGGCCGCCGATGAACGGCCTATGGTGATCGCTTGGCTGAATCCGCGCCGCTGGTGCCTTGCCGCCCTCCTGGGCGTACTCGCCGGGCTGCCCCTGGCGGCCCAGGCCGGTGGACGGCGGCCGTTCGCGCTGCTGGGGCCTGAACAGGGACTGCCATCCGGGGCCGTCATCTGCATGGCCCAGGACCGGGATGGGTTCCTGTGGCTGGGCACGGAGAATGGCCTGCTCCGCTACGAAGGGCACCGCTGCCAGCACTGGTCCCTCGACGACGGCCTGCCGTCGGCCTATGTCTACCAGGTGGTGGCGGATCCCAAGGGCGGCGTGTGGGTGGCCACGCTGCGGGGCCTGGTGCACCTGAAGGACGGGCGCGTCACCCTTCCGGTCTTCGGGCCGGACCCGCCGCAGACTCCGGCGCTGCTGGTGGCGCTGGATGCGAAAGGCCGCCTGTGGGCCACGGACCGCCAGCACCTCTACATCCAGAGCGAGGGGCTCCAGTTCCAGATGCGCCCCGAGCGTCTGATGCCCTCGGCCGTCACCCTCACCCTGGGCGACCAGAGCGGCGCGATGTACCTGGCCGGTCCCCAGGGCCTCCAGGCCTTCCTGCCTGATGGGACCGTCCGGCGCTACGGCCCGGACGACGGCCTGCCGCCGGAAGGCACGGTCCTGGTGGTGGAAGATGGCCAGGGCCGCCTCTGGACCGGCGAGGGTCGCCGCCTCGTCATGCGGCCGCCGGGGGCCTCCCGCTTCCAGGACCGGTCCAGCCTCCTGCCCGCCAGTCTCACGGTCAGCGGCTTCACCCTCCGGGATACCGATGGCTCCATCTGGCTGCCCACCCAGGCGGGCGCCCTCCACCTCAGCGGAGCCCAGCGGGAGGTTCTGGATGCCCGTGTGGGCCTGCCCTTCCGCTGGGTCCGGGTGGTCTTCCGTGACCAGGAGGGCACCCTGTGGGTGCTGGGCCCGGCCCTGGCCCACCTGCTGGGCGGCGGCAAGGTGCGGAACTACACGCTGTCGCACGGGGCCTTCGGGGAAGTGGTCTGGTACATCACCCAGGACCTCCAGGGCCGGCTGCTGGTGGCCACGGATAACGGCGCCGCGCGCATGGGCCCGCAGGGGTTGGCCAGCATCCCGGGCACCGAGGGCGGCCGCATCAAGGGGCTGGCCATGGATCGGGACGGCACCCTGTGGATGGTCACCACCACCGGCCCGACCCTCTGGCTGCGCCCGGGGGCCTCCAAGGCCGTGGTGGCCCCGCTGGGGCCCCTGGGCAGCCTGGTGAACACGGTGTTCCAGGATCATCAGGGACGCGTGTGGCTGGGCAGCACCCATGCCGGGGTGCTGCGCTGGGATCCCGCCTCCCGGCGCCTGGTCCAGGAGGCCAGCCCCGCGTTCACCCGCACCGCATCGCTGGGGGCCTACGCCTTCTCGGAAGATGCGCAGGGCCGGCTCTGGGTGGGCACCACCGCGGGCCTGCTCATCCGCGAGACCGATGGCCACTGGCGGCTGTTCACGGCCAAGGATGGCCTGAAACCCTACACCGTCTATGGCGCGGCCTTCCTGCCGGACGGCAGCGCCTGGCTCTATTACCAGGAGCCGGAGGGCCTCACGCGGATCCGGCTGGTCGGGGACCGCCTCCAGATCCTGGAGCGCCTGACCAAGGGCCACGGGCTGCGGACGGGCCTGCTCTACGCCGTGGCGGTGGATCCCCACGGGCGCACCTGGCTCACCACCGACCAGGGGCTGATGGGCCTGGATCCCCCGGTCCACCTGGGCCGGGACGCGGGCATGGCCAGCGAGGATTGCGCCATCCTCGCCCTGCGCGCCCTGGGCGGCCGGATCTGGGTCGGCACCGCCGATGGGCTGGTGAGCTACGACGCGGACACCCCCGAATGGCCCCTGGGCCCGCCCCGCACCTTCCTGACCGACGGGACTGTGGGTGGGCGCCCTCTGGCGCTGCTGACGGGCACCCTGGGCCCGATCCCCTCCCGCCAAGCCACGGTCTCGTTCCGGTTCGCGGCCCCCTCCTATGCCCGCGAGCGGGATCTGCGGTTCCAGGTCCGGCTGGTCGGCCTCGAGAACGCCTGGCGGGACACCCAGGGCCACGCGGTCCGCTACCCCGCCCTTCCCAGCGGCCACTACCGCTTCGAAGTGCGCACCGCCCGGGGCGAAGGCCCCTTCGGCCCCCCCGCGACCCTGGCCTTCACGGTGCTGGCCCCCTGGTGGAAGACCTGGTGGGCCGTCTCCGGCGGGCTCTTCCTCATCCTGGCGGGCCTCTACGCCCTGTTCCGGCTGCGCCTCGCGAACCTGGCGCAGGCCAAAGCGGACCTGGAGGCCGAAGTGGCCCAGCGCACCCAGGAACTGCAAGCCCGCAACCAGGAGCTGTCCGAGGCCCTCGCCAACGTCAAGCAGCTCTCCGGCCTGCTCCCCATCTGCGCCAGCTGCAAGAAAATCCGCGACGACAAGGGCTACTGGAACCAGCTGGAACACTACATCAGCGACCACTCCAGCGCGGACTTCACCCACGGCATCTGCCCCGACTGCGCCAAGGAGCTCTACCCCGGAGCCACCCGCCATCGGCAGGAGGGCTAGGGCTGCCGTATCTTGAGGCGCCAGGAGGCCCCATGGACCGCACACGCACCGAAGAATTCAAGCTGGAGGGCGGGAAAGTCCTCGACAAGATCAAGGATCTGATCCACCAGGGCAACATCCGGCGGATCATACTCAAGACCGAAGAGGGCAAGACCCTCATCGAGATCCCGCTGACCGTCGGCCTGGTCGGCGCGGCGCTGCTGCCGATCCTCGCGGCCGTGGGCGCCCTTGCCGCGGTGGTGACGCGGATGGTGATCCTGGTCGAGAAGACCGAATAGCACCTGACGCAGGGTAGCCTTCGGAAGGCTCTACACTGGCCGGATCCTCCGGAGCCACCGTGGCCTACCCGCACCTGCTCGAACCCCTCGACCTGGGCTTCACCACCCTCCGCAACCGCGTGCTCATGGGCTCCATGCACACGAACCTGGAGGAGGCGAAGGATGGCTTCACCAAGCTGGCCGCCTTCTACGCCGAGCGGGCGCGGGGCGGCGTGGGGCTCATCGTCACCGGCGGCATCGCGCCCAACCTGCGGGGGCGGCTCGCGCCCTTCGGCGCCCAGCTCTCCTGGCCCTGGCAGACACGGAAGCACCGGATCGTGACCGAGGCGGTCCATGCCGGGGGCGGCAAGATCGCGATGCAGATCCTCCATGGCGGCCGGTACAGCTACCACCCCTTCAGCGTGGCCCCCTCCGCGCTCAAGAGCCCCATCACGCCCTTCAAACCCTCGGCCCTGTCCGAGCGGGGCATCCGCAAGACCATCCGCGACTACGCGGCCTGCGCGGCCCTGGCCCGGGAGGCGGGCTACGACGGCGTGGAGATCATGGGCAGCGAGGGCTACCTCATCAACCAGTTCATCGCGGCCCGCACGAACCACCGGACGGACGGCTGGGGCGGCGAGTACGCGAACCGCATGCGGTTCCCCGTGGAGGTGGTGCAGGCCGTGCGCGCCGCCGTGGGGCCTGATTTCATCGTCATCTTCCGCCTCTCGATGCTGGACCTGGTGCCCGAAGGCAGCTCCTGGGAGGAGGTGGTGCAGCTGGCGAAGGCCATCGAGGCCGCCGGCGCCACGATCATCAACACCGGCATCGGCTGGCACGAGGCCCGCGTCCCCACCATCGCCGCCATGGTGCCCCGGGGTGCCTATGCCTGGGTGACGAAGCAGCTGAAGGGTGAGGTGGGCATCCCCCTGGTCACCACCAACCGCATCAACACGCCTGAGGTGGCCGAGGAGATCCTGGCCTCGGGCTGCGCGGACCTGGTGAGCATGGCCCGGCCGCTGCTGGCGGACGCCGCCTTCGTGGCGAAGGCCGCCGAGGATCGCGCCCTTGATATCAACACCTGCATCGCCTGCAACCAGGGCTGCCTGGACATGGTCTTCCAGCGGAAGCGCTGCACCTGCCTGGTGAATCCCCGGGCCTGCTACGAGACCGAACTCACGTTCCCGCCCGCGGCGAAGGTCAAGCGCCTCGCCGTGGTGGGCGGCGGCGCCGCGGGCATGAGCTGCGCCAGCCACGCCGCCGAACGCGGCCACCAGGTGACGCTCTTCGAGGCGGAGGCGGAACTGGGCGGCCAGTTGAACATTGCCAAGCATGTGCCGGGCAAGGAGGAGTTCGACGAGACCCTGCGCTATTTCGGCCGCCGCCTGGCCCAGGCCGGGGTGGAGGTGCGCCTGGGGACGCGCGCCACGCCGGAGCTGCTCGCGGGCTTCGACGAGATCATCCTGGCCACGGGCGTGGTGCCCCGGCAGCCGGAGATCCCGGGGCTGGATCATCCGAAGGTGATCAGCTATCCGGACCTGCTGCTGGGCCGGAAGACCGCCGGGGCGTCGGTCGCCATCATCGGCGCCGGGGGCATCGGCTTCGACGTGGCAGAGTTCCTGGTGCAGGACCACCCCGCCACCGACACCGACCGCTACCTCCAGGAATGGGGCGTGGACGGCACCCGCACCCACCGGGGCGGCCTGCTGGAGCGCCCCGCCCTGCCCAAGCCCGGGCGGCAGGTCTTCCTGCTCCAGCGCAAGACGGATCGCATGGGCGCGGGCCTCGGCAAGACCACGGGCTGGATCCACCGGGCCAGCCTCAAGGCCCTGAAGGTGAAGATGATCGGCGGCGTGGCCTACGAGCGCATCAGCGATGAAGGCCTCTGGATCCGCGAGGGGCAGGCCGCCGAATCCCGCTGCCTGGCCGTGGACCATGTCATCAACTGTTCCGGCCAGCTGTCCCGCCTGGATCTGCTCGAGCCCCTGAAGGCCCTGGGCAAGCCCCTGCACCTCATCGGCGGCGCCGAGCAGGCCGCCGAACTCGACGCCCAGCGCGCCATCCGCCAGGGTGCGGAGCTGGCCGCCCGGATCTGACGGGCTGTCGCCGTCCGGAATGTGACCGATGTCCGGGGCTTGAGATTCAGAAGCCGACACCCGGCTGTCGAAACAGAAGGAGCCGGATCCTGGAGTCCCTGTGCCTCGACGAAGCCTTGCCCTCAAGTTCTTTCTGCCCGTCGGGACGGCCCTCGTCCTCCTCTTCGTCACCCTCACCCTGCTGGTGGGACGGGCGCAGGCGGACCGCTCCCGTCAGGACTTCGAGGCCAACCTCCGGGCCATCGGCATCAATTCCCGGTACATGCTCCACTGGGAAGCCGAGGCCTACTGCAAGAAGGCAGGCCTGGCCTACCACCGGGTGCCCCTGGATCAGACCTCGCCGGGCCCCGAAGGCGACGTGGAGCGGGCGGCCATCCAGGCCTTCCAGGCCGACCCTTCCCTGGAGAGCTACCGGGGCTCCTACCCCGGGCCCGACGGGGCGCCCTGGACCTACGTCCTCTCCCCCGGGCGGCTCCAGGAGGGCTGCACCACCTGCCACAAGGCCCTCGGCATGACCGCCTTCGACGGGCGCAAGGTGGGCGATTTCGTGGCCGTGTTCGGCATTTCCCAGTCCACGGCCCCGATCGTGCGCCAGGAACGGCGGTTCCAGCTTTCCGCAGCCGGCGTGGGCCTCGGGACCGTGCTCCTGATGGGCCTCCTGATCGTCTATTTCGTGCGCCGGGTGATGCTCCGCCCCCTGAGCGGCCTGGGGGGGGCCATCTCGCGGGTGGCCGAGGGCGACTTCACCAGCCGGGCCGAGGCCGGGGCGAATGACGAGATCGGCGAACTCGCGCTGACCTTCAACGGCATGGTGAATCGCCTGAGCACGGCCCTCCGCGAGGTGGAGGAAGCCTCCCAGAGCGTCGCCTCCGGCGCCACCCAGCTGGCCGCCAGCGCGGAACAGATGGCCCGCACCGTGGAGGACACGGCCCAGGTCGGTGAGGATCTGCGCCAGGCCGGCACCGGGGTGCAGGCGTCCCTCCAGCGCCTGGCCGGCAACATCGCCCGGATGGATGAGCACGCCAGCGAAACGGCCCTCCGCACCGAAGCCGCGGCCCAGGACACGGACGCGGGCGCCGAGGCCGGCAAGGAGGCGGAGAGCGGCATGGGAGCCATCCGCGAAGCCACGGGCCGCATCATCCAGGCGGTGCAGGTGATCCAGGAGATCGCCCGGCAGACCAACCTCCTGAGCCTCAATGCCGCCATCGAGGCCGCCAAGGCGGGCGCCCAGGGCAAGGGGTTCGCCGTGGTCGCCGAGGAGGTGCGGAAGCTCGCGGAACGCAGCGCCCAGGCCGCGGCCGAAATCCGGGGCCTGACGGACCAGACCGAAGCCGCCGTCTCCCAGGGCATCCACAATGTGGCCAACACCCTCACGCATCTCGATTCCATCCGGAACCGGATCCTGGAGGTGGGGGAGCAGGTCTTCAGCGTCGCCACCCTCAGCCGCAACCAGGACGAGGCCAACCACGAAGTGGGCGATCTCATGGCGCAGACGGCGGACAAGCTGCAGCGGAACGCCGCCGCGACCCAGGAACTGTCCGCCACCGTGTCCGAGATCACCCGCACCGCGGAGGATCTCTCCCGGGTGGCCGACAGCCTGCGGGGGCTGGTCCAGCGCTTCCGGCTGTAGGGGCCCATGCCCCGCGCCCTACCCCTGATCCCCGCCCCGGATGCCGCCCGCCTGCTGCTGGGCGTCCAGGGGCTGCTGGATCCTCCGGACCGCCGCGCCACGGCCGCCCGCGTCCTGGCCCTGGTCACGGGCCTGGGGTTCGTGCAGATGGACACCATCCAGGTGCTGGCCCGGGCCCATGACCTGACCCTCTTCAGCCGGCTGGACGGCTACCGCCCGGAGCACCTGCGGCGCCTGCTGGAGGAGACGAAGACCGTGTTCGAGGGCTTCACCCACGACGCCTCGGCCATTCCCACCGCCTGGTTCGCCCACTGGAAGCCCCGTTTCCTGCGGGACCGCGCGCGGATCGCGGCCCACGCCTGGTGGCAGCAGCACTTCCGCGGCACGGAGGGCGCGCAGGTGGTGGCGGCTGTGAAGGCCCGCATCACCCGCGAAGGCGCGCTCAAGTCCTCGGATTTCGAGCACCCCGGCAAGCGTGGCCCCTGGTGGGGCTGGAAGCCCCAGAAGGCCGCCCTGGATTTCCTCTGGCGCACCGGCGAGCTGGCCATCGCGCGCCGCGAAGGCTTCCAGAAGGTGTACGACCTCACGGAGCGCGTCCTGCCGGGACCGCAGGCCCAGCCCGCCCCGGAGCCCGAGGCGCAGCTGGAATGGGCCTGCGCCACGGCGGCGGAGCGCCTGGTGGTCTTCACGCCCCGGGAACTGGCCGCCTTCTGGGAAGCCGTCGAGGCCTCGGACGCGAAGGTTTGGTGCGCCGAGGCGGTGCGCACGGGCCGCCTCCTGCCGGTGCGCGTGGCCGAGGCCGATGGCGCCGAGCGCCCCGCGCTCGCCCTGGCGGACTGGGAGGCCCGGTTGGCGGAGCTGCCCGAGGCGCCGGAGCGCACCCGGCTCCTCTGCCCCTTCGACCCCATCCTGCGCGACCGCGCCCGGGCCCTGCGCCGCTTCGGTTTCGACTACCGCTTCGAGGCCTTCGTGCCCGAACCCAAACGCCAGTACGGCTACTACGTGCTGCCCATCCTCGAAGGCGAGCGCCTGGTGGGCCGGCTGGATGCCAAGGTCCACCGGGACCGGGGCCTCCTGGAGATCAAGGGCCTCTGGTGGGAGCCCGGCGTCAAGGCCACCCGGGCCCGGACGCGCGGCCTCACCGAGGCGCTCGCACGGCTGGCGGCCTTCGTGGGGGCAACAGAGGTGCAGCTGCCGGGTTCCAGGTGAAAGCCAACGCCCCCTGGGCCATCCTGGTTCCATGACGGACCCTCGAACCCCCTGGAACGCCCTCTACGAAACCGGCGAACGCCTGTCCTGGGACATGGGCCGGGCCACGCCGGTGCTGGAGGAGGCCCTGGCGCTGGCGGCGCCGCTCGGCCTGGCGCCGGGGGCCTCGGTGGTGGTGCCCGGCTGCGGCTACGGCCACGATGCCGCCGGCTTGGCGGCTCTCGGGTTCGCCGCCACGGGCCTGGATTTCGCGCCCCTGGCCCTGGCGGGCGCCCGGGCGCGCTACGGCGAAACGGTCCACTGGGCCCAGGCGGACTGGTTCACCACGGAGCTCGGCCCCTGGGATGCCATCTTCGACCACACATGCCTGGTGGCCATGGATCCGGAGTGCTGGCCCGCCTATGTGGCCGCCTGCGCCCGGAACCTCCGCCCCGGCGGACTCTGGCTGGCCGTGGCCTTCCACGATGTGCAAGGCCGGCCCGCGCCGCCCCACGCCATTCCCATGGCAGAGCTGCGGCGCCTGGCCGGAACGCACTTCGAGGTGCTGCACCTCGACCACGCCCGCCGGAGCCATCCCCGGCGGGCGGGCCGGGAGTACCTCATGGTGGCGAGACGGACCTGAACGCGGCCCGTTCCGCCTCAATCCGGATCAATCGTCGCTGAGGCCTGAGGTGTCATGTCGGGCTCCCCGGGCGGCAGGAGGGCGTGGACGCCAAACTGATGGACGAGGCGGCCCCCCTGGTGCGCGACCTGGACCAGGAAGCCCAGGCTGCCGACAAAGAGAACCAGGAACACGCCATGGGCCGCGTAGTGCCCCCAGGCGGGCAACGCCCGCTTCCAGGCCAGGGGCACCAGCACCACGGCCGCGAACGCCATGGCGAGCCCGCTGAAGACGCCCCGGGCCGTTTCGGCCAGGTGCTCATGGCGCTCCAGGACGCCGTTGATCTCCGGGGTACGCTCAGCCACCTTCCCCGCGGCCTCCCCGCTGGCGGCGGCCATGAACACGCCGGCCGTGCCGAGCAGGAGGAGGATCAGGGCCGCGTAGGACCAGGCCGGATGCCGGCGCCCGAGGAGGAGCGCCAGCACCAGGAAGACCGGAACAGCGAAGAGGAGGGCGATGGGGAAATGCACCAGGAGCGGGTGCATGCCGGCCCAGGGCGGAAGACTCGGGAGCATGGTGGCCTCAGGAGATGGTCAGGAACCGGGACTTCGGCGTGAAGGACGACGGGCAGCGTTCCGCAGGCAGGGAGGACGAGGTCCAGCCGCACACGGGGCACACGTAGAAGGTGGCGCCAGCGGCCTTCCAGCCTTCCAGATCGTTGAGGGCCTCCTGGTAGAGCTTGGCATGCTCGATCTCCGCATTCCGGGCCAGGTTCAGGGTCCGGATCGCATCGGCATTCCCATCCTTCCGGGCCTTGGCCAGGAAGCCCGGGTACATCTTGTCGCGCTCGTAGCTTTCGCCCTTGAGGGCGTCCTGGAGGTTGTCGCGGGTGGTGCCCACCGCCGCCTCCTTCACATCCGCCTGGGGCTCACCGCCCATCTGGCGGATGACTTCCGCGTGGTTCGCGGCGTGGATCCCCTCGGCGCGGGCGGCCGCCGTGAACAGGGTGGCCACTTTGTGGAAGCCCTCCGCCTTCGCCTGTTCCGCATAGGCCAGGTACTTGGCATGGGCGTTGGATTCGCCGTTGTAGGCGGTCTGGAGGTTCTCCAGGGTGCTCTTGACCTGGAGCGTGCCGGTGGGCGGGGCAGCGGGCAGCATGACGCCGGCCAGGGCCCAGACGACCAGACGGGAACGGTGGAAGATGGACATGATGGTCTCCTTGGAAGCGGGGATGCCCCATCCCCTCCAGGGCACCAGCCGTGCCAGGACGAGGTGGGCTTGTGTTTCAAGGCGTTCGGAACCGCTCCGGGCCCGGTCGTGCCCCCCGGGCGTCCAAGGTCTTGAACAGGCCGTCCGGATTCTTGAACCTGGAACCTGCACGAGGGGGGACCGCCTGCTCGCCTGCGGCTCGCGATGGCCCCCCTCGTTCGGGCTAGCCCTGCCGGCGCTTCAGCTTGTAGTGCAGATCGCTCCGGGAGATGCCCAGAGTGCGCGCCGCCTCGGCCTGGACGCCGCCGCTCTGCCGGAGGGCGCGGTCCAGCAGGCTGCGCTCCACGCGGGCGAGCACTTCGGGCAGGTTGACGGCGGGTGGCAGCCCCTCGGCGAAGGCCTCGGGATCCAGGCTGCGGACCGGGGCCAGCGGCCCTTCCAGGGGGAAATCCCCGGGCCCGATCTCGGCGCCCTGGGCCAGGATGCAGGCCCGTTCGATGAGGTTGCGCAGTTCGCGCACGTTGCCGGGGAAGGCATAGCCCGCCAGCTTCTCCAGGGCGGCCGGTGCGAGGCGGCGCAACGGCAGGCCCATGTCGCGGGCCGCCCGCTGGAGCATGGCCTCGGCCAGCTGCGGGAGATCCTCCAGCCGCTCCCGGAGGGGCGGAACCTTCAGCGGCACCACGGCCAGGCGGTAGTAGAGATCCTCCCGGAACAGGCCTTCGCGGATGCGCTCGCGCAGGTCGCGGTGCGTGGCGGCCACCACGCGCACATCCACCTGGCGGGCGGTGCGGCTGCCCACGCGCAGCACCAGCCCGTCCATGAGCACCCGCAGGAGCTTGGCCTGGAGCGAGGCCGGCATTTCGCCCGCCTCGTCGAGGAAGAGTGTCCCCTCGTGGGCGGCCTCGAAGAGTCCGGGGCGGGCCCGGTCGGCGCCCGTGAAGGCCCCCTTCTCGTGGCCGAACAGCTCGCTTTCCAGGAGGCTTTCGGGCATGGCCGCGCAGTTCAGGGCCACGAAGGGCCCCTCCGCCCGGGCGCTGCGGGCATGGATCGCCCGGGCCACCAGTTCCTTGCCGGTGCCGGTCTCGCCCACGATGAGGACCGTGGCGTTGGTGGGCGCCACGCGGTCGAGGGCGCCCTGCAGCTCGGCCATGGCCCGGGAGTGGCCCAGCAGTTCCCGGTCCCGGACCTGGCGTCCGGCCTGGTCCTTCAAGGCGCGGTTCTCCCGCAGGAGGGCGCCGTGGGCCAGGGCCCGTCGCACCGCGGCCTTGATCCCCTGGGGATCGAAGGGCTTGGGGATGACATCGAAGGCGCCCTGGCGCATGGCCGCCACGGCCAGTTCCACATTGGCGAAAGCGCTCAGGAAGATGACGGGGATGGTCTCATCCACGCGCAGGGCCGCGGCCAGCACCTCCAGGCCCTTGCCGTCGCCCAGCTTCTGGTCGGTGATGATGAGCTGCGGCGCCTTCCGCTCGAGGGCGGCCCGGGCTCCGGCGAGGCTCCCGGCCTCGACCACGTCGAACCCTTCCTCCTCGAGCAGCAGCCGGAGCAGGTGCCGGAGGTTCGCTTCGTCATCCACCACCAGGATCTGTCTCATGGTCTGGGCCCTCCGGCGGTCTGGGGGAGGATCAGCTCGAACCGGACCCGCCCGGACCGGTTCTCGGCCAGCCGCAGGCTCCCGCCATGGGCCTCGGCGATGGCATGGACGATGGCCAGCCCGAGCCCCGTCCCCGCGGGCTTGGTGCTGTGGAAGGGCTCACCCAGGTGGTCGAGGATCACCTCCGGCACCGGCGCGCCGTCATCCTCCACCCAGAGGCGCGTGGTCTCACCCGCACCCGATCCGCCCAGCCGCACCTGCCCGCCGGGCCCCGCCGCATCCAGGGCGTTCGTCAGCAGGTTGAGCAGGGCCTGCTGGATCTGGAACGGATCCAGCGCCACGGGCCCGTCCTGGTCCATCGCCAGCGCCAGGCCGATGCCCCGCTCCTGGGCCTGGGCCTGGGCCAGGCCCACGGCGGCGCCCAGCACCACGGACAGCGCCACGGTCCGCCGCTCCACGGGCCGGTTCCGGGCATAGGCCAGGAAATCCCCCGTCAGCTGTTCCAGCCGCCGCGACTCCTGGGCCACGATCCCCAGGCAGTGGGCGCGGGTGTCCTCGGACGCTCCCGCCCGCGCCGCGGCCTGGGCCGAGGAGGCGATCATGGCCACGGGATTCCGGATCTCGTGGGCGATGGCGCTGGACAGCCGCCCGATGGCCGCCAGCCGCTCCTCGCGCAGGAGGCGGTCGCGGGTACGGTCCAGTTCGGCCAGGCTCGCCTTCAGCGCGGCTTCCCGGTCCCAGAGGCGCTGGGCGAGGAGGCGGGCCACGACGGCCACCAGGACGAAGATCAGCGCCACCGTCGTGGCCTCGAAGTACTCCACGATCCGGCCCCGCGGCAGGATGCCCAGCGGCACCCAGACCTGGAGGATCGTGAGGAGGCTGGCCCCCGCGACGGTGAAGACGAGTCCCGGGAGGGAGAACCAGAAGGCCGAGGCGATGACAGGGATGACGAGCAGCACCACGTAGTGGCTTTCCTGGCCGGGGCCGATCCGCGAGAGCAGGAAGGCGAAGAGCAGGTGGGCGAGGACCGTGAACCAGGCATAGGCGCGGGTTCCGGCCAGGCCCAGCTCCAGGGCCGGATGCGCCATCAGCGCCAGCTCGCCCAGTTGCGTGAGGAACCGCGCTCCCAGCGCCAGCGCGCCCGCCATGGACAGGGCGCCGAGCACGGGTCGGAACACGAAATGGAGCCCCAGGAGCCCGAGCAGCACCCCCAGGTTCAGGAGGATGAGCATCACGTTCTCGCGCCGGAAGGACGCGAACTCGAGGGTGGGGATGGAGTGCCGTTGGCTCATGGCGGGCATGCCCCTCGGGAAGCCGGGGGGCGGAGCATCATGCAGGAATCGGATGGGGTGTCCCGGCTTGGCCGGAATACCCCGTGGGGGCGCAGGAGGGAGGACTTCGCGAGCCGAAGGCGAGCAGGCGGACCCCCCGCGTGCCTGTCCGCTAGCGCTTCGGGCAGGTGCTCACGCCCAGGAGGGTGTAGAGCGGGCAGAAACCCATGAAGGCCGTCAGAAGCGGCACGAGGCCGATGAGGCCGAACCAGCGGGCCTTGCCCTCCAGCAGGAACAGGAGGCTCAACAGCGCGAGCCCCACCACGATGCGCACGACCTTGTCCGCGCTACCGATGTTCACCTTCATGGGAACCTCCTCCGGGGATGGGGTGGGATGGAACCGGCCCAGTCCGGTTCCGTGTGGCGATCATGACAGCGAGTGTCCAGAGCGGGGCATAGTCAATGTAGGGAATCCACTCGGTGACGAACGAGGGCAGGAAGGCCCAGTGGAAGCCCACCAGCAGCGTCAGGGCGATCATCGTGGCCACGTCCAGGCCGGCGCCCAGGAGCCAGCCGAGGAGGCCCGTGGCCTCCACCGGGATCTGGACTGCGTCCACGGCGATGGCCACGGCCCAGGCGGCACGGCGGCGGCCCGTGGAGAGGGGGCGGCTCACGGACGGCGTCCCGGCATCGGCATCCTACCGGGCCCTCACCAGCAGGTGGCCGCCCCGGGCGGGAAGCGTGTCGCCGGGATAGGGTTCCGGATGATCAGGGTCGCCCACGATCCAGCTGTCGTAGCGGTTGTCCAGCTCGTAGGTCCGGCCGGGGTCCGAGGGATCCGTATAGCGGTGGACGCCGCGGATGGCATCCACCGCCCCCTGGTGGGCGCGGGCCTCCGCGGCCATCTGGTGCTCGAAACCCGCGTGGATGGACCGGGCCACGGCATCTCCGGTGGCGGCCACGGTGCGGCTGATGGAGGCCTCGGCCTGGTGGGTGGCTTCCAGCCAGGCGGGCGAAAGCCGGAAGGACGCGGCCTCCCGGGCCAGAAGATCCGCCGCCTCGGCCCGGTCCCAGGCCGGGGCCCAGAAGGCCCCGAGGTACTGCACCTGCCACAGGGCATTGCCATAGGTCTGGACCAGGGTCGTGGCCGCCAGCACATAGCCCACCATGGCCGTGGGTCCGGCGGAACCGGTGAAATCGGCCTCACCCACATCCAGATGGGTGCGCACGCCTCCGGCGGCATAGGCCATGTCCATGTCCCGGGCCGCCTGGGGCAGCGGGGTCCGGCTGGCCAGGTGCAGATCCGGGCAGAGGGCGCGGAAGCGCTGGGCGCCCCAGGCCTGGGCGAAGGCCGCCCCGGGCAGGTAGGGCTCCACCAGGAGCTGCTGTCCGAAACCGGGGCTGTACCAGCGTCCGGGACCATACCCAGCCATGCTCAGGTAGGGACTCGGCACGGTGAAGGTGGGCAGGTTCTCGTCCCCCAGAAAGATCGTCATGCGCCCGTCCGGGGAGGTGGCGGTGACACCGTAGTGGACTTCCACGGCGGAGCGCCGCCGCAGGCCCCCCTGGACCCGCCAGCCCGCAGGCACGGACAGGCTGAAGGCGTGCTCGGCCGGATCCTCGAAGGTCGTCCAGCGCAGGGGCGGAGGCGGGACATGCCCCTCCCGAGGAGCGGATCCCGCCGCCGCGTGGCACCCGCCCAGGGCCATACCGGCCGCCAGGACACCGGTGACCCGGAAGACCCTGTACCCCTTTCTCATCGCGGCACCTCGCGCCCAAGCATGGGTGTCCCCCAGGCGCCGTCAAGCAGGCCTGGGCCCGGACTTGCCATCCCCAGGCAGGGGCGCCGCCCAGGACGCGGTCTCAGGCCCTGGGCCCTGGATCGTGGCATCCTCTACCTGGACGGGCCATGCTTCGCCGGGCGTAGCTGTGGCGCGATCCGCACCAGTCCCTGAAGGAGCCGACCCTGCCGCCCTCCCTGATCCAGGCCGTCCTCTTCGACTTCGGCAACGTGCTGTGCACCTTCGACAACGGGAGGATCGCCGCGGCCCTGGCCCCCGTGTGCGGACTGTCCCCCGGCGAACTGGCGCGGAGGATCCAGGGTTCGGACCTGCCCCGGGCCTACGAGGCCGGCGAGATCCCGTCCCCGGTCTTCCTGGCGGGAATTTCCGCCCTCTGCGGCTGCGCCTTCGAAGAGAGCTTCTTCGTGCGGGCCTTCTCGGACATCTTCACCCCCATCCCGGGCACCTGGCAGCTGGTGCGGGAACTGGAGGGCCGGGTGCGCCTGGGCCTGCTCTCCAATACCAACCCCTGGCACTTCGAGCACGGCATCCGCGCCACCCCGATCTTCCCGCTGTTCGAGGCCGTCACCCTCTCCTTCGAGGTGGGCGCCCTCAAGCCCGACCGCAGGATCTTCGAGGACATCCTGGCCAAGCTGGACCTGCCTCCGGAGGCCTGCGCGTTCGTGGACGACATCCCCGCCTTCGTCGAGGGTGCGCGGCGCCTGGGGATGCACGGGATCCCGTTCACGGGCCCGGAGGCCCTGCGCACGGCGTTGCGGGGCCTCGGCCTGGAGGCGTGAGGCCCCACGTGGGCGGGCACGAGGCGAGCAGGCGGTCCCCCCTCGTGGATGCCAGACGCGGTGGCCCGGCTTGGCCGGGAGACCGCGTGGGGGTGCCCCAGGGGGGACATCGCGAGCCGCAGGCGAGCAGGCGGTCCCCCCTCTTGGATATCAAGGTATCGCCACACTCACCCGCCGGAGGGCCAGCACGCGGTCCAGGTCCTTTGGATCCAGGCCCACCAGGAAGCCCCGGCTGCCACCGTTGAGGTAGATGCGTTCCAGGTCGAAGATCGAGGCCTCGGCATGGATGGGCATGGCCTTCTTCGTGCCCAGGGGACTGGTGCCGCCCACGAGGTACCCGCTGTGGCGGTGGGCCACCTCGGGTTTGCAGGGCTGAATGGCCTTCGCACCGATCTGGCGGGCCAGTTCCTTGGTGCTCACCTCCCGGTCGCCGTGCATGAGGATGATCAGCGGCGCGCCTGTCTCGTCCTCCATCACCAGCGTCTTGACGACCGTGTGCTCGTCCACGCCCAGCTCCTGGGCGCTGACCCGGGTTCCGCCGTGCTCCTCGTAGCGGTAGAGGTGCTCCGTGTAGGGGATGCCCGCCTGCTTCAGCAGCCGCGTCGCCTGGGTGCTGGGGGCCTTGGCCATCTCCACTCCATCGGTCTGTGGCAGCATGGTGCCATGAACCGACCCCCCATCGCCCTCGTCACCGGCGCCAGCCGCGGCCTCGGCCGGGAAGTTGCCCGCCGCCTCGCCGAGCTCGGCTACCACGTCCTGGCCGGCGTCCGGGATCCCGCCGGAACCGCACCCATTCCCGGCGCAGAGCTGCTCCCCCTGGACGTGGCCAACGCCGCCTCCATCGAGGCTGCCGCCGAGCACGTGAAGCGCACCCACGGCCACCTGGACGCCCTGGTGAACAACGCGGGGATCCTGCTCGACCGCATGGGCGATGTCCTCGCCCTGGACGCCGACACCCTGCTCCGCACCCTCGAGACCAACAGCCTGGGCCCCCTGCGGATGGCCCAGGCCTGCGCGCCGCTGATGCCGCAGGGCGGACGCATCGTGAACGTGAGCAGCGGCGGGGGGCAGCTCAGCGAACCCGCCACCTGGGCCCCCGCCTACTGCATCTCCAAGACCACCCTGAACGCCATCACCGTGCAGCTGGCGGAGGCCCTGAAACCGCGCGGCATCGCCGTCAATGCCGTCTGCCCCGGGTGGGTGCGCACGGACCTGGGCGGCCCTGATGCCCCCCGCAGCCTTCAGCAGGGCGCCGACAGTATCCTGTGGCTGCTCCTGCACGCCGGGCCGGACCTCACGGGCGGCTTCTGGCGCGATGGGCAGCGGATCCCCTGGTAGGCCCTCAGCCCTCCAACGCCCGGAACCGGGCCCCATCAGGCACCTCCAGACCGAAGGCCTCCCGCAACACGGGGATCACCTCCTCCGGGGCCAGCTCCCGGCCCTCGACGGCCTCGCCGCGGATCTCCGCATAGGCGCGGTTCCGCAGGATGCGGCGCACCTCGGGGCCGGGCAGCTGGGCGGTGAGGATCTTCACGAACCGGGAGTCCGGGTGCGTCGCGGTGTAGTGGTTGGCCACCTCGAAATCCACGGGCAGCCTCGCCTCGGGGACGAAGGCGTAGAGATCCTCCCAGACGCCGTCATGGCAGGACTGGAGCACCCAGAGGCCCCCGTCCTGGACCACGCGGTAGGCGTGGTGGAACGGGTCATGGGGCTGGCCGTCCACCGGCACCGGATGGAGCAGGCCCTCCCCGCCGAAGCCCACATCGGCCAGCCAGTCCTGGCCCTCGACCGGCACCAGCAGCAGCATGTGGGTCCGTGGCAAGACCTCCAGGGCGCCCCACCGGACCCGGGCCTCGCAGGCCCTCGGCTCGAAGCCGATGGCCCGCAGGGCCGCCTGGAAGAGGGTGTTCTGCTCGAAGCAGTAGCCCCCGCGCCGCCGCCGCACCAGTTTGTCCTGGAGGGAAGCTAGGTCCAGCCGGATGGGCAGGCCCATCTGGATATCCAGGTTCTCGAAGGGGAGGGTAGTGGCGTGGGCCAGGTGCAGCCCCCGCAGCGTGGCGAGATCGGGCCGCGCCTCGCCCGCGAAGCCGATGCGCCGGAGGTAGGCGGCCAGATCGAACGAGGCGGTCATGGCGCGAAGCCCGGGAAGGCTAGCCCGCGGCCTGCTGCTGTTTCAACTCCTCCAGGAACGTCTCCATCCACTTGGTGGAGAAGGTTCCGGCGATGAAGTCGGGATGGTCCATGATGCGGCGGTGCAGCGGCGCCGTGGTCTTGATGCCCTCGATGACCAGGGTGTCCAGGGCCCGGCGCATGCGGGCGATGGCTTCGCGGCGGTCCGCACCGTAGGCGATGAGCTTGGCCACCATGGAATCGTAGTGGGGCGGAATGACCGCATCCTGGTGCATGGCGGTATCCACGCGGATGCCGGGGCCGCCGGGGAAGTTCAGCGCGGTGATGCGCCCGGGGCAGGGCGTGAACTTGAAGGGATCCTCCGCGTTGATGCGGCACTCGATGGCGTGGCCCTTCTGGATGACCTGCTCCTGGGTGAAGCTCAGCTTGCGGCCCGCCGCGATGTGGAGCTGCTCCTTGACGATGTCAATGCCTGTCACCAGCTCGGTGACCGGATGCTCCACCTGGACGCGGGTGTTCATTTCCATGAAGAAGAAGTCGCCGCGCTTGTCCAGCAGGAACTCGATGGTGCCCGCGTTGTAGTAGCCCACGGCCTTGGCGGCTCGCACCGCCGTCTCGCAGATGCGCCGGCGCAGGTCGGGCGTGAGCGCGGCGCTGGGGCTTTCCTCGATGAGCTTCTGGTGGCGGCGCTGGATGGAGCACTCGCGCTCGCCCAGATGCACCACGTTGCCGTAGAGATCCCCCATGATCTGGACTTCGATGTGGCGGGGCTCCAGGAGGTACTTCTCCATGTAGACGCTGTCATCGCCGAAGGCGCCCTTGGCTTCGCTGCGGGCAGTGTGGTACTGGTCCGACATCTCCTCGGGGGTATTCACGATGCGCATGCCGCGCCCGCCACCGCCCGCGCTGGCCTTCACGATGACCGGATAGCCGATCTCCTCGGCCACCGCCAGGGCCTCCTCGACGGTCTCGATGACGCCGTCGCTGCCGGGCATGAGGGGCACCCCCGCGGCCTGCATGGTGGCCTTCGCCTGGGCCTTGTTGCCCATCTTGCGGATGATCTCGGCGCTGGGCCCGATGAAGTTGATCCCGCAGGCGAGGCACACTTCCACGAAGTGGGCATTCTCGCTGAGGAACCCGTAGCCGGGATGGATCGCCTCGGCGCCCGTCACCTCCGCGGCGGCGATCACCTGGGGGATGTTGAGGTAGGACTTGCCGGAGGGGGGCGGTCCGATGCAGACCTCCTCATCGGCGAAGCGCACGTGCAGGGCATTCCGATCCGCCTCGGAGTACACCGCCACGGTCTGGATGCCCAGTTCCTTGCAGGCAAGGATCACCCGCAGGGCAATCTCGCCGCGGTTGGCGATGAGCACCTTCTTGAAGGGCGGAGCGTCCGCGGAAGCAGGGGCGGCCTTGGGAGCCTTGCGCTTGAGGGCGGCGCTCATGGCCTAGCTCACACGGACGGCGAACAGGCGTTCGCCGTACTCCACCGGCTGGCCATTCTCCACCAGCGCTTTCACCACTTCGCCCGCGATGTCGCTCTCGATCTCGTTCATGAGCTTCATGGCCTCCACGATGCAGAGGGTCTGGCCGGGCTTCACGAAATCCCCCGGCTGGACATAGGGCGTGGAGGTGGGATTGGGCGCACGGTAGAACGTCCCCACGATGGGGCTGGTGACGTAGTGGATGCCCGGCTCATCCGCCGGGGCCTCAGGCGCCGCGGGGGCGATGGGTGCCGTGGGCATGGAAGGGATGGAGAGGGGCTGGGCGATGGGCGCGCTCAGCAGCACCTGGGGGGCCGTGACCACGGGCGCGGGGCCATCCTTCCGGATGCGGAAACGCATGTCCCCGGCCTCGAACTCGAACTCCTGGAACGGCTCGCGGCCCACCAGGGCGATCAGGGACTTGATCTCCTCCAGACCCAGCCCCTGCTGGGGCGAGGGCCGCGGTGCCGCGGGCTTGCGGGCGGGGGCAGTCTGGGCAGGCTTCTTCCGGGAGGTGCTCATGGGAACTCCAGCGTGCTGATCCGGCGTGGAAAGGGAACGAGCATAGCAAGGCCCCGAGGATCAGGCATCCGGGGAATCCTCGAAGGAGCCGGCAGGTTCCTCCTTCCAGCGCTTCCGGGGACCGGTTTCTTCTGGCCTGAACTCTTTCCTCGCGGCATCCAGAATGCCGTTCAGGAATTGTGTACCTTCCTGGTCGCTGAACTCCTTCACGATCTCCAGTGCCTCGTTGATGATGATCGGGAAGGGGATCTCCCGCACGAACATCAATTCGTAGAGGCCCAGGCGGAGGAGATTGCGATCCACCACGGCCATGCGGTGGATTTTCCAATGTTCGGCATAGCGCGTCAGGGCCGTGTCTATTTCCTCGAGGTGGCCGTGAACCCCGTCCACCAGCCGCCGGGCGTAGTAGAAGGCATCCCGGTTCAGATCCTGGATGGCGTAGAACCCCGCGAAGACCTGGTCCGGCGCGTAGCCGCTCAGGTCCATGGCGTAGAGCATCTGGAGCGCGTACTCGCGCCCACGGCGGCGGACACCCATCTACTTCTTTCCCTTCGAACCCTTCAGGGCATGCTCCAGGTCCACCATCTCCAGCAGGCTCTGGGCGGCTTCCCAGCCCTTGTTGCCCATCTTCGCGCCGGCCCGGTCAATGGCCTGTTCCACGGAATCGGTGGTCAGCACGCCGAAGGTGAGGGGCACGCCGGAATCCAGGGCCACCTGGGCGGCGCCCTTGGTGACCTCGGCGGCGATCATGTCGAAATGGGGCGTACCGCCGCGGATGACCGAGCCCAGCACCACCACGCCGGCATAGCGCCCGCTGCGGGCGGCAGCCTGGGCGGCCTGGGGCAGTTCGAAGCTGCCGGGGACGCGGATGAGGTCCATCTGCTCGTCGCGGCCGCCATGGCGGAGGATGCAATCCCTGGCGCCTTCCACCAGGCGCTCCACGATGAAGTCGTTCCAGCGCGAGGCCACCAGCGCGAAGCGGTCGCCCTCGTGCACACGGATGTGGCCCTCAAAGATCCCCATGGGAACCCCCCGAAAGGTGGTCAGTCGAAACGCCTAGCCTAGCAGAGGGCGCGGGGGTGGTCACTCTGAAAGCGGGGGCGGGGCACCCGGTGGGGGGACGTCGCGGGCCGAGGGCGGGCAGGCGGTCCCCCTCATTCATGTCATACCGAAGGCCCGGCCCAGAACGCCGCCGGGTTCACCGCATCCGCCAGAGTTCCCAGATCCTCCGTGCGCGCCAGCAGCTCCAGGAAGCGGGCGAAGGGGGCATCCATGAGATCCAGGCGATCCCACTCGGAGTCGGTCCAGTGGCCCAGCACGAAGTCGGCCAGGGGCCGCTCGAAGGGCCCGATGCCCAGACGCAGGCGGGCCACCGCCTGGGTGCCCAGATGCTCGAACACCGAGGCCAGGCCATTGTGTCCTGCGGCCGAGCCCTCCAGCCGGAACCGCCCCAGGCCCAGCGGCAGATCCTTGTCGTCGTGGAGCAGGATCATCCGCCGGGGATAGATCCCCGCCGCGGCAGCCTGGGCGCAGACCTGGCCGCTGTGGTTCATGTAGGTGGCCGGCACCAGGGCCTGCAGGGCCTCCGTCAGCGGATAGAGCGTGCCGGAGGGGAACCGCCGGGCCGGGGCCGGGGCCAGCCCGCGGTCCTCCATCCAGCGCTGGAGCAGCACCCGCCCCAGGTTATGGCGCGTGTCCTGGTACTCGGCGCCGGGATTGCCCAGGGGGACAAGCGTCCACATGCCCTCACCCCCCGGGCGTGCGGGCTTCCCCCGCACGGTAACGACGAACGCGGCCTAAGCCGCGTTCGTCGCACCGGAGGATGAAGGGCCGGCACACCTACTTCTTCTCGTCCTTCTTGCCCTTCTTGGCGACCTCAGGCTCCGCGGGAGCGGCGCCTTCCGCGGGAGCGGTTTCCTCCTCGGCGGCCTTGCCGTGGATGGAGCAGACCACCTGGTGGGCATCGCCGACCAGCGTGACGTTCGGGATCAGGGAGAGCTCGTCGAAGCGCAGGCTGTCACCCACCTTGAGGGCGGTCACATCCACATCAATGTGGGAGGGGATGAGGCTGGGCAGGCATTCGACTTCGATCTCGCGATGGGCGAAGTCCAGCACGCCGCCCTCAGCCTTCACGCCGATGGCCGTGCCCACGAGACGGACCGGTACCTTCACGCGCACCTTGAGGCTCATGTCCACGCGCATGAAATCCACGTGGCGCAGGCGGCCGGTGACCGGATCGCGCTGCACATCCTTGAGGATGACGTGGCGCTGGATGTCCGTGCCCTCGCGCTGGAGGAACATCACGGAGTTCATGCCGGCATCGCTGGCGATTACCCGGGCGACGGCCTTGGGGCTGATGGCAATGGCGACGGGGGGCTCGTTCAGACCGTAGACCACGGCCGGGATCATGCCCGATTTCTTGAGATCGCGGATGGCGGCCTTGCCGAACTTCTCGCGCTTGGGGACGATCAGGACTTCCTGGGACATGGATTCCTCCTACCTGGCAGCCGCGGCGGATGGCCTGGCTGCCCTCTCGTGGGGGCGGGTCCGGGCGGACCGTTCGGGCATCCCCCGGTGGGGGGCCGAACCTCCGATCATGCCCGAAAAGGCCTTGAGGGCCAAGGGTGTTCTCCCGGACGGGGCCGCCGGCCGGCCGCAAGAGGCGGCTACCATGGCGCAGAGGAATCCCGTGCCCCCGTCCACCCCCCGCCCCGAAGACCTCCTGAACCGGGAACTGAGCTGGCTGGATTTCAATGCCCGCGTGCTCGAAGAAGCGGAAGATCCCAGTGTCCCCCTGCTGGAGCGGGTGAAATTCCTGAGCATCGTCTCCAGCAACTGGGATGAATTCTTCATGGTGCGGGTGGCGGGCATCTGGCGGCAGATTGACGCCGGCATCACCCAGCCGGGGCCGGATGGCCTCACCCCCCGGCAGCTGCTGGAGCGGGTCGCCTCCAAGATCCACGCCTACTCGGCCCGCCAGCACGAGCTCTTCCACGCCATCCTCGAGCCCCAGCTGGAGGCCGAGGGCATCGTCATCCTGGATCCCGGGCGCCTGGATCCCGCCCAGGCCGCGTTCGTGCTGGACCACTTCGAGCGGGCCGTGCTGCCGCTCATCACCCCCCTGGCCGTGGACACGGGCCATCCCTTCCCGCGCCTGGGCAACCGGGCCCTGGTGCTGGTGGCCGAACTGGAAGCCGAAGCAGGGCCCCAGGAAGGCAGCCTTCCGGCCTCGGAACTCTCCTTCATCCATGTCCCGACCACCCTGGCCACCCGCTTCCTTCGCGTGCCCTCCGCGCCGGGCGTGCACGCCTTCGTCATGCTGGAGGATGTGGTCCGGCACCACCTCGCCCGCCTGTTCCTGGGCTATGCGGTGCGGAGCTGCCACCTCATCCGCGTCACCCGGGACTCGGACCAGCCGGTGGAGGAGGATCCCTCCGAGGATCTGCTCAAGACCGTGGAGGAAAGCCTGCGGGACCGCCGCCGCGGCGCTGTGGTGCGCCTGCAGTACGAGCAGGGCCTCTCCGCCAAGGTACTGGACCTGCTCATCGAGGAGATGGAGCTGAGCCCCGAGGACCTCTACCCCAGTTCCGGACTCACGGCCTTCTCGGATCTCATGCAGCTGTACGCCCAGGTGGACCTGCCCCACCTAAAGGATCAGGCCCTGCCGCCCCTGCCGGTCCCCCAACTGGACCAGGCCGGCACCATCTTCGACGCCATTTCCCGGAATGACATCCTGCTGCACCATCCCTACCAGAGCTTCGACGACAGCGTGGCCCGCTTCGTGCGCGAGGCGGCGGACGATCCGAAGGTGCTGGCCATCAAGATGACCCTCTACCGCGTCACTCAGACCAGCCCCGTGGCGGCGGCCCTGGAGCGGGCGGCGGAGCGCGGCAAGCAGGTGGCGGCCATCGTGGAGCTGCGGGCGCGCTTCGACGAGGCCGCGAACATCGCCTGGGCCCGCCGCCTGGAGAAGGTGGGCGTGCATGTGGTGTACGGACTACCGAACCACAAGATCCACTGCAAGGCCTGCCTCGTGGTGCGCCAGGAGCGCGATGGCATCCGCCGCTACTGCCACCTGGGCACCGGCAACTACAACGAGCGCACCAGCCGCATCTATTCGGACCTGGGTCTCCTGACCGCCCGGCCCGAACTGGGCGAAGACCTCGCGAACCTCTTCAACATGCTCACCGGCTACACCCGACCACCCCGCTTCCACCGCCTCCTGGTGGCGCCCCAGAACCTGATGCAGGGCCTCCTGGACCGCATCGAGCGGGAGATTGCCCATGCCCGCGCCGGGCGCCCCGCCCGCATGATCCTCAAGATGAACGCCCTGGTGGATCCCCAGGTCATCCAGAGCCTCTACGAGGCGAGCCGGGAGGGCGTGAAGGTGGATCTCATCGTGCGCGGAACCTGCTGCCTGCGCCCGGGCGTGCGGGGCCTCTCCGCGAACATCCGGGCCCTCTCCATCCTCGACCGCTACCTCGAGCACGCGCGGGTGTACCACTTCGCCAACGACGGCCAACCCGAAACGCTGCTCTCCAGCGCCGATCTGATGCCCCGCAACCTTCACCACCGGGTGGAACTGGCGTTCCCCCTCGTGGATCCCCTCCTGGCCGCCGAGGTGGTGGAGATGCTGGAACTCCAGCTCCACGACACCTTGAAGGGCCGCGTGCTGGGGCCCGAGGGCGATGTGCTCCGCCGGGGCCTGGATGACCAGGATCCGCCCCTGCGCAGCCAGGTTCGCCTCTACGAGCACGCCCTCCTGGCCAGCGGGGCCGCCGCCGTGACCCGGAAGCTGCCGCCCCTGCACGAAGGCTGAGGGCCTACCGGCCCGTGGATCCGTAGCCCCCACTTCCGCGTTCGGTCTCGCCCAGCCGTTCCGGATTCTCCTCCGGCGCCCAGGTCCAGGCTGCAGCCGGAGCCACCAGGAGCTGGGCGATGCGCTCGCCCCGGCGCAGGAGGAAAGGCGCGTCGCCCTGGTTGATGAGCAGCACCTGCACCTCGCCGCGGTAGTCCGCGTCAATGGTTCCGGGGGCGTTCAGGACCGTGACCCCATGCTTCAGCGCCAGGCCCGAGCGCGGCCGGACCTGCCCCTCGAAGCCCGGAGGAATCGCCATCACCAGCCCCGTGGGCACCAGCCGCCGCGCGCCCGGCACCAGCTCCCAGGTCTCCCCGTCGGGAAGGGCCGCCCGCAAGTCCATCCCTGCCGCATGGGCCGTGGCGTAGGCCGGCAAGTCGAGGCCAAGACCGTGAGGAAGCTGATGGACCGCGATGCGCATGATCCATGATTCAACAGCCGGGGCGATCGGGGCAAAAGATTACCTGATTATCGGCTCACCTCAGCCAAAACCAGGAGCTTTTGAGGCATGGGTGGGGTGAGGGCGGCGGCGCGTAGGAGGCGATGCAGGATGTCCTCCAGGCCGAACCGGCGGTTGAAGCGCCATTGGA
>JAKAMQ010000173.1 GCA_021812805.1 Acidobacteriota bacterium
TGGGGCGGAGCGAGCAGGGCGTGGGGCATGGACACCTCCCTTGGGCCGGGGCGTGCATCGCTGGCGGGCGATGCGCTTCGGCATCCTGGGAGCGGGTGTCACCAAAGATTACCGAGGCATCGGCAATCTACGCCCCGGGAACCTTGCCTACAACAAGCAGAGGTATTTTTGTGATGAACGCATATTGATGACCTTTGGGTGGAATAGATGCGGAAAACACGATCCTCGGCGCGAAAGCCCATGCCTTCAAGGCATCCCGGGGCGGCCTGGCGGGTTCCGATTCTGAGACCGGGATTTGACGAACTGGAAAATCACTCCCCGGCGGCCAGCCGGTAGAGGTCCGAGGCGGCGACGCCCAGGTGGCGGGCCAGGGGTTTCACGGCCTCGCGGAGGGTCATGCCGCCTTCGCGCGCGGCACTCAGGTAGGTGCGGGCCCAGTCCGGCAGGGTGGTCCCATCGAAGGCGGCGACGGCCTCTGTGACCAGTCGCTTGGCGCCGGCCCCGGCCAGGACCAGCACCATCTCGCCCCGGTCCTCGGTGCCGAGCTGCGTCCGCACCTGCGCCGGCGTGCCGCGGTACCAGGTCTCGTGCAGCTTGGTGAGTTCGCGGCCGAGGGCGATCTCCCGGTCGGGCAGCAGGGCCTCCAGCTCCGCCAGGGTTTCGCGGATGCGGTGGGGCGTCTCGAAGACCACCACCGTCTCCTCCTCGGTGCCCAGCTTCTTCAGAAAGGTGCGGCGCGGTTCTCCGCGATTCGGAAGGTAGCCCCAGAAGCTGAAGGCGTGGGTGGGCAGGCCCGAGGCCACCACTGCCAGGAGGACGGCCGAGGCGCCGGGCAGCACCGTGACATCGGCGCCCTGGGCCCGGGCGGCCCGCGCGATCTCGAAGCCGGGATCGTTGATGCCGGGCATCCCGGCATCGCTGCAGTAGGCCACGGTGCGGCCGGCGGCCAGTTCGGCGGCGAGTCGGCCGAAGGCTTCCGCGCCTGCGTGGTCATCGAAGCGCAGCAGCGGCTTCTCCAGCTCCAGGTGCGCCAGCAGCTTCCCCGTCCGGCGGGTGTCCTCGCAGGCGACCAGGTCCGCCTGGGCAAGCGCCTCCTCCGCGCGGCGCGTGAGGTCGCCGAGATTGCCGATGGGCGTGGGGACGAGGATCAGGTGGCCGGTCATGACCCTGCCAGTCTGGCAGGCCTCATTCCCATTCGCTTCCCTCTACGACAGGAAGGAAATGGGTATCAGATGTGGTGTCCCGGCCCGGCCGGGACACCACGTAGGGGCACACGAGGGGGGACATCGCAGCCGAAAGCGGGCAGGCGGTCCCCCCTCGTTGATGCGAGACGCGGTGTCCCGGCTTGGCCGGGCCACCGCGTGGGGGTGCAGGAGGGGGGACATCGCGAGTCAAAGGCGAGCAGGCGGTCCCCCCTCGTTGATGTCAGGCCCGCCGGATGACGGGCGGCTGCCAGGGCGTTGGTTTCCCGGGTGGCTCCGGCGGAGCGGGGGCTTCCGCCGCGGGGGCCGGCAGGCGCCAGACCAGGTTCGGGATCACCATCCGCAGGCTTTCCTCCACGGCCTCCTGGAGCAGCGCGCCGCAGGAGGCGAGCGGCAGCCCTTGCGGCCCCGGGATCCACAGGGTGGCGCCCATGGGGGCGCCCCCGAGGTGGCTCAGGAAACGGTGCAGCTGGAGGTCGGCACGATGTCTGGGGGTCTGGCGGAGGATCACCTGGAAGCGATCCTGGCCGGTGCGGACCACCAGGTCGCTCGCCCGCACACTCTCGGCCGCCTGCCGGAGCCGGGTCCGCGCGGCCTTGTCTGCCAGCCGGAAGCGGCATTCCGCCACCACCAAACTGGTCGGCCGATCCTCCAGGCCCAGCAGCGCCTTTTCCCAGACCTCCAGGTAGTGGCGGTTGGGCAGGTCGGTGTCAGGATCCCGGATGGCACTGTCCTGCATGACGGCCTGGGTGATCGCCAGGGCGTCCTCGAGGCGGGCGACGGACTGCTTCAGGTCCTCGGATTCCAGCATCCGTCCGAGGAAGCCGCCGACGGTCTCCAGCAGGGCGAAGTCCATGCGGCTGAAGGCGCGGGGCTGGTCGAAGAAGACGAACAGGAGCGTCTGGACCCCTCCGCCCCGGTGGAGGGTGCTGGCGAGGGCGGCACGATGCGGGAGCAGGCGGAGTTCCTCCGCCCCGTTCAGATGGGGCCCGGTGTCCATGTCCTGGATCACCAGGACGCGCTCTCCATGGCTGGCCATCCATTCGCACAGAGGGCGGATGGGCTCCGGAGCGAGGGCTTCCGGCGATTCGGGGTGCCACCAGCGGGTATCCATGGTGGTTCCGCCCACGGTGACCAGGGTGGCCAGGCTGCCGCCCAGGTGCTCCGTCAGAACCTCCAGGCCCCGGGCGACCAGGAAAGGATCCCCCGCGGCGCTGGCCTGGTGCAGGGTATGGATCGCATCCGCGAGACGATCCAGGCTGGCCTGGGCCTTCGGGGAACGGCGGGCGAACCGCCGGGCGGGTTGGGGAGCGGGCACACAGGCCTCCGATGCCTATTCTTTCGGCCTTCTCAGGGGCGGGGATGACTCCCGGAGAGAGGCGCGGATTCTTCAGGTCACCCGCTCCAGCTGCCGTCGGGACCGGATGGTCCGGCTGTAGACCAGGCCGGTGTGGTACCAGTGCAGGAAGAAGGCCTCGACCACGGCCCGCCGGTACCAGGCCAGGGAACCTGGCGTGGGTGGGCACGCCGGAGCGGGGCTGCGGCGGACCTCCAGGCCCAGCCCTCTGGCCAGGGCCCCGGCCCGGGCGAGGTGGAGGGCATCGGAGACCAGGATGACCTCCCGCCAGCCTTCCAGCCGGAGGGTCTGCCGCAGCAGGAAGAGGTTCTCCAGGGTGTGCTGGCTCTGGTCCTCCGTCCGCACTGACTCGACAGGAAGGCCGTGGTCCAGCAGCCAGGCGCGTCCCGCTTCGGCCTCGCTGCGCGACGCCCGGCCCGTGAGGCCGCCTGCCACCAGGATCCGGGGGGCCAGCCCGCGGCGCCAGAGATCCGCGGCGTGGGCCAGACGTGCCTCGAATACGGCCGTGAGCTGGTCCGCCTGGAGCCGCCGGCCCAGCACGAGGATGGCATCGGCAGGTTCGAGGGGATCTCCGGTGGCATCCCGCAGCACCCTGCGCAGCCGCCAGCCCACGGGCAGGCCCAGCAGCAGGAGGCTTCCACCCGCCGCCAGGAGGAACGAGGCGAGCCCCCCTGGTCCGAGCTTCTGCCAGAAGGTCGAGCGGGGGGGCGCGGCGTAGGGGAGGGTTCCGGTCACCCCGGCATCATGCCATCAGGCGCGGCGGATGGGTGTCCCTCCCGTTCCGGTCAGACGCGGTGTCCCGGCTCGGCCGGGACACCGCGTGAGGGTGCACGAGGGGGGACATCGCGAGCCGAAGGCGAGCAGGCGGTCCCCCCTCGTGGATGTCAGCCTTCCGACCGCTTCTCCGACTTCTTCCGCTCGTTGGTGTCGAGTACCCGTTTGCGCATGCGGATGAAGTTGGGGGTGACTTCCACCAGCTCGTCGCTTTCGATGTACTCGAGGGCCTGTTCCAGGGTGTGCTCCCGGGGCGGGGTGAGGCGGGTGGCCTCGTCGCTGCCGCTGGCGCGCATGTTCGAGAGTTTTTTGCCCTTGGCCACGTTCACCACCAGGTCGTTCTCGCGGGCGTGCTCGCCCACGATCATGCCCTCGTAGCACTTGGTGTTCGGGTGGATGAAGATGACGCCGCGGTCCTCGAGGTTCATGAGGGCGAAGCCCACCGATTCGCACTGCTCCATGCTGATGAGCACACCGTTCTTGCGGCCCGGCAGCTCGCCCTTGTAGGGGCCGTAGTGGCTGAAGAGGCTGTGGATGATCCCCTCGCCCCGGGTGTCGGTCATGAACTCGCTGCGGAAACCGATGAGGCCGCGGCTGGGGATCTTGAAGTGCAGGCGCAGCCGCCCGCCCTCGTTGCCCATGTCCTGCATCTCGGCCTTGCGGTTGCCCATGTGCTCCATGGTGATGCCCATGAAGGCCTCGGGGATGTCAATGGTCACGTCCTCGTAGGGCTCCAGCTTCTCGCCCGTCTCGGGGTCGGTGTGGAGGATCACCTCGGGACGGCTCACGCACAGCTCGAAACCCTCGCGACGCATGGTCTCGATGAGCACGGAGAGGTGCAGTTCGCCGCGGCCGCTCACCTTGAAGGAATCGGGGCTGTCCGTGTCCTCCACGCGCAGCGCCACGTTGTGCTGCAGCTCCTTCTGGAGGCGCTCGCGGATGCGGCGGCTCTGGACGTGCTTCCCGTCCTGGCCGGCGAAGGGACCGGCGTTCACCATGAACATCATGGAGATGGTGGGCTCGTCAATGTCCACGTACTCCAGGGCCGCGGGGCTCGCGACGTCCGCGATGGTCTCGCCCACGCGGATGTCCGCGATGCCCGCCAGGGCCACGATCTCGCCGGCGCTGGCCTCCGCCTGCTGGATGCGGGAAAGGCCCTCGAAGCCGTAGAGCTGGGTGACCTTGTGCTGCTGGATGCTGCCATCCCGCTTCACGAGGGCGACCGTCTCGCCCACCTTGATGCGGCCGTTGACGATGCGGCCGATACCGATCTGGCCGACGAAATCGCTCCAGTCCATGAGGGTGACGAGCATCTGCAGGGGCGCGTCGGGGCTGCCGGTGGGATGGGGGCAGTGCTTGACGATGGTGTCGAAGAGGGGATCCAGGTTCTCGCTGGCGTCGTTCATGTCCAGCATGGCGTAGCCCAGCTTGGCGCTGGCAAAGACGCAGGGAAAATCGAGCTGTTCCTCGGTGGCGCCCAGCTCGATGAGCAGGTCGAAGACCTGATCCTGCGACCAGATCGGGCGGGCGCCGGGGCGGTCCACCTTGTTGATCACCACGATGGGCCGCAGGCCCAGGGCCAGGGCCTTGCGGGTGACGAACTTGGTCTGGGGCATGGGGCCGTCGAAGGCATCCACCACCAGCAGCACGGAGTCCACCATGCTCAGCACCCGCTCCACTTCGCCGCCGAAGTCGGCGTGGCCGGGCGTGTCCACGATGTTGAAGCGGTAGCCGCCCCAGTGCAGGGAGGTCGTCTTGGCCAGGATGGTGATGCCGCGCTCCCGCTCCTGGTCGTTGCTGTCCATGGCCCGCTCCTGGACCCGCTGGTTGTCCCGGAACATGTGGGCGCCCTTGAACAGGGCATCCACGAGGGTGGTCTTCCCGTGGTCCACGTGGGCGATGATGGCAAGGTTGCGGATCTTCTCGAGGGGGGACATCGGGCTCCCGGGGCGGCCCAGGCACGGGCCGGGCAGAACCCTCGATTTTACATGAATCCCCGCCTCTTTCCGATGCGAAATCGCGGGTTCCCCCTCTCCCGACCCCGCCGCGGGGCTATGATGGACGAACCCTCCCCGGGAGAACGTCATGCACATCAATGAACTGCTCACCGTGGTCTGCGAGCAGGGCGCCAGCGACCTCCACCTGAAGGTCGGCAATCACCCCATCGCCCGCATCCGGGGCAAGCTCACGCCCCTCACCCAGTTCAAGCGCCTGGTGCAGGAAGACACCATCGCCATGGCCTACGCGATCATGGCCAGCGACAAGCAGAAGGCCAAATTCAAGGAGAACCTGGACCTGGACCTGGCCTATTCGGTGCCGTCCCTGGGACGCTTCCGCTGCAACATCTTCAACCAGCGCGGCACCGTGGGGCTGGTGCTCCGCGTGATTCCCCGGAAGATCTACACCATTGACGACCTGATGCTGCCGAAGGCCCTGAAGACCATCTGCCAGGAGCAGCGGGGGCTGGTACTCGTGACGGGCACCACCGGTTCGGGCAAGTCCACTACGCTCGCGGCCATGATTGACCTGATCAACGCCACCCGCACGGAGCACATCCTCACCATCGAGGATCCCATCGAGTACCTGCACCGGGACAACCTGAGCATCATCAACCAGCGTGAGGTGGAGGCCGACTGCCGCAGCTTCGCCACCGCGCTGCGGGCCGCGCTCCGCCAGGATCCCGATGTGATCCTCGTGGGCGAGATGCGCGATCTGGAGACCATCGAGACGGCCCTCCACGCGGCGGAGACGGGACACCTGGTGTTCAGCACCCTGCACACGCTGGATGCCACGGAGACCATCAACCGCATCATTTCCGTCTTCCCACCCCACCACCAGAAGCAGATCCGCCTCCAGCTCTCCGGCGTGCTCAAGGGGGTCATCTCCCAGCGCCTCGTCCCCCGGGCCGATGGCCAGGGCCGGGTGCCCGCGGTGGAGGTCATGGTGGCCACCGAGACCGTCCGTTCCTGCATCGAGGACAAGGAGAAGACCAAGATGCTCCGGGATGTCATCGCCTCGGGAACCGCCCAGTACGGGATGCAGACTTTCGACCAGAGCCTCTTCTTCCTCCTGCGGCAGGGCCTCATCACCGAAGAGGAGGCCCTGCTGCGCGCCTCCAATGTCGGCGAGTTCAAGCTCCGTCTGGAGGGCGTCCTGGCCACCTCGGACATGTCCAAGACCAACATGGAACGGGGCATGTCCATCGCCCAGGGGCAGGGCCGGGAAGGGGCGGCGGCCCCGCCGGCGCCCCCGCCCCCCTCCATCCACACACCGGCCCCCGGCATGC
>JAKAMQ010000174.1 GCA_021812805.1 Acidobacteriota bacterium
GCTGCACGCCCCCGGGCAGATTGGCCTTCACGCCGTTGAGGCGGACTTCCTTCTGGAGCAGCTCCGGCCATTCCCCGGCCTGCTCGAAGTAGCCGAAGCTGAAGCCCAGGTCGCCACCCTGGCCGGCGGGGGCCTGGATGTGCAGATCCAGCTCCGCGTGGGCCTGGAGGGTGTGCACCGCCGCCCGGTCCCGAAGCTGGGCCGCCCGGATCTTGGCGAGCAGGGCGCCCACATCGTAGGCATCGGCCGCGGTCACGGCCACTTCGGTGCGCCCCTTGGGCAGGGGCGCCGGCGTCCAGGTGCCGGCGGCAAAGGTCCAGCGCCGGGAGGCGCCGCTGCGGGCGCGGAGGGTGAGATCGCCCTGGCCGCCTTCCACATCGCGGAAGCCCTCCGGCAGCACGGCCGCCAGGCGGGCGGCGGGGCCGCCGGGCGGCACCACCAGCCGGCCGCCGTCCCCCATCAGGGTGGAGACCAGCGGCCCGGGATCGCTGGGCAGCCACAGGGTCCAGGGCCGGCCCGGGAAGCTTTCCTGGGCCTGGGCCAGAAGGGCGCGCCAACGGGCGGCATCCAGGCCCAGATCCTCCGGCAGTAGGGCCCCGCCCGTCACGGCGCCCCAGGCGTTCTCATCCAGGACCGGTGCGGCCTGGGGATCGAAGGCCACGTAGATCCGCACCGCGGGATTCTGGGCCCTCAGGGCCTGGGCGGCGCCCAGGAGCAGGGGCAGGCGCCCCGGCCCGGAGGGCAGGCGCAGGCGCACGGCCAGGGCGCCCTTGAGGGGCCCCACGAGCGGCGCCCAGGCCTGGCGGGCGGCCTCGAGCTGGGTCGCATCCCGGTTGTCCTTCGGCACCAGGGCGGCGGAGTCCGCCTGCCGGAGGTCGAGGTCCACGGGCAGGGGCACGCCCATGCGCAGGGGGGCCTGGGCCAGCAGGGGAAGGGCGAGAACCGGGATCAGGAGCGACGCGCGACGCGGCAAAGGGCCTCCGGGAATCCCAAGAGGCTAACGCATCCGCCGGCTTCCGCTATCCTCAAGGTTCCCAGGTGCCCATGCGTTTCACGGTCAAGCTCACCCATGCCAACGGCGATGTCCTCGTGCGGGACTTCGAGGCGGGCAGCACGGAGGAATTGCGGGCGCGGGTGCTGGCCGAGGGCGGCTTCCCCCTGGAGATCAAGCGCACCGATACGGCCTTCCGCAGCCGGGCACAGCTCAAGACCGAAACGCTGGTCCTGTTCAACCAGGAGCTGCTGGCGCTCCTCAAGGCTGGCATCCCGCTGCTCCAGTCGCTGGAGCTGCTGGTGGGCCACGGGAAGGATCCGCTGCTCCGCCGCAGCCTCGGCCAGGTGGTGGATCTGGTGCGGGAGGGCATGTCCTTCTCGGATGCCATGGAGCAGGCCGGCACCTTCCCCCCGGTGTACCGCAGCAATGTGGTGGCCGGGGAACGCAGCGGCACCCTGCCGGATGTGATCAGCCGCTGGCTGTCCTTCCAGAAGTTCGCCCAGGCCAGCCGCCGCCGCATCCTCGAGGCCCTCTTCTACCCGGCCTTCCTGGTGGTGGTGATCTTCATCGCCCTGTCGGTGATCTTCAATGTGGTGCTGCCCCGTTTCTCGGAGTTCTACGCCGGAGGCGATGTCCAGATGCCCCCCATCACCAAGGTGCTGCTGGGCATCGGGAACGTGCTGAGTTCCACCCTCTGGGTCCAGGGTGTCCTGCTGGTGGCGCTGGCCGTGTTCATCCGCTGGCTCGCCGTGTCCGAAGCGGGCCGGAAGCTGGCGGAACGCAGCCTATTGCGGGTTCCCCGGGTGGGCACCCTCTACCGCATGTACCACTCCAGTGTCTTCGCCCGCACCCTGGGCGTGCTGCTGGCCGGGGGCCTGCCGGCGGTGCAGGCCCTGGAGGTGGTCCAGCGCACCACCCCCTCGGAGCGCATGAAGGCCGGTCTGCGGGACGTGACGGACCAGGTGCGCGCCGGGGGCAGCCTGCACCTGTCCCTGGAGCGGGCCAAGCTGCTGGATCCGCTGGCCGTGGAGATGGTGCGGGTGGGTGAGCAGAGCAGCGCCCTGCCGGAGATGCTCGACCACGTGGCGGATTTCTTCGACCAGGAGGTGGAGAAGGCCACCACCGCCGTCACCACGCTCATCGGCCCCATCCTGATTCTGTTCATGGGTGTGATGGTGCTGGGCATCCTGCTGGCGGTGTACGTCCCCCTCTTCAACGCCGGCAACGTCGTGCATTGATGTCGGACGAGGGGGACCGCCCGCTCCCTGCGGTCGCTCTGCGTCCCCCTCGCGCTCCCCACGCACGGCCCGGGCGGAGCCCGGTCCATGCGTCTGGCGAAACGGGGGCATCCGCTCCCTGCGGTCGCGCTGCGTCCCCCTCGCGCTCCCCAGGCGCGGGCCGAACGGAGCCCGGTCCATGCGTCTGGCGAAACGGGGGCATCGGCTCCCTGCGGTGGCTCTGCGTCCCCCTCGTGCTCCCCAGGCACGGGCCGGGCGAAGCCCGGTCCATGCGTCGGGTGAAACGGGAGCATCCGCTCCCTGCGGTCGCGCTGCGTCCCCCTCGCGCTCCCCAGGCGCGGGCCGGGGGTCCGAAGGGCTACACTGGAAGGCCCCGCCTGCGGGGCCTTTTCCATGGAACTGACGATGATCCTGCGCAAGGAATACTGGTTCGAGGCCGCCCACTTCATCTACAACCACCCCGGGAAGTGCCGGAACCTGCACGGCCACAGCTACAAGCTCTTCGTGTCGGTCGAGGGTTCGCCGGATCCAGCCACGGGCATGATCATTGATTTCGACGACCTGTCCAAGGTGGTGGTCGAGCAGGTGATCGGGCGGCTGGACCACCGGTTCCTCAACGACCTGATCCCCCTGTCCACCGCCGAGAACATCGCGGTGTGGATCTGGGAGCAGCTGAAGCCCGGATTGCCGCAGCTCTGCCAGATCGAAGTCTACGAAACGACCGACAACTGCGTGATCTACCGGGGGGCCTGATGCGCCGACTGTGGGTGGTGGCTCCTCTGGTGCTGCTGGTGGGCTGCGACGCCCTGAACCCAGCCCTCCAGTACCAGGCGGCCGCGCGCCAGCTGGCGTTCCACCTGGACCGGGTCAAGCCCAGCCTGGAGCTGGCCTTCCCCCTGGACCGCTCCCGCCTGCGCCTGCGGGTGGATCTGGGCGTGGACAACCCGACGGATGTCCGCCTGACCACGCGGCAGGTGACCGGCGATCTGCACCTCCTGGCCCAGGGCGGAGACCACCGCCTTGGCGCGGTGGCCTTTCCCCAGGGCGTGGATCTGGCGCCGAAGGGCCGCAGCACCCTCACGGCGGAGCTGACCTTCACCTACGGGGATCTGAAGGAAGCCTGGGGCCCCCTGTCCGCGGCCGTCCTGCGCCACGAGCCCGCCACCTGGACCCTGGCCGGGGAGGCCCGGTTCCAGATCCTGGGGATTGAGTTCGGCGTGCCCTTCCAGACCCGGACCACGAGCGGTTCGTGATCCAGGCCGTCGTCTTCGATCTCTGGAATACCCTGGTGTTCAGCCCCGGGGGGAGCCCCTTCCAGCGCCTGAAGACCCTGCTGCGCCCCGAGCAGGCGCCGCTTCACCCCGAGATGATCCGCGATGGCATGACCCGGCCCTATGGGACCGCCGCCGCCTTCCTCGCCGCCTGGCGCGACCGCGCGGGGCTGGATCCGGCCCAGATGGCGGCCCTCGTCGAGGCCTTCCAGGCCTCTAGCGACCAGGCGGACTGGTTCCCGGATGTGCCGGAGGCCCTGCAGGCGACGCGCGGCCTGGCCCGTCTGGCCCTGCTGTCCAACACCCAGGATTTCAGCCTGGACCTGCTCACGCGGCTGGGGGTGGAGTCGCGGATCCGGCTCCGCTTCCTCAGCGCCGAACTGGGCGTGCTGAAGCCCGAGCCGGGGGCCTTCGCTGCGGTCCAGCGCCGCCTGGGGCTATTCCCGGGCAACCTCGCCATGGTGGGGGACAGCTGGAGCGACGATGTGGAGGGCGCCCTGGCCGCAGGCTGGACGGCCATCTGGGTGAACCGCGAAGGCTGGCCCCGGCCCAGCCACGATCCCGACCTGCCCCTCTACGAAGTCCGGACCCTGGACCGGGTACCCGGCCTCCTGGAAGGGCTCCGCGCTGGGCTGCGCTGCCCGACCTGCCTGGGGTGAGGCCGGGGGCAGGCTTTGTGCCGACATGAACGAGGGGGGACCACCTGCTCGCCTACTGCTCGCGATGGCCCCCCTCGTGGTGTCCCGGTCCAGGGTCGAAGAACCTACCGGGCCTTCGCCAGGGCCTGTGCCAGGTCGGCCTGGATGTCTTCCACATCCTCGATGCCGATCGAAAGGCGCACGAGGCCGTCGGTGATGCCGGCGGCCAGGCGATCCTCCCGGGCCATGCCGGCATGGGTCATGGAGGCGGGATGGCTGATCAGGGTCTCCACGCCGCCCAGGGAGACGGCCAGGCCCGCCAGCTTCACGGAATCCATGAGGATGCGGCCCGCCTCCAGGCCGCCCTTCAGCTCGAAGGAGATCATGGAGCCGAAACCGCTCATCTGGCGCTTCGCCAGCGCGTGCTGGGGGTGGCTGGGCAGGCCGATGTAGCGCACCCAGGCCACGGCGGGATGCTGCTCCAGCCAGGGGGCGATCGTCGCGGTGTTCTGCTCGGCCCGTTCCACCCGGAGGGCGAGGGTCTTCAACCCGCGGCTCACCAGGAAGGCCTGGTGGGGATCCATGTTGGAGCCCAGGTTGATCATCATGGTGCGGATCTGCTTGTGCAGGGCTTCCGTCTTGGCGATGACGATGCCGCCCACCACATCCGCGTGGCCGTTGATGAACTTGGTGATGGAGTGCAGCACCAGGTCGGCGCCGAGGTCCAGGGGCTTCTGGAGGTGGGGGCTGGCGAAGGTGTTGTCCACCACCAGGAGGGCGCCATGGGCGTGGGCGATCTCCGCCGCGCCGGCGATGTCGGTGACGGCCATGGCCGGGTTGGAGGGGGATTCCACGTAGACCAGCTTGGTGTTCGGACGCAGGGCCTTGCGCAGGTTCTCCAGGTCCGTGGTGTCGAGGTAGGTGGACTCGACCCCGAAGCGGCTCAGGTGCTTTTCCATGAGGCCGCGGCTGGGGCCGTAGACCGAATCCGTGCTGACCATGTGGTCACCCGCGCTGAGCAGGGCCAGGTAAACGGTGCTGACGGCGCCCATGCCGCTGGCCATGGCCGTGGCGCCGAAGCCGTTCTCCAGCTCGGCCACGTTCTGCTCCAGGGCCGCCGTCGTGGGGTTCCCGATGCGGGTGTAGATGTAGCCATCGGCCTTGCCGGCGAACCGGTCGGCGCCCTCCTGGGCGTTCCGGAAGGCGAAGGTGCTCACCTGGTAGATGGGCGTCACCACGCTGCCGTAGGCGTCGTGGGGAATGCCGGCATGCACCAGCTTGGTGTTGAATCCGCTCTGGCGAGTGTCCATGGTCGTGCTCCTATTTCGCCGCGGCGCGCAGCGCCTCGATCTTGTCCGTGCGTTCCCAGCTGAACGTATCGCGGCCGAAATGGCCGTAGGCCGCCGTGGCGCGGTAGATGGGGCGGCGCAGGTCCAGGGCCTCGATCATGGCCCGGGGCGTGCAGCTGAACACCTCGCGCACCGCCTTCACGATGGCTTCGTTCGACACCTGCCCGGTGCCGAAGGTGTCCACGGCGATGGAGACCGGCTCGGCCACGCCGATGGCGTACGCCAGCTGGATCTCGCAGCGGTCCGCCAGGCCCGCCGCCACGATGTTCTTCGCGATGTAGCGCCCCATGTAGGCCGCGCTGCGGTCCACCTTGCTGGGATCCTTCCCCGAGAAGGCGCCGCCGCCGTGGTGGCCGCTGCCCCCGTAGGAATCCACGATGATCTTGCGGCCCGTCAGGCCCGTGTCGCCCATTGGTCCCCCCACCACGAACCGCCCCGTGGGGTTCACGTGATACACGGTGTGCTCGTCCAGCAGCTCCGGCGGCAGCGCCGCCTGGATCACCTCCTGGATCACCCGGTCGCGGATGGTGGCGTTGGTGACATGCTCGTCGTGCTGGGTGGAGATCACCACCGTGTGGAGGCGGACCACCCGGTCACCCTCGTACTCCACCGTCACCTGGGATTTCCCATCCGGCCGAAGCCAGGGCAGCTGGCCGTTCTTCCGGACCTCGGCCAGCTGGCGGGTCAGGGCGTGGGCGTAATGGATGGGCGCCGGCATCAGCTCCGGCGTCTCCCGGCAGGCATAGCCGAACATCAGGCCCTGGTCCCCGGCGCCGCCCGTGTCCACGCCCATGGCGATATCCGGGCTCTGCCGGTCAATGGTCACCATCACCGCGCAGGTGGCGTAGTCGAAGCCCTTGTCGTGGTGGTCGTAGCCGATGTCGCGCACCACGTCCCGGGCCAGCTGGGCCACGGGGATGTAGGTGTCCGTCGTGATCTCGCCCGCCACCAGCACCAGCCCCGTGGTCAGCAGGGTCTCGCAGGCCACGCGGCTGCGGGCGTCATCCTTCAGGGCCGCATCCAGAACCGCATCGGAAATCTGGTCGGCCATCTTGTCCGGGTGGCCTTCCGTGACGCTTTCAGAGGTGAAGAGGTGCTTGTCCGTATTCATCGGAGG
>JAKAMQ010000175.1 GCA_021812805.1 Acidobacteriota bacterium
ATGTATGGCTCGGATTCTAGGGGCGGGTCGGAGACGCAGCAAGCCCCAAAACGCCAGAAGGGCGTCCAAAAAAAATCCGGGCGCCCTTCTGAAGCGAGGTGAGGTCTCAGTTGCCCTGCTGGATTTCCCTGACTCGGGGCTCCGCCCCTCGCCCTTCGGGCGGCAATCGCCTGCGGCGATTCCGTCCTATCCTCCCTTCACGTTGTTTCGGTCGGATGGTGGCAATGACGAGCCGCTGGATCTCCCGACCGCCGGATGACGAAGCGGCCTCCGGGGGAGGCCGCTTCGTCAGGATCCGGGGAGGAGGGAATCTCGCCGGGGTGTGTCGGGCTAGTTGCCCTGCTGGATTTCCTTGGCGATGACGAGCCGCTGGATCTGGTTCGTCCCTTCATAGATCTGGAGGAGCTTGGCGTCGCGCATGCACTTTTCGACCAGGTAGTCGCGGCTGTAGCCGTTGCCGCCGAGGATCTGGACGGCGTCGGTGGTGACCTCCATGGCCGTGTCGGTGGCGAAGGTCTTGGCGATGGCGCTCTGCTTGGAATTCTTGAGGCCGTTGTCGGTCATCCAGGCGGCCTGCCAGGTGAGCAGCCGGGCGGCTTCGATCTTCTTGGCCATGTCCGCCAGCATGAAGCTGATGGCCTGGTTGGCGAAAATGGGCTGGCCGAACTGGATGCGGGTCTTGGCGTACTCCAGGGCGATCTCGAAGGCGGCCCGGGCCACGCCCACGCCCCCCGCGGCCACGGCGGCGCGGGTCTGGTCCAGGGTCTTCATGGCGATGACGAAGCCCATGCCCTCCTTGCCCAGCAGGTTCTCGACGGGCACCTCGGCGTCATTGAAGTAGAGTTCCACCTGGTTGGAGGCCCGCTGGCCCATCTTGTCCAGGGCCTTGCCCACCACCAGTCCGGGGGTGTTGCGGGGCACGATGATGCAGCTGGTGCCGCGGGCACCCTTGCTGGGATCGGTGCTGCAGAAGAGGGCGTACCAGTCGGCATAGCCGCCGTTGGTGCAGTAGCACTTGGTGCCGTTGATGATGTATTTGTCCCCCTTCTTCTCGGCGCGGCAGCTCATGGAGCCCGCGTCGGAGCCGGCGTTGGGCTCGGAGAGGGAGAAGGCGGCGAACTTGGGCTCCTCGGCCAGCATGCCCAGGTACTTCTTTTTCTGCTCGGGGCTCCCTGCGATGAGCACCGGCGTCATGGCCAGCCCATTGGCCATGATGGAGGTGTAGAGGCCGCCGCAGCCCCAGGACAGCTCCTCGCAGACGAGGGCCTCCTCGAACTGGCTGACGCCCGGTCCGCCGCACTCCACGGGCACCAGGGACTGGAGGTAGCCCTGGTCCCAGGCCTGCTTGTAGACATCCACCGCCCACTCGCCAGTCTCGTCGTACTTGCGGGCCACGGGGCGGATGACCTTCACCGCGAATTCGTGGGCGCGATCCTTGATCGCTTTCAGTTCGGGGGTGAGTCCAAAATCAGGCATGAAGACCTCTCAAGGAAGGTGATGGGGGCATCGGTTGGCGCCCCCAGTCTATCCTTTCCCGGGACGTGACCAAGGCCCCATTTCGTCCCGCCAGCCGCCTGGAACGGGGGCCTGGCAGTACACTCGGAGTTCGGCGAGGAGCTTCCATGACCGTGCAGTTGAAGGATCTCGGCAAGGCCGTCCTGGACACGGAGTACGCTGTCCGCGGTCCCATCGTGGCCCGCGCCCATGAACTGGAGAAGCAGGGCCGGGACATCATCTACTGCAACATCGGCAACCCCCAGTCCCTCGGCCAGAAGCCCCTGACCTGGAACCGGCAGATCCTGGCCCTCTGCGAGTACCCGGAGCTGATGGCCGCTGCCGCCGGTGCCTTTCCCGTGGATGTGGTCGAGACCGCCCGGGCCATTCTCGCTGGCACCAAGCACGGCCTGGGCGCCTACAGCGAGAGCCGGGGGGTGCGCTTCATCCGCGAGGCTGTGGCCGAGTTCATCCTCGAGCGCGACCACATGCGGGTGGATCCCGATGCCATCTTCCTCACGGACGGCGCCAGCAAGGGCGTGCAGACCATCCTCCGGCTGCTCATCGCCGGGCCCGAGGACGGGATCATGATCCCCATTCCCCAGTACCCGCTGTACTCCGCCACCATCACCCTCTACGCGGGCCGCATGGTGCCCTACTACCTGGACGAGGCCCAGGGCTGGAAGCTCAACCGCGCCATGCTGGAGCAGTCCCTGGCCGAGGCCCAGGCCCAGGGCACGCGCGTGAAGGCCCTCTGCGTGATCAACCCCGGCAATCCCACGGGCGCCGTGCTGGACGCGGAGAACATCGGGATGATCCTCGACTTCGCCCAGGCCCACGGCCTCTCGGTGCTGGCCGACGAGGTGTACCAGGAGAACATCTACCTGGCGGGCGACAGCTTCACCTCCTTCGCCAAGATGCTGCACCAGAAGGGGATGCGGGATGTCTCCCTCTTCAGCTTCCACTCCTGCTCGAAGGGCTTCCTGGGCGAGTGCGGCGTGCGCGGCGGCTACTTCGAGTACCGCAACGTGCCCGAGGAGGTGGCCGCCCAGATCCTGAAGCTCCAGTCTGTGAGCCTGTGCGCGAATCTCGCCGGGCAGGTGGCCACCTACGCCATGGTGCGGCCCCCGAAGCCGGGCATGCCCTCGTACGCAACCTACGCCTCGGAGCGGAAGGCCGTCCTGGACGCGCTGAAGGAGCGCGCGAAGCTGCTGGCCGAGGGCCTGAACCGCATCGAGGGCATCTCCTGCAACGTCATCGCCGGGGCCATGTACGCCTTCCCCAGCATCAGCCTGCCGCCGGGCCGCAGCGACGGCGACTATGCGATGGCGCTGCTGGAGCAGACGGGCATCTGCGTGGTGCCGGGCTCCGGCTTCGGCCAGGTGGCGGGCACCGCCCACTTCCGCACCACCATCCTGCCGCCCACCGAGAAGATCCAGCAGGTGGTGTCCCGGCTTGGCGAGTTCCACCGCACCTACCGCTAGGAGATCGCATGCGTCCCGAGCACCCCATCGTCCTCATCACCGGTGCCTCCAGCGGCTTCGGCGAAGCCACGGCCCGGCTCCTGGCGGCCCGGGGCTGCCATCTCGCCCTGGGCGCCCGCCGGGTGGAGCGTGTGCGGGCCCTGGCGGACGAGTTGGCCCAGGCCCACGGCATCCGCGCCTTCGCGGGCGCCGTGGATACGCGCCATACCGCCAGCGTGGACACCTTCGTGGCGGAAGCCGTCGAGGCCCTGGGCGGGTTGAATGTGCTGGTCGCGAATGCGGGCCTGGCCAGCGGCACCTTCAAGCTCTGGGAGACGCCGGACGAGGATCTCGAGGCCATGCTGCGCACCAACGTCGAGGGCGTGGTGAAGACCATCCGCGCCGGGTTGCCGCACCTGCGCAAGGCCGGCTGGGGCCATGTCTTCTTCATCGGCTCCGTGGCGGGCCACCAGGCCTACGAGGGCGGCGGCGTCTACTGCGCCTCCAAGCACGGCGTGAAGGCCATGGCCCAGAGCCTGCGTCTGGAGGTATGCGGCGAGCCCATCCGCGTGACCTCCGTGGATCCCGGCCTGGCCGAGACCGAATTCTCCAACGTGCGCCTGAAGGATGATGCCAAGGCCAAGGCTGTCTACCAGGGCCTGGAACCCCTCACCGGCATGGATGTGGCCGAGTGCATCCGCTGGTGTCTGGAACTGCCCGACCACGTGAACATTGACGAGCTGATCGTGAAGCCCCGCGACCAGGGCAGCGCCTTCAAGGTGTTCCGGCGGAGCTGAACGTCAGGCCGCCCACCCGCTCCGGATAACGCCCCGCACACCGGGCAGCTCCGCAGGCGACTGGCAGCCAGGGGCGGCTGGGTGATCCGGGGGCCGGCCGGTATGCTGGAGGTTCCACCCGAGGTTCCCATGCAGCTCGACCAGTTCCACGCGGAAGCCGAACGCATCAAGAAGGGCGGCGCGGCCAAGGCCCACGAGAAGAATGCCGAGGCCGGCAAGCTCTTCGCCCGGGAACGCATCCGCCTGCTGGTGGACGAGGGTTCTTTCGTGGAGGATGGCCTCTTCGCCAACGCCCTGCACAAGGATCTCCCGGCGGACGGCGTGGTGACGGGCACGGCCCTGGTGGGCGGCCGCCCGGTGGCGCTCATGGCCAACGACAGCACCATCAAGGCCGGGAGCTGGGGCGCGCGGACGGTGGAGAAGATCATCCGCATCCAGGAGGTGGCCCTGCGCCAGCGGATCCCCATGCTCTACCTGGTGGACAGCGCCGGCGCGCGCATCACCGACCAGCTCGACATGTTCCCGGGCCGGCGCCACGCGGGAACCATCTTCCACATGGAGGTGGCGCTCTCGGGCCTGGTGCCCCAGGTCTGCCTCCTTTTCGGACCTTCCGCCGCCGGTGGCGCCTACATCCCGGCCTTCTGCGACGTGGTGATGATGGTGGAGGGCAACGCCAGCATGTACCTGGGCTCGCCCCGCATGGCCGAGATGGTCATCGGCGAGAAGATTTCGCTGGAGGACCTGGGCGGCGCCCGGATGCACTGCTCCGTGAGCGGCTGCGGCGACTTCCTCTGCAAGACCGAACCGGAAGCCATCGCCCTCTGCCGCCAGTACCTGGCCTACTTCCCCCAGCACTGCGAAGATGCCCTGCCCGCCGCTCCGCCCCAGGCGGTATCGCCCAAAGCGAAGGCGTTGGGTACCTTGGTGCCCAAGGACATCAACTCGCCCTTCCAGATGAAGGACTTCATCGAGGGCCTGGTGGACGAGGGCAGCTTCCTGGAGATCAAGAAGCTCTACGCGGGCGAGATCATCACGGGCCTGGCCCGCATGGATGGCCGCCCCGTGGGCATCCTGGCCAACCAGCCGCGCGTGAAGGGCGGCGTCCTCTTCGTGGACAGCGCCGACAAGGCCACGCGCTTCATCACCCTCTGCGATGCCTTCGGCATCCCGCTGGTGTTCCTCAGCGACGTGCCGGGCTTCATGATCGGCAGCGCCGTGGAGAAGCAGGGCATCATCCGCCACGGCGCGAAGATGATCAGCGCCATGGCGGGTTGCAGCACGCCCCGCTTCTGCGTGGTGGTGCGCAAGGCCTACGGGGCGGGCCTCTACGCCATGAGCGGACCGGGCTTCGATCCCGACGCCACGCTCGCCCTGCCCACCGCCAGCATCGCCGTCATGGGGGCCGAGGCCGCGGTGAACGCCGTCTTCGCCAACAAGATCGCCGAGAAGCCCGAGGAGGAGCGCGCCGCCTACGTGCAGCAGCTCCGGGACGAGTACAACGAGGACATTGATCTGCGCAAACTCGGGGCCGACCTCCATGTGGATGCCCTGGTGGATCCCGCCGACCTACGCAGCGAGTTGATCCAGCGCCTGGCCCGCGCCCGCCGCCGGGAGGCCTGGCCCGTGAAGCGGCGCAGCGTGACGCCCGTGTGAGCTATCCTGGCCGCATCCTGAGGAGGCAGCCATGTTCCGACGCGTCGAGGACGTAAAGACCATCTGGGCCCAGGAGGCGGAGAAGACCCTCGCCGTCTTCGACGCCATTCCGGATGCCGCCGCCCACCAGGCGGTGGACGCGCACCACCGCGATCTGCGCCGGCTGGCCTGGCATCTGGTGGAGACGGTCCTGGAGCTGCCCCAGAACCTGGGCCTGCGGGTGAAGGGGCCCGTGGCCCTGGGGCCGGATGGCTTCATCGCGGCGCCGCCGCCCACCATGGCGGAGATCGCGGCCGCCTACCGGGCGGTGAGCGATTCGCTCCTCGACCACCTCGGCTCCTGGAGCAACACCGAGCTGGGCCGGTCCTTCAGCCTCTATGGCGAGTCCTGGACCGGCGCCTACGCCTTCTACGTGCTGGTGGCGCATCAGACCCACCATCGCGCCCAGATGACCGTGCTCATGCGCCAGGCGGGGCTCAAGCCCCCGGCGCTCTACGGCCCCACGAAGGAAGGCTGGGCCGGGCTCGGCCTGGATGCCCCGAACGTTTGACCCCCCGCCTTTCCGGAGAACCCATGCGCATGCCCCCCCTCGGATCCGCCCTCGTCTGTCTCCTGGCGGCCCCGGCCGTGGCCCAGGCCGCCCTGCCCCCTGCGACCACGGCCGCCATGGACCAGGCCGCGGCGGCCATCCTGGCCCGCACCGCGGCGCCCAGCGCCTCGATGGCCGTGGTGAAGGATGGGAAGGTGGCCTACCTGAAGGCCTACGGCACCGCTGTCCTGGCCACGAAGACGCCTGCGACGCCGGGCATGTGCTACAGCATCGGCTCCATCTCCAAGCAGTTCACCGCCGCGGCCATCCTGCTGCTGGCGGAGGAGGGCAAGCTCTCCCTGGATGATCCCCTGGCCCGCTGGTTTCCTGGACTCACCCGCGCCAAGGACATCACGGTTCGACAGATCCTGTCCATGACCTCGGGCTACCAGGACTACTGGCCCCAGGACTACGTGATGCCCGGCGTGCTCAAGCCCGTCACCGCCCAGGCCATCCTGGATGGCTGGGCGAAGAAACCCCTCGATTTCGAACCGGGCACGAAGTGGCAGTACAGCAACACGAACTACGTGATCGCCGGGCAGATCGTGGAGAAGGTGTCGGGCGAGCCGC
>JAKAMQ010000176.1 GCA_021812805.1 Acidobacteriota bacterium
GTGCACCCCCACGCGGTCTCCCGGCCGAGCCGGGATCCCGCGTCTGGCATCAACGAGGAGGGACCGCCTGCTCACCTGCGGTTCGCGATGTCCCCCCTCGTGCACCCCCACGCGGTGTCCCGGCCAAGCCGGGACAACACGCCTGACAGAAGGGGGGAGACTGGCGGTGGCCCCGCCGGGCATGCATGCTAGGCGTGTGAAGCAGCGTGTGTCTGGTGCTCCCGCCCGGATTCGAACCGGGACGCCCTTGCGGGCAGCGGATTTTAAGTCCGCGGCGTCTGCCATTCCGCCACGGGAGCCTGGCTCCAGACTAGCGGGACCGGGGCCTTCCAGGACAGGCCGGCTCGGGCTCGCGGTCCTGTTCCTGGGGTTGGCAGCCCTGCCTCTGCGGGCGGACAGCGGGCGCGATCTGAAGGCCTTCTACGAAGCCCGCTGCGCGGTCTGCCATGGCGCGGAGGGCACGGGCCGGGGGCCGGATGGGATCCGCCTGGGCCCGCGCAGCTTCCAGGATCCGCGCACCTTCGGCAAGGCCACGGACGAGGATCTGGCGACGGCCATCCGGGCCGGTCAAGGCGCCATGCCCGCCTTCAGCTTCCTCCTCACCCAGGCCGAGGCCCGGAGCATGGTGAAGGATGTGCTCCGCCCCCTGACCGGGCGGAAGCGGCGCTGACCGGAACGCGCGGGGGAATTGCCGCGCCGGGCGTCCGGCTCCTTGCATCGCCCTTCCCAGTGCTCATCCTGGAACCATCCCCTTTTCGCGAGGTGTCCGTGCGCCGTCCGATCCTCCTCTTCCTCGCCTTCGCCACCCTGGGCCTGGTGGCCCAGGCGCCCGCGAAATCGCCGCAGGAACTCCGGGCCTTCTTCCAGCAGAACTGCGTCCGCTGCCACGGGGCCGATGGCTCGGCCCACGGGCCCGATGGCCGGAAGCTGAAGGGCTTTGATTTCACGAACGCGGCCAGGATGGCGAACCAGACCGATGCGGAGATGGTCCGGACCATCCGGAAAGGCCTTTTCTTCGGCTGGAGGATGCCCTCGTTCAAAGGCAAGCTGAGCCAGCAGGATGCGCAGGCGATGGTGCAGGAGGTGCTGCGCAAGGCCCAGAAGGGGAAGGCCATCGCGCCGTAGAGCCCGGTAGGATGGCGGGATGCCCGGTCCCGATCTTTCCGACCACCCGCTCCTGCGGAACCTGAACGCCCCCCAGCGGGAGGCGGTGTGCCATGCCCAGGGGCCCCTGCTCATCCTGGCGGGCGCGGGTTCGGGCAAGACCACGGTCATCACCCGCCGCATCGCCTGGCTCATCGAGGAGGAGGGGGTCCACCCCGGCGCCATCCTGGCCATGACCTTCACCAACAAGGCCGCCGAGGAGATGCGGGAGCGGGTGCAGCGCCTCGTCTCGGTGCCTGCCTCCCAGATGTGGGTGAGCACCTTCCACAGCTTCTGCACCCGGATCCTGCGCCGGGAGGGCGACCGCACGCCCGTGGGCCGCGACTTCGTCATCTTCGATCCCTCGGACCAGAAGAGCCTGATGAAGCAGGTGCTCGGGGAGCTCCACATGCCCGAGAAGCAGTTCCACCCCCGGAAGGTGCTGGAGCTGATCTCCGACTTCAAGAACCGCTGCCTCCTGCCGGAGGAGGCCCGCGAAGAGGCCCTGGATCCCTGGACCCGCAAGGTGCTGGATGCCTACGACCTCTACCAGCAGGGGCTGCGCAACCACCGGGCCTGCGACTTCGACGACCTGCTCCTCCACACCGAGCGCCTCTTCCGCGAGCCGGCCCTCCAGACCGCCTATGGCGACCGCTTCCGCTACATCCTGGTGGACGAGTACCAGGACACGAACCGCGCCCAGTACCTCCTGGTGCAGCACCTCGCGCGGCGGCACCACAACCTCTGCGTGGTGGGCGACGAGGACCAGTGCCTCGCCCGCGGGACGCGGATCCTTCTGGCCGATGGGACCGAGGCGCCCATCGAGACCATTCGTGCCGGGGACCGCGTCCAGGCGGCGTTCGGGAGCGGAGATTTCCGGGAGGCCACGGTCCAGCGGACCGCCGTCCAGGAGCGCCAGGGGGATGGAATCCGGATCACCACGGCCTCGGGTCGGACCCTCGCCAGCACGCCGGAGCACATCCATTTCGCGGGCTACCGGCTTGGGATCACCCCTCAGATGCACTTCGTCTACTTGATGCACAAGCAAGGGGTCGGCTGGCGGCTGGGTACCAGTCAGACGCACACGCGGGGCCAGGTAAAGCCCGTGGTGGGCTTCCTCCAGCGGGCTCGGCAGGAGCATGCGGACGAACTCTGGGTACTCGCCACCCATGCCACTGAGCAGGAGGCCCGACTCCAGGAAGAGATCTGGTCCCTGCAATACCAGCTTCCGACCCTGCCTTTCGTGCCTCGCCGGGGCCGGTCGGAGCAGGGCCTGGTCCATGACGCCGAGGCCCTGCGCCGGGTGTTCCAGTCAGTGGATTCGGATTCCGGGGCCGAGCGGCTGCTGGGCGACCTCGGCATGGCGATGGAAGCGCCCCACCACCGGGCCCAGGCCGCCACGGGCCTGCGCCGCCAGGTGATCCTGACGCTCTGCGGGGACCGCCGGGGCCGGCGCCCCATGCACCGCATCTCCATCTCGGGCCAGGATGCGGAGGGACGCCGGGTGCTGGAGGGACTGGGGCTCTCCGTCCGGACGGTGGGGTCCGGTTCCAGGAGCTGGCGCATGGAGACCTGCGCGATCTCCTTTCGTGACCTCCGGCGGACGGCCGACCGGATTCGGAAACACCTGGACGCGGAGATCCTGCTCCAGGCCCGCCTGGGCAAGAACCCGAAGCGCGAGACCAACAGCCTCCCCTTCCTTCCGGCTTGCAACGTGAAGCCGGGCATGGCGATCTTCGACGGAACGGGTGGCTGCGACCTCGTGGTGGATGTGGCTCGGATCCCGCTCCGTTCCACCGTCCACGACCTGGACGTGGAGGGCGTCCACACCTTCATCGCCAACGGTCTCGTGACCCACAACTCCATCTACGGTTGGCGGGGTGCCGACATCCGCAACATCCTGGACTTCCAGAAGGACTTCCCGGAGGCGGTGCAGATCAAGCTGGAACAGAACTACCGCAGCACCCAGCGCATCCTCGACGCCGCCAGCTCGGTCATCGCCAACAACTCCCAGCGCCTGGGCAAGACGCTCTGGAGCGACCTGGGCCACGGTGAGTCCATCGCCTTCAAGCTGGCGGAAGAGGGCCGCCTGGAGGCCGAGTGGGTGGTGCAGCGCATCCTGGATCTGCGGCACAGCGAGCCGGACGCCAAGGTGGCCGTGCTCTACCGGGCCAACTGGCAGTCCCGGCAGCTGGAAGAGGCCCTGCGGGCCGTGAACCTGCCCTACCGGCTCGTGGGCGGGGTGAAGTTCTACGAGCGCCAGGAGGTGAAGGATCTCATCTCCTACCTGCGGCTGGTGTCGAACCCCTTCGACCTGGTGAGCTTCCGCCGCTGCGTGAACGCGCCCAGCCGCGGTGTGGGGCCTACGACCCTGGGGAAGATCGAGGCGGCCATTCCCGACAACGGGACGCCCCTGGAGGGTCTGGCGGAACTATTTCGCCGGGGCGAGCTGAAGGGCCGCGCCCAGCGGGAGATGGGGCGGTTCCTGGACCTGTTCCGCCGGGCGGCCCGCGAGCGCGAAACCCTGGGACTCGCCGGCCTCGTGCGGTGGGTGCTCCAGGAGAGCGGCTACCTGCAAAGCCTGGAGGACGAGGGCACCCTGGAGGCCGAAGGGCGCATCCGCAACCTGGAGGAGTTCCTCAGTGCCGCGGCGGAATCGGAATCCCTGGGCCTGCGCCTGTCCGAATTCCTGGATCGCATCACCCTCGCCGCCGATGCCGACCAGCTGGAGGAGAGCGCCCAGCTCAGCCTCATGACCATCCACTGCGCCAAAGGGCTGGAGTTCCCCCATGTCTTCGTGGTGGGCATGGAGGAGGAGGTCTTCCCCAATCGCCAGGCCCGGGAAACCCCCGAGGGCCTGGAGGAGGAGCGCCGCCTCTTCTACGTGGCGATCACCCGGGCCCAGCGACACCTCACGCTCACCGCCGCCCGGCGCCGCCGCATCATGGGCACGGAGATGCTGGGCATGCCCAGCCGCTTCCTGCGGGAGATCCCTCCCGAGGCCCTGCAGACGCCCATCCGCTGGGGCACCGAGCTGTACCAGGCGGGCGAGGGCGTCCGGCCCGGCAGTTCCTTCACCAGCCGGGCCTCCGGCGGCGCTGCGGTGGCCACGGAGCTGCAGCGCATCCGGGGCTTCTTCGACCGCGTGCGGGCCCAGCCCGGGCCCGGGGCGGACCCGGCACCCGAGGTCCCGGATGCGACCGCCGGAGCCCGCGCCGCGGCGGGTGCCTGGCCCAGCGGCACCCGCGTCCGCAGCCCCCGGTTCGGCCGGGGGGTCATCGTTGCCAGCACCGGCAGCGGCGACGGGCTGACCTACACCGTGCGCTTCGCCGAAGCAGGCGAGAAGCGGATCCTGGCCCGCTTCGGCATGCTCGAAAAAGAAGGCTGAAGCGGGCTCACGATCCCTCTGGCAGCCCGCGAACGGGCCATCCGCCTGGATGGCCCTCCCGCTCGCCTTCGGCCTCGCGGAGCGGGGCCCCCCCTGGCCCGCTTCGGCATGCTCGAAAAAGAAGGCTGAAGCGGGCGGATCACGCCCGGGGTGGCCCGCTCAGCACCCGCTGCAGGCCGTCGAGGCCTGCGGGAGTCTCCGTCCAGCGGGACCAGCCGGTCACTTCACTGAGCACCATCACGCCCCGCAGGGCGTTCACCAGGATGGCTCCCTCGGCCTTCGAGAAATCCTCAGGCTGGAGTCGGGCCTCTTCCGCGAGCCCAGCTTCCAGCAGCAGCCCTCGGGCGATGCCCGGAAGGGCGCCATCCTCCACGGGAGGGGTGAGCCAGCCTCCGCCCTTCCGGAGCAGCAGCGTGGTGCGACCCCCATCGGTCAGGCGACCCGACTCGTTGAGGGCCAGGGCCTCGAAGGCCCGCCGTTCCCCGGCTTCGACCTGGAGCAGCCGATTCTCCAGGTAGCTGAGGGTCTTGAACCGGTTGAGCGGCGAGGCGGAGCAGCGGGTCACGCGGGTGGAGAGGCAGGCCCGGAGGGGCTCGGCGGGATGGGCCGGCCGCTCATCGAAGCCCATGAGCAGGCGGTCGTCCACGGCGATGAGCCGGAGGATGCCAGGTTCTGGGCACGGGGCGGGAACACTCCCCAGGAAGGCCAGAACCTGTTCGGGCGAGGGCGGAAGCGCCAGCCCCAGGAAGGCGCACCCGCCGGCCAGCCGGGCCAGGTGGTGTTCGAGCCAGCGGGGGCGGCCGTTCTCCACGCGGAGGGTCTCGAAACAGCCCCAGCCGTGCCGGGCGTCCGAATGGGCGAGGTCAATGGCTCCCCCGGCTACGAGTTCAAGCATTGGACCAGGCTCCTGCCCTTGTGAAGGGTCTCTTCATATTCTTCGCGGGGATCCGAGTCCCACACCACGCCCCCGCCCACGCCGAATCGCAGCAGGCCGTCCGCCGCCCACGCGGTGCGGATGGGCAGCGCCCATTCCCCGGCGGCCAGGTCGTGGGTCATCCAGCCGAGCGCACCGCAGTAGATGCGACGGGGCGCGGGCTCCAGGGCGCGGATCAAGCCCATGGCCGCGAGCTTGGGACAGCCCGTGATGGATCCGCCCGGGAAGAGGGCCGCGAGCAGGGATCCCAGGCGGAGCGGGCCCGCGAGGGTGCCCACGACGTCCGCCACCAGGTGATGGACGTTCGCGTAGGTCTCCAGGATCGGGAAGCCTTCGACCCGCACGACGGGCGAGCAGAGCCGCGCCAGATCGTTGCGCAGCAGGTCCACGATCATGGCCAGTTCGGCCCGGTTCTTGACGCTCGCTTGCAGCTCCTGGGCCAGGGCCTCATCCCGTGCGGGATCCGCGGCGCGGGGAGCGGTGCCCTTGATGGGCCGGCTGCGGATCCGGCCGTGGCCCCAGAGGAGGAAGGACTCGGGACTGCTGGACAGCAGGACGAAGGCCGGGTCCGCCACCAGGGCCGAGTAGGGCGCCGGATTGGCCGCGTGGAGCCTGCGGGCCAGCTCCGCCAGACCTCCCTGGACCGCCCAGGCTTCCTGACGCGAGAGGTTGACCTGGTACACGTTGCCCCGGGCGATCTCCTCCCGGATCCGTGCCACCTTGGCGGCGTAGGCCTCCGGGGTGTCCGTGTCCCCCGCCTTGCGGGCCCGGAAGGGGCCTTGCCCCAGGGCGGGAGGCCGCGGCTCGACCTCGGGGGGGAGGGTCCGGATGGCCCGGTGCAGGCGTCCCGTGGCCCGGTCCGCCACGAGGACGCGGGCGTAGAGGGTGAAGCGGAGGTCCGGGATCGGATCCGCCACGGCTGGGGGCAATGGGAGGCTGGCATCCAGCCGGTAGCCGTACTCGTAGGCCACGAAGCCCAGGAGGTCCGGCGTCAGGGGCGGGGCCGCTCCGATGCGTTCCCAGTGGAGGTCCGCCAGATCCTCCACCCCCAGGTGGGCCAGGGG
>JAKAMQ010000177.1:0-5781 GCA_021812805.1 Acidobacteriota bacterium
CGCCACCGCGGCCGACGACTATACCGCCACGCTGCCCTACATTTCCGCCAGCACCCCGAACGGCAAGGACGCCAACGGCACCTCCATCCTGGGCTTCAAGTGGTGGAACTTCGCCTATCCGACCCTCGTGGACAGTGGCACCAGCGCCATCCCCGATTTCGTGTCCGCGGTGGGCGGAGGCGCCAACTTCGGCGGCACCGTGGGTGCGGTGAAGGCGTGGGGCATGAGCTACGCCACCTGGGGCGATCCCGCGAACGCCACGGGCTGGAGCGCGGCGTGGTCCATCCTTGAACCCACCGCGCTCCCCAAGGGCACCGTCGCCTCTCCCTGGGCGCCAGGCAACGGCGGCGGATCGTTCGGCCTCAGCGTGGCCGGGGGGACCAACCCCGTGCCTGTGGACCTGAGCACCGTGGCCGGATCCGCCACCCTGGTGTACGACGTCGCTGTGTCCGCCGGCGGAACCATCACCGTCACGCCGGTGGATATCACCACCGCGGCCGGCCAGAGCCAGCTGGCCACCTACCTGGTGGACGGCACCTCCGTTCGGGCCTACGGCATCCCCCAGCCCGATGGTTCCATCAAGGCCTACGCCATCCGCTACATCCACTGAGTTCCCTTCCGGCCAGGGCATCCGCCCGTCCCACCGCGAAGGGCCGTCACCCGGTCGAGTCCCGAGGGGCCAGAACTCCCGAGTCTGGCCCCTTGTTTCTGTTCCACTGGAGGCCCGGCCCGGGCAAAGACCGGAACATGGCCATCAGGGGCTGTGGTCCCCGCCGGTCAAGCGGATCGAGCGTTGGCCCCCGAAGGAGAGGAACACGCCACCGACCTCCCCCATCCTGATCGAAATCGGGGGTGTTGGACGTGACGGGACCTTCCCTAGAAAGAGGGTCTGCTGGCTCCTTGTGGTCCGCGGGATCTGGACGGGACCTGAGAAGGGCACTGCTTCCAGGGGTGAAATACCACAAAGCCAACGGTGGTGCGCCCTTGGCTCGAAACCAGGTGGGTACATGCCGTCTGCTGACCTCGAAAAGTTCTACACTTAGAGTCCACGTGCGGGTGGCGTCCGGGATCTTTGGCTAGACAGGGGAAACCCCCGAAACCTATGATTCACAAGGGTTTCAGGGGCTTGGATTGGTGCACCCGACTGGAATCGAACCAGCGACCTTTGGCTTCGGAGGCCAACGCTCTATCCAACTGAGCTACGGGTACCGCAGCCCTTCATCATGGCCTCGAACAGGCTTTCGTTCAAGCCCGACGCGGTGTCCCGGCTAGGCCGGGACACCGCGTCGGGGTGCACGAGGGGGACATCGCGGACCCTAGATGAGCAGGCGGTCCCCCCTGGTTCACATCCGGGGCCCGCAGCCGGGCCCCGGGCTTTGGGGTGCTTGCTGGCGGCCTATTTCAGTCCGCGGGCGACCTCGAGGGGCACGACGCTGGGATCGGCGCCGCGGAAGGCCCGGTAGAGGGCGGCCATGTCCTCGGTGCTGCCCTTGGAGAGGATCATCTTGCGGAAGCGGTCGCCATTGGCGCGCGTCAGGCCGCCATGGGTCTTGAACCAGGCGTAGGCATCCCGGTCCAGCACCTCGCTCCACAGGTAGGCGTAGTAGCCGGCGGAGTAGCCGCCGGACCAGATGTGGGCGAAGTAGGGGGAGTGGTAGCGAGGCGGCACCTGGGGCAGGTCCACCTTGAAGCGCTGGAGCGCCTGGTCCTCGAAGGCCTGGACATCCTTGATCTGCTCGGTGGGGGGCAGGGTGTGCCAGGCCATGTCGAGCAGGCCGGAGGCCAGGTACTCGGTCAGGGCGTAGCCCTGGTTGAAGGTGCGGGCCTTGCGGAGCTTGGCCACCAGCGCCTTGGGCATGGGGGCGCCGGTCTTGTAGTTCCGGGCGTAGTGGGCGAACACCTGGGGCTGGAGGGCCCAGTTCTCGTTGAACTGGGAGGGGAACTCCACGAAGTCGCGGGGGACGTTCGTGCCGGCCAGCAGCGGGTACTTCACGTTCGACAGCATCCCGTGCAGGGCGTGGCCGAATTCGTGGAACATCGTGGTGACGTCGTCGAAGCTGAGCAGCGCGGGCTGGCCCGGCGCGGGCTTGGTGAAATTGCAGATGTTGTAGACGACAGGCTTGGCATGGAGCAGGCCGGACTGGTCCACGAAGGTGTCCATCCAGGCGCCGCCGGCCTTGTTGTCGCGCTTGAAATAGTCGGCGTAGAAGAGGGCCAGGGGCTTCTTGTCGGCATCGAAGACCTCGAACACCCGCACATCGGGGTTGTAGACCGGGAGGTCGTGGCGCTCCTTGAAGGTGAGGCCGTAGAGCTGGTGGGCGGCGTAGAAGACACCATCCTGGAGCACGCGGTTCAGCTCGAAGTAGGGCTTGATCTGCGCATCGTCCAGGTCGTATTCGGCCTTGCGGACCTGCTCGGCGTAGAAGTTCCAGTCCCAGGGGGCGAGCTGGAAGCCGCCCTTCTGCTGATCAATGAGGGCCTGGATCTTGGCGGCCTCGGCGCGGGCCTTGGCGGTGGCGGCGGGTACCAGGGAGTTCATCAGCTTCTCGGCGGCTTCGGGTGTCTTCGCCATCTGGTCGTACATGGTGTAGCTGGCGAAATCCTTGTAGCCGAAGAGGGCGGCCTTCTGGGCGCGGATCCGGGCGAGGTCGAGGATGATGGCGCGGGTGTCATCGGCGTTGCCGAGGCTGCACCGGTCCACCGAGGCCTTGAACAGGCGTTCGCGGATGGCGCGATCCGCGAGGGCGGTGAGGGCCGGCTGCTGGGTGGTGTTCTGGAGCGGCAGGACGAACTTGCCCGCCAGTCCGCGGGCCTTGGCTGCAGCGGCCGCGGCTTCGATCTCGCCTGCGGAAAGGCCCTTCAGATCCGCCTGGTGGTCGAGCACCAGGGCGCCATCTTTGGTGCCGGCGAGGAGCCGGTTCTGGAATTCGGTGGTGAGCTTGGACTCTTCCTGGTTGAAGGCCCGGAGCTTCGTCTGATCCGCTTTGGACAACTGGGCGCCGGCATGGACGAAATTCTGGTAGTAGCGCGCCACCAGAACCTGGCCTTCCGGTCCGAGCTTCAGGTGCGCCCGCTGGTCATAGATGGCCTTGATGCGCTGGAAGAGCTTGGCGTTCATGGAGATCGCATCGCCATGGGCAGCCAGCTGGGGCGCCACTTCGGCCTGGATCTTCTGGAGGTCAGGGTTGGTGTTGGCCTGGGTCAGGTGGAAGAAGACCTTCTCCACGCGGGTGAGCTCGGCCCCCGAGCGCTCCAGGGCCACGATTGTGTTCTCGAAGGTCGGCGCGGCCGGATTCTCGGCGATCTTCTGGATCTCCGCGTCATGGGCCTTCATCCCGGCCTCGAAGGCGGGCAGGAAGTCCGCATCGTGGATCCGGTCGAATTGGGGCGCATGGAAGGGCAGGGGGCTCGGCTTCATGAACGGGGCTCCGGGCGGGGTGCCTGCAAAGGCGATGGCACAGGCGCTCAGCGCCCAGGCCAGAGGAACAGAACGGGGACGGATCGTAGGCATGGATGAACGCTCCTGGACCGGCGCGCGGGCGCGACCTGCGACCGCGACGAAGCCCCCATGCTACCGCTCGGGGGATTCCGCTCCCAGGGTCAGATGCGGGTGGCACCCGGAACCGTGGTCCAGTCGGTGGCCCGGAAGGCGCCCGTCAGGGGACGGAGCATGGGACGCAGGGGGGGGGCCAGCGCGGTGCCTTCGGCCCGAAGCGACGCGGGTGCTTCGGAGGCGTCCCAGAGCAGCACCTGGGGAAGACCGCAGGCGTCGGCGATGCGGCGCGCGGTTTCCAGCAGGGCGGAGGCTTCGGCGGGGGTGGGCGCCTGGAAACACAGGAAGGTCAAGGCCTGGTGGGTCGGGTCAGCCACCCAGAGGGCGAGGCCCTGGCCCGCCCGGGCGCCCCGCAGGGGGGGAGGCGTTCCGCCCGTGACGCCCAGGAGGATGCGTTCGCGCTCCAGGTGCCAGTCCAGCTGGGCCGACGGAGGATGGAGGGTGAAGGGGCCCGCAGGCCAGGCCAGGGCGGCTGCGATGCCGGGGAGTTCGGTCTCGTGGATCAGTCCATCCGCCACCGACGCCGGATCGCCCGGCTGGGCGGAGAAGGCCAGGGAGGCCGTCGGGCGATCCTGGAATCCGGCCCGCCGATAGGCCGAGGCGCCGGCTTCGGCGAACAGGAAACAGGCCTGGGCAGCAGGATCTTCTGTCATCAGCCGGGCAGCGAGGCGCTCCAGCAGGTGGGAGGCCAGCCCCTGACCCCGCTGGGCGGGATCCACAAAGACGCTCCCAATCCCATAGGCATGGCCGGGAAGGCCCCCCAGGCGGCTTGCGGTGCGGTAGGCCTGGCAGGAGGCCACAGCCTCCCCCCCCGGATCCACCAGCAGCCAGGTGGTCATGGCCTCCCGGGGCCAGGGATGCTTCCGGAGCCGGAGCAGCAGGGCCAGGTAGTCCCCGGGGGGCAGAACCCCGCCCCAGGCGGTCCAGGTGGCCGCGTCCCGCGCGCATGCCTGGGCCTCCGTGGCCAGGAGCAGGTCCATGGTGTTCCCCCGGGGGCAGGGTAGCGGAAGCTCTGGAAAAGGGGACAGCCCCCAGCCATCCAGGGGAACTCAAGCTTGCGCGCTATCGTCTTGCGAGGCACAATGATGGGGAAAGTCCAATTTGAGCCTAAACTGGAGGCACCCATGGATCGTGAACTTCTGAAGGGCAGTACCCCGTTGCTCCTGCTGTCGCTGTTGTCCGAGGCTCCGATGTACGGCTACCAGATCATCGAGACGGTGCGCCAGCGAACGGGCGGGACGTATACCGTCAAGGAAGGGGCCCTGTACCCTGCGCTCCATAAACTGGAAGCGGCGGAATTCATCACGTCCTACTGGGAGACCCAGCAGAACGGGCGGGAACGGCGCTATTACGCCATCCAGCCCGCCGGGCAGGCCTTCCTCAAGGCCAAGAAGAAGGAGTGGAACCAGTTCGTGGACATGGTCGAGGCCTTCGTGGGGCCCAAGGCCTGACGGTGCCATGAACCGGGCCCTCGCCAGCTATCTGTCCCAGGTGGAAGCCGGCCTCCGGGGTGTCTCCCGCCGACGTCGGGCCATGCTGCTGAGGGAACTGGCCTGCCATCTGATGGATGAAGCGGACGCCCGGGGTCTGGACAGCGAGATCGGGATGGCCTCCCTGCTGGCAGAAAAAGAAGGACCAGGGGCCCTGGCCCGGGATCTGGCGGCCAGCGAGGGGCAGGATGCCCACCACCGGAGCAGCTCGGCGCTGGTCGCGGGCATGTTCCTGGGGGTGGCCACGGGCGGCCACATGTTGATCGAGGGCTGGCACTGGTTTCTCTGCCTCGCCTTCGGGGCTGCCCAGGGGTTGGCCGTGGGAACGGGATTCTTCTGGGTCCGGCGCCATTGGGCCCGGCTGGGGCCGGGGGCCCGTCTGGCGGTGGCGGTCGGCATCACCACCCTGCTCTCCATTCCCCTCGGATTCACCACCATGCACGGCTTCAAGCCCACCCGCCTGCTCTACGGGGCCTTCACGGGCTACCTGCTGGAACGCCATGCCCAGGAACGCCCGCTGTGGGAATCCGCCCTGGAGCCGGTGCTCTTCACGGGATTGGTGTTCTTCATCGAGGTGGGGCTGCTGGGCCGGATCCATTTCCGATGGTGGCAGGTGCCCTACGAGTTGAGCTTCAACCTCACCCTGCTCCTGGGCGTTCTCGGGGCACTGAAGCTCAAGCGCCTGCTGGCTGAGCGGTGGGTGTTCACCCCCCAGGAACAGGGGTGACCTCCGGTTCT
>JAKAMQ010000177.1:5791-6505 GCA_021812805.1 Acidobacteriota bacterium
TGATCCCCAGGTCCGCCTCATCCTTTCCCCTTGAGCCGCGGCGTTCCGGACGGTAGACTGGCTGTCTTGCGTGGACAAGCCGCGTGCGCGCGCCCGCTTCCGGGGCATGCGGTCGGTCCCAGGAGGCCAAGATGAAGGACAAGATCCATCCCGAGCTGCACGAGGTGAAGGTTCACTGCGCCTGCGGCAACGAATTCATGACCCGCTCCACCAAGAAGGAGCTGCGGGTGGAAGTCTGCTCCGCCTGCCACCCCTACTTCACGGGCAAGCAGCGCCTGATGGACACCGAAGGCCGCGTGGAGAAGTTCAACAAGAAGTACGCGAAGAAGGAGGCCCCCGTCGCCGTCGCCGAGACGACCGAGGCCTAGCTGAAGCGATCCGAGGGACGGGCCGAGTGATCGGCCCGTTTTTCTTTTGTCGTTTGCTCCGGATTCGGGCGCAGCCGGAATCTGGAGGTAGCAAAAGAGGTGGATCATGCTCGACCAGCTTGAAGCCGTGGAAGCCCGTTTCCAGGAAGTGGAGGCCCAGCTCCAGGATCCGGCCATCGTGTCCGATCCGAAGCGGCTGCGGGAGCTGGCGAAGCTCCGCGCCGAGCTGGAACCCGTGGTGCAGGCCTTCCAGGGGCAGAAGACCCTGCGCAGGCAGCTGGAGGAAGCGGAGGGGATCCTGGCTGACAAGGGCCTGGACCCTGAGTTGCGGGAGTTGGCCCAGGAG
>JAKAMQ010000016.1 GCA_021812805.1 Acidobacteriota bacterium
GAAGACCCACACCCCGCAGTTCAGGGGAGTGCTCCCCGTGTTGAGGGGAGCGGGAACTCCGCAGGCGACCAGCGCCATGGCGAGGGCGCTCAGGGCCGCAAGGCCCAGGGGATTGTTCTTCATGGCAATCTCCTCATGCGGTGAGGGCCAGCACGGCCCGGGCCAGGGCCAGCCAGTCCTTGCCGGCGGCCAGAGCCTTGAAGGTTCCCAGGGCGCCCTCGAGCAGGGCGCGGACCACGGGCCCGAGCAGGAAGGCCTTGATCCGGCCCCACCAGCCCGTCAGCCGGATCGAGTCGTTCAGGATCTTCGCGGCGGTCTCGATGGCAATGTGATTCCAGGCCTCGTTGGGGTGCTGCTCCTGGAGGTTTGCCTTCACGATCTGCACGGAGGCCACGGTGGCCGAGGCCAGCCGCTGGATCTGGTCCAGGTCCCCGCTGAAATCGTGGAGGTCGAACTTCAGGCCCTGGGTCACCAGATCCCCCAGGGGTGACCCCTTGAGGATGGCCAGGACGTCGAGCTCGAAGGCGTTGCGGTCGAAGGTGGGCGAGTCGTTCATGGGAGGCTCCCGAAGGTGTAGGAGCCCAGCACCAGCACGGAATGATCCGTGGTCCATCCGGTGGTCAGGCTCAGGCTGCGGTTGAGGTGCTTCTGCACCATGAGGACGCCATGGGTCCCCGTGCGGTTCACGAGGCTCCCGGCGAAGAAGGTGTAGCGGGGGACGGGGACTTGCCGGCGGATCATGTCCGTCGAGAAGTAGGCGTTTGCTTCGGGAATGGGGATCTGCTCCGTGCCGAGCGGGCGCCCATCGCGGAGGACATGGCGCTCCAGCGAGATCGCGGCGCGGGCCCCGTCCTCCCCCGTCCGCCACTGGCCCACCTGCACCTTGAATTGCTCCGTGTAGGAGGTCCAGTACGTCGAGAGCGGCTGGCCCGGCTTCCAGGCCACGTCCACCTGGGCGAGCGGCGGCTTCCGCTCCTGGACCAGCGTGGCGTCGAAGGAACCATCGTCGCGGGCCGCGACGGGGACGCTGGCAAGCTTGGAGACCTGGCCCTTGACCTCGCCCACGGCCACCACCAGGCTTTCAGCCGTGCCGTTGGCCTTGGCGATCTTGGCCAGCAGCTCCCGGCCCAGGCCTTCCCGGATCCGCTTCTCCAGATCCTCGGTGGATACCACGTTGCCGCGGGGTTGGGTGGCCTTCCCGATCTTCTCGAGCTGGGCGGTCACGGTGGACTGGATCGCGGCCAGGTCGCGCTGGCGAACCTGTCCCTGCCAGTACCAGACGGCGCCGGCGGCGAGGGCCATGAGCAGGAAGGTCCCGAGCCATCCGGGGCCGCGGCGGGGGGCGGGTTCAGCCATGTCAGCCTCCAAACTGTTTCCGGTACTGGGCCCGGACGCGGATCTTGTGTCGGATGTAGTTCGGGGTGTACTTCGCCCCCTTCCCATGGAGGGCGGCCAGCCAGCCTTCCGGCCCAGGGAGCCCGGCGATCTCGGCATCCTGGATTGCGGTCCAGGCCTGCTTCTCCCCGCCGTTGTAGGCCATGCCGGCGGCGATCCAGTTCAGGTAGGGATCGACCACTCCCTTCGCCCGGAATCGCGCCTCGAGATAGCCCTCGTGGCGATTGATGCCCATGATCGCGGGGCGCACCTCGAAGGGGGTGGACCCCTTGGGGACCCAACCCTTTGACAAGTACCAGGGCCAGGTCTTGCCGGTGGGCTGCCCCAGCCCCTCGCCGCCGTCGAAGCTGCGAGCCTTGGGATTCATCCCCGACTCGCACATGGCCGTGGTAGCCCGGTCCAGGTAGCGATTCCCGCAAATCTCGCGGAAGTCCGCCTCGAAGGGCAGAGCCAGCAGGAGGATGGAGGCGACGAGCTTCACCGGCCACCCCCGAAGGCGAGCGCCGCGGCGATGAACACGGCGCCGTAGAGGACCGCCTTGTTCTCCCGCACCCGCTGGCCGAAGCTGGAATTTTCGAGCCACTGGCACCCCAGCCAGCCGAAGGCCATGACGACCATGGTCCGCAGGATGGACAGGGGGAAGCCGGCAAGGCCGACCCTCATGGCGCTCTGCGCCAGGTACAGCGGGTCGTCCAGATCCAGGGGGAGATCCAGAAAGACCAGGACGCCCTTAAACACGGCCAGGCCGAGGAGGATGGTCCACAGGGCGACGATCCTCACAGAGGCCGCGGCGGCAGCAGCGCCGAGCTCGGAAGGGGACTTGGTGATGTTTGTTTTGAACATTTTTATCTCCTTAACCACGCGGGTTTGGTGTAGTTGATTTTTCGATGATCTTTCTTTGGAGGTTTGACCCGGACAAGGCTGGGTTGACAAGCGAATACAAATCAGTCATGGCTTTTACGCGCTCGCTATTGCTAATCTGCCTTCCGTTGGCGTCCATTCCTGTTACAGCTTTGACAAACTTTTCTGAGAAAATGTTTGACATTTTATCAACGGCTACATTGAATTTCGTTACACCAGTTGCGAATGCTTCATTAGCCTTAGTTGTTATTGCGTCATTTTTTTCTGCATTCGCTTTCATAAGCGCAGAGAATTTAGATAGGTCTGAATTTTCTTGGGATGAAATTCCTCCCGCAGGAGCCTTTTCCATGGAATCGACATTCTTGAGGATCTGCTCGGGAGTGAGGGCATTCCCCTTCCCATCACCCTTGGTAATTAGCTCCTGGATTTTGCTCATTCTCAGCGGGTCGATGTTGACGCCCGTGAGTCCGGAGACCATGGAGGCCGGCATCCCCTCGAAGGCGCCGCTCTGGAGGGCTTGGATGACCAGGGCCTGCTTCGCTGTTTCCGACTGATTCAGCAGGTTCACCTTGTCGAACATCGACATGCCAGAGACCCGCTTGGCGTCCTCCGGGCTCAGGGTCCCCTGGAGGATGCTGTCCACCGCCCCGGAGCCTCCGGCGGCGCGGAGCAGCATGGCCATCTGACCTTCGCTCTTGTTCGCCCCCATGGCCCCCAGCACCCTCGCGCCCTGGGCGCCCTGGAGGCTCTTGTCCCCCGTGGCGTTCAGGATGGAAAGCGCCCCCTCGTGGAACTGTGCCGCCTGCGGGGACAGGGCGCCGAGCTGGTCCACCTGCTTCGCGTTCAGGCTGGCAATGGCGCTCAGGGTTTCCTTGGAGGCCACGCCAGCCTCGAGGGATCCCTGGAGCAGGTTCTGGATCCGGTTCTCGTACTGCTCGATCTTGCCGGGATCCGTTGCGCCGGTGCGGATCGCCGTGCCCAGCCAGGAGCCGAGCTGGCCCGTTTCCATGCCGAGCTGCGGGGCGCGGTCGATGATGTTGGCGGTCAGGTTCCGGCGGGATTCAGGGTTCCAGCCGGCCAGCGAGACCGTGTCATTGAGCCCGCCCCAGGCCTCCCTGGCATTGAGGGAATCGACGCCCGGGAGGGCCCGATCTCGTGCGGCGTTCCAATAGGTCCCGCGGAAGTCGAAGCCGCCCTGGCGGCCGAGCAGGACGTCCTGCCGGGCCCGCACGGCATCCTCGGTGGCCTTGTCGGCCATGCGGTCGGCCAGTTTGTAGCCGCCGTAGAGGGTGCCCCCCACGGCCGCCACGCCGAGGGAGGCCATACCGGCAGCACCCCCCATTGAGAGCCCACCTTGAAGCAGGGAGGCCAAGCCACCCTCCGCCGCGCCCATGAGGGTCCCGCCAGGGTTCCGCATGAAGCCCGCGAGCTGGCGCCCGGAGAGGAGATCGAACCCGCTCCCACCCTCCTTGCCCTTGACTTCCCGGAGCACCCCAGATGCAGCGTCCTCGTGCAGGCGGGCCGCCTCCACAGCCAGGGCCTCCTTGGTCCGGCCGCCGGGCATGGCGGACAGGGCCCGGGAGCCCTTGCCGCTCATCCCCTCCAGTTCCTCGCGGGCCGCCGCCAGAGGCTCCCTGGCCTTGTCCGCGGCATCGCCCCCCTTGGCGATCTCCGCCAGGAAGGCGGCGATTTTCTGGCCGGCCTTCTCCATGCCTTCCATGGCCGAGGCGAACTCCTGCCCGGGCCGGGAGGCGGCCAGGCGCAACATTTCCCCGTGCTCCTCCTTCTCCCGCGTGGGGAGGAAGGAATCCCAGCCCTTCAGAGCGAAGTCCCCGGCATGGCGCAGGGCATGGGTCGCCCCGCCGGCGCCGAGTTTCTGCCAGTATTCCAGGGCCCGCTGGCCCATGAGGTCCGAGGTCGCCCCGCCGGCCAGGTTCTCCGCTGCGGTGTCGCCCGGGAGAATCATCCGGCGGTAGCGGTTCGGGTCGGGCGCTTCGGACCACCGGGCCTGACCGGGCGGGAGGATCCCCCCGCCGGTGTCCCCGACCATGGCGACCTTGACCGTGCGCTCCCCCTGGAGCCGGTCCAGCTTGCCCACGACCTGGTCCACCTCCTGCCCGAACTCCCGCATGGCGTCCCGGGCCTGCTTGAGCGGGCCCGCGGCATCGAAGGGCTGCTGTACGCCGGCCACTAGCGCACCGTCCCGTCGATCAGCTTGAGCAGGATCTTCTTGGGCAGGCCGGCCGATCCCTCCGAGGTGAAGGCGCGGACCTGGGAGAGGTCCCGCACGACCTCATAGCGCCGGGGCGCGGTGAAGGCGACCACCGTGGGCACCGTGACCGTGATCTTGCGGGAGGCGTCCTGGATCGGCGGAGCAACCGGCACGATGACCCCGGCCACGCGCTGCGTGGCACCCCTGACGACCGCGAGGTAGGGCAGGCGGATCGCGTCCCCGGCGGCGAGGGACCACTCCACCGCATCCTTGGCGTCCAGGGCGGACAGCCGATCCCCCTCACGGATCCCGGCCCAGCAGGGGGCAGAGACCGGAAGGGAGACCGTGGCATCCCCGGCCGTCTGCGGGCCGAAGCGGGCCTGGATCGCGGCCATGGCCCGGGCGGAGAGCCCGACCAGGCCGGCGCGGAATTGCGCGGAAGGCGGGGAGTAGTAGCGGCCCAGGCCCAGGCAGACCGGGCAGGCCCGATCCGCCGCGCCGTCCGTTCCCACGCACGGGCACAGGTGGGCGGACTCCCACACGAGGACACTGGACAGGGTCCCCGTCAGCAGTTCCTCGAAGTCCTCACCGTACATCGCTGGCGACCTCCCACCATTCCATGGCGAGGGCAGCAGCGGCCTCGTCCAGGGCCTCCTGCCGCTTGTCCTTGATGTCCTCCTGGATTCGCGTGGCCAAGCCGGGATCTCCCATCAAGGCGGCCCAGTGGAGCTGAACCTCCGTGAGCCCTTGGACGACCGGATGCCATGGGTGGAGCCCCAGCGCCCGGCTGCCCTTCCAGACGACCAGATCCCGGTGGGACGGGTTCTGGAGGTTCTTTTCAAACGCCCTTGCCTCGAAAGGTCCGCCTCCAGGCCAGGAACTCGAACCACAGGCCTTGGAGTCCGTCCGAATCCGGGATGGCGGAGAGGTTGAGGGTGGGCTTCTTCGCGCCCTCGGGGAGATACCACCAAGAGGCCGGGGCCTTCTCGATGCAGACCAGGAGGGTCGCGGTGATCTCCGCGACGGTCCCGAGTCCCATCGCCATGCCCTCGATCTTGATGACGTCCCCCCAGGTCGGGTAGCGGATGACCACGGTTCCGTCGAGCTGCGGCCATTGCTTGCTCTTGAACTCGGTGGAGAACTTGACCGCCTCGAAGGGGGTGCCTTCGGGGCCGGCCAGGCGCTCCACATTGGAGGCGAGCCCGCTGGCAGCGGCGAGCAGTTCTTGGGCGGAGGGGGTTTCAGCGGCCATGGGTGCTCCTTACCGGGTTTCGATGGCCTTGAACTGCACCTGCTTGGTGACGAGCTGGCCGGCCTGGACGCCGGAGCTTCCGCCCGAGAGCGTCACCTGCTCCAGGCGCAGGATCGTCTGCCCGGTCACCTTGTCCGTGGCCTCGAGGTCGAACACCCCGGTCGCCAGGATGTCGGAGCTGGTGCGCTTGTTGAGCTCCTTGATGACCTCCGCCCGGATCACCCACTTGGCGATGGAGCCCTGGACCCGATAGATGGTCTGCTGGTGCTCCAGGACCTTGAAGGACCCGACCCCGACCACGTCCTGGGTGCCATGGTCCACGGAGTAGTTGATGCCCTGGGCGAAGCCGACTTCGACTCCGGCCACCATGATTTTCGCGGAATGGGCGTTGTAGACCTGTGCTTCAGTGTTGGACGCCATGGCTCACCTCTCCTCAGAGCGAAATCAGGACGGGGGTCAACTTGATCTGGACGGGGATGTACGCGGTCTCGCCCACCGGATGGGCCTCGAAGAAGATCGACCAGGAATCCAGGCCATCCCCGACCACACGGAGGTTCGACCAGGACGGCGTGACCTTGCCGCCCGAGAAGCCCTGGGTCAGGAGCCCGCCCGGGCGCTCCGGGCTCATGGTGCGGAGATCCAGCGCCTTCGCCACGTTGTTGGCGATGGCCTGGCCAGTGGCCAGGTCCTGGGGAGCGCCGACGAACTGGCTCAGGACCGCCTGGCAGAGCTTGTGCAGGCCCACCTGGATCCGGAGCCCCTGGAGCTTCCGGTAGGACACATTCGCGTCCTTCTGGTAGGTGGTGATCGCCTGGATGATGGTGGGAGCCCCGCTGGCCGGGTCATAAGCGATGGGCGTGACGCCGCCGATCAAGAGCTGGTCGATGACCGAGTCCTGGACGTTGGGGTTCTCCAGGCTGACCGCCGTGATCGTCTTGTTGGTCAGGCTGTCGGACTCCCAGGTGCCGGCGGCCATGCCGCAGACCTGGGCCGCGGCGCCCAGGCCGCCCAGGTTCTCCACCAGGCCGGTCGAAGGGTTGACGTAGCCGGAGCCGTTCCAGACGTAGCACACCGGGCCGTCCAGGCTCTTCGCGTTGGCGAGGGCCGTGGTGCTGGTCTCGTTCGGGGCGCCGCCGGTGTAGAGGATCCGCCACCGCTTGCGGGTGACGTTCCACATCTTCACGCAATGCGCCAGGCCGATGCTCTGCACCGTCAGGGTGCCATCGGCCAGGAACAGGTGATCGACCGTCACGGATTCCAGCGGAATGAGGCCGGTCGTGTAGTCGGAGCTGGTGAAGACGTCGAAGGCGGTGCCCGTGCCGCCGGTGAAGAGGGTCTGAACCACCGCGGTCAGGGTGGTATAGGTGGCCAGGGTCCCCGCGCTGATCGGGCAGAGGGGATCCGTGTTGATCTGCCAGATCAGGCTTCCCTGGCTCGCCGGCAGGGGCGTCCCGCCGGGGACGATGGCCGGCGCGGAGGCCAGCACCGGGTTGTCCATGTAGGCGATGGGCATGGACGGGTTGCCCGTGATGGTGCAAGTCCAGCCGGCCCGTCCGGCAACCCAGCTCGCCAGATTGGCCAGGGTCTCGGTCCCGGTGGGGTAGTCCAGCGTGGCGACGATGGCCGGGATCGTGCCCTCGTACATCTTCACCTGCTTCGCCGCATGGTCGAAGACCAGCTTGGGAGCGGTCGCGGTGGAGCTCACGGTCACAGCCAGGCCGCAGTTGTACGTCCGGGTGTAGTTGTCGTTCGCTTTGCCAACGGTGACGTCCATGGTCGTGCCCGCGCCGGCGGCGATGGTGACCGAGAGATTGTTCGTGTGCCGGCCGTAGTCGTCGGAGAGGAAGGTGATCCCGGAGGCGGTGAGGGTCGCCTGGGTCGGAGCGCCCAGCCGCACGAAGCGCACCTTGCTCGCGCCGTTCGAGAAGCCGGAGGGCGCGAAGATCCGCGCCAGGTAGGCCAGCGAGGGGCCGTTGCGGATGACCTTGGCGGCATCGGTGTAGGAGTTGAACTCGTAGACCGTGCCGGGCGCTCCGCCATCGGCGGGACCGACGAAGCCCACGATGCCGCCCTGGCCCGGGCGCACCGGGACCATGGCCGAGGCGTCGATGGTGGAGTACACACCGGGCCGCACGACGTACTGGCCCTGCACGGTGATGCCAATGGATCCGGGCATGGGATTCTCCTACGGGAAAGAGAGCTGGTTGGAATTGGCGAGCGCAGCGGAGCCGCGTGGGACCGTGAGGGGGCCCACGCCGTTGATGAGCGGGATTTCCATGGAAGACCAGCGCGAGGCGCTGAGAGTCCCGACGACGATGTAGATGGGGACTCCGGTTCCGGCGCCCTCCATGTCCTCGGATTCGGTCACGCCGAAGGTGGGCTCCTCGAGCCCGTAGAAGGTGGCCTGATGGCACACGATCTGGAGGGCCGATCCGAGCCAAACCGTCAGGTCGTCGCGGTCCTCCGGGGTCTGTGCCCAGCCGACGAGGGAGATCCTGACCCGCTTGTGGCGGCCCGAGATTCGGGTGTCCCCGAGGAACTGGGCGCCCTGGAAGGCGTCCCCAACAATGGCGTCCGGCTCATCCACCTCGTCCACTTGCACCGTCAGCGCGGGCCAAGTGTCCGGGTTGCGCGGGAAGCCGCCGGTGATCTTCAGCGTCTTCCCCGAGGCCCATGGCGGCATGGTCCGCGCCACGGTCTGGAGGACGCCGGTGGCCCAGGCCTTGGGCCAGGGGAAGCGAGGATTCTGGTAGCGATTCGAGAGGTTCAGTCCGGTGTCCACCGGGCCGCGCTCCCACACGCCGGCGACCTTGGCGTACCAGGTGACCACCAGCGCCGTTCCGGTCGGCCCACCCCAGAAGTAGGTGTCCAGCGAGGGGTCGAGATCCACGGCGAAGCAGGTGGGGTCCGCCTCATTCACCGCCGGGGCGGTTCCGATCAGCGCCCGCACCTGATCCGGGATGGTGGGCAGAAGGTCCGCCACGGCCCGGCCCGCGCCCGCGAGGGCGTTGGGTAGGAGGAGGTGTGTGGTCCAGACGGCCGGCATGGGGCCATCGTGTGGGCCACCGTGCCTCCTTCGGGGCGCCGTCCCCGCCGTGGGCGATATCCGGAGGGATGCCGCCTTCAGGAATGCGTGTTCCCCGGCACGGTCAGGTCAGGCTGTGCGCCGCGGAGGTTCCAATGTTGCAGACCCTCAACATCAAATTGAGCAATGCGACGGTGGCGGATTATCGAGCCTGGGGGTCCGCGATCAGTGCCGGGCTCGCCGCTGCGGGGTTCGTCAAGAGCGCCGACACCGGCCAGATCGCTTGGGCGACCGTGGCCCTTCCCACCGCGCTTGGCGTACCCAATAATTACGAGATTTGGAAGTTTAACGACACACTTTCGGCAACAAAGCCCGTATTCATTAAAATTGAATACTCTATTTTCGTTACCGGAGGATCTCCGGCCATCGGGATAACGGTAGGGACCGGTTCGGACGGGCTCGGTAACCTGACCGGAAAGGTCGGCGCAAGGTTGTTTGTGGCGGTGATGAACAACACGGCGGGCCTTGTCCCTGTGTCGCTATCCACGGGCGGAGGTCGCTTGATGCTGTATCTCCCCGGCGAGCTTACAACCTTCGGGAACAGCGCCTATATCCTGGTTGAGCGGACGAAGGACAGCAACGGCAACGATTCAGGGCTTGGCGTGTTCTATGGATTCGGCGGTGTGGATACTGCCCAGGTGTCGAAACACAATTTCCAGTATGTTTCGTTCGACACGGCTACCATTCCTCAATTAAACGCCTATGTACCTTGCATTATGCCGACCGGTACGACATTTCAGCTTTTCAACAATGTTGGGGTCGGTCCTGTGTTCCCGCTCAGCGATTCGATTGGAAATCCCATCACGTCCATGCTCGTCTATCTCGATGCCGATATTGCCTCGGGGACGCAGGTGGTAGTTCCCATGTACGGGGTGAATGTCACCTATCTTGCAACAGGAGTGAGGCTCAAAAGCGTTGTCACGCCATATAACGCTGGAGCCGCAATCCTGGTAAGGGTGGATTGATTCTGGAGATTATATGGCCTACGTTGCAAATACGTCAGTTGTTGTTGGAATTAAATATATTCGCAATATCCGCAGCGTCCATTTCCCACCCATCCGGCCGAACTGGGGCCAACTCTGGCCCCGCCTTGGAAAGCAATAGCCTATGACCCCGGCGCAGACCTCAGCATGGAAGCGGCTCCGTCGCTTGCTGCCCTTCTACGCTCCGGGGAAGGGGTGGCTATACCAGCTCCAGAAGATCGAGGCCGTGGAGTTGGGCGGGCCCCTGCTCACCCAGATCCAGCTTGCGGAGCAGATGACGAAACTGGGGGTGTACCTGAGCCGGAGGGAGACCACCCCAACGTGGACGGCCCCCGCCAGCGCATGGCTCTTCACCCAGACCGCGGAACCCGGGGCCGGCGGCGCCTGGCTGGACCTCTGGGGATCAGTCTATGCGGTTGGGCGGTGGACCGCCGAAACCGATGCCCGGTACGCCTCCCGGATCCTCGCCACCGTGACCCGCCCCACCTCCACCAACCTCGGCATGGCCCAGGCCCTGGATGAAGCCCTCGGGATCCCGGGGACCATCGTGCAGGACTCCCAGGATGCTTTGAAGGGTCCCCGGTACAACGACCAGCGGAGCCGGTTCAATGGGACCCGGCTCGCCGCGGTCCCGACCTATCCGCTCGACTGGTACTGGAGCACCTTCCGGGTGTTCTTGCCGGGAGGGGTGAGCGCAAGCAGCGCGGTGCTCGCCTTGATCGACCGTTTCAAGGCCGCGGGGACGCGGGTCCTGGAGGTCATCGAGACCGGGGTCACGGCCCGAGGCTACGGCCACATCTACGGCTTCCGCTACGGCGGCGGATCGGAGTAGCAGATGCCCAGGAAAACGACTCCCTTCTTCAAAATTCCCTACGGGTGGGACTCCGGGGAAGACCCCGGCGTGGTCGATCTGGACACCTTCCGCCAGATCCTGGAGTTCGTCATGCTCCGGGGCTTCGCCGTGGACACCGTGGCGACGACCGGCCTCACCCTCGTCCTTCAGCCGGGAGTGGTCCGCGCCGTGAGCCTGGCATTCGTCAAGGTCACCCCGCCTCCGGTCACCCTCACGGCCAACGCGGTCAACTACATCGAACGGGACACCTACGGCACCATCTACAAGAACACGGCAGGCTGGACCGTGGGCGGGACGCGCCTTCCCGTGTGCAAGCTGACCACCGATGCCGCCGGGATCGTGCCGGGCACCTTCGAGGACTGGAGGCCGGTTGCGGAGGCCGGGATCCTGGTCCCGGGACCCAAGCCGAGGACCGCCGTTTCCGTGACCACGGCCCTCCTGGCCGCCGGCGCGAACGAGGTGGGGTTCCTCACCTTCACGCCGAGCTTCGCCCTCCTGCGGATCACCTGCACCAGCCCGGCCCGGGTGCGCCTGTACCGCACCACCGCCCAGCGGGATGCCGATGTTTCACGCATCGTCACGATTGACCCGATTGGGAACCACGGGCTCGAGGCGGAAGTCCTGACCGTCCCCCTGAACCTGGTCATCGACATGGCGCCGGCCGCCATCGGCGGGGGGGTCAGCAGCTCCCCCACTGTCTACTACACGATCACGAACACGGATCTGGTGGCCCAGACCATCACGGTCACCTTCGACATCCTCCCACTGGAGTAACCCGTGAGCCAGGTTCTTCATCCCCTCTACGGCGAGCTCATCACCGACTTGTCAGTGGCCCAGTCGATCCCGGGCGGACCTGGGCTCTATGAGGGCGGCTGGCCGCGGGTGAGTGGATCGAACATCGTCCAGGACCCCAGCAGCCGAGGCCTGTTCTCTTGGAGGGCGGACACCGGCGGCAAGGGCGACATTCTCATTTCCGAGAACGCAGCGGTTTCCACCGCCCTCCCGGCGGGGCCTGGCGCTGGCTTCAATCGAGTCGATCTCCTCGTGGGGGTCTACGAATGGATCGCAGGTCCTACCAACTGGATCTCTGGCGTCCCCACCGGGGTCCAGACCGCGGCCCAGCAGGCGACCTATGCGGTGATCCAGGGAACAGCTATCGCCACCGCCGGCGGTCCCCCGGTCCCGCCCACGATCCCGGTCCCCTACTCCGGGAACAAGAGGGCCGTGGGCCTGGCGCGGATCAACTGGGTGGGAAACACCATTGATTCGGTGGAGCCTTGGGACCCGACCGACTTCCGGCCCGAGCGCAAGGCCGCCCAGATCGCTTACATGGAGTACGCCTATGTGGGCGTGTCCCCCACCGGGAGCTGGAACATCGTCACCCTCGGGACTCACCCCGATGTAGGTTTCAAATCCAGCACCACCCAGTTCAAGGTCAATCGAACCGGGTACTACATCCTCTCCGCCGCGGTTGCGAATGCGGCGGCCACGGTGACCATCACCGGCAGCGGCATGAGCGTCTACACGGCCACGGCGTCCCTAGCGACCGCGGCCTACCTGAAGGCCGGCGCCGTCATCAGCTTCACCAGCTCCGACACCGCAAGCACCATCGTCGCCACGGTCACCTACCTCGGCTGGAATTACGCCACCCCGATCAGTGGGCAGCTCCAGACCTTCGCCATCAACAACGGCGACCTCACCCTCTGGCCCGACTTCCTGAACTTCCCCCAGTACGCCACCTCTCTCCCGGTGGCCTTGAGCGGTCTGGTCCTTCAGCAATCCGGCGGCCGGGACCCGATCACCTGGGCCCTCACGGGCGGGAATCTGCCCGGCCAAGCAATCTCGGGGACGAACCTCAACGGCTCGGTCTCAGCTCACTCTTCCTGGACCGTCACGCTCCAGGCCACGGACAGCCTTGGGCGAGTGGTGAGCAAGACCATCACCCTGACCGTCCCGGCCATGACCGGCACCACGACATCGAAACTGCTCGGCAACCCGCCCGTGTCCTGGCCCTATGTGGTGGACGTTGACCTCGATGGAGGCGTGTCCTTCAACCTCGGCACCTATTCGATCAGCGCGGTCACCATCACCCGGGACTTCGACATAGCCCTCGGGACCCCAACCTGGAAGACGGGGAGCAACCAGGTCTCGGTGGACGTGATCGGCCCCAAGAGGGTCCGCCTCACCATCCCCATGCAGTTCCCCGCCACCTATGTCTCCGGCGGGAACACGCTGGAAGGTGGATTCTGGCGCGTGAATCTCACCGCCACCGACCTCGCCGGTTCGGCCGTGGCGGTGGTCTGGAAGATCGGGTTCAACCAGATTTAGGGCCGGATAATATCGGCCAGATCGGCGCTCAGGGCCTCCTCCAAGGAGGCCCTTCCGTTGACCCAGGTCTGGGAGATCGCCTGCTTGAGGGCGTTGAGCGCCGGCACCGCGGGGCGGATCCAGCTTCCCGCCGGGCTTTTTTGGCTCATCACCCGGAAGGTGATGTACTCGGTATGGACGCTGTTCCCTGAGACCCGGTTCATGCGGTACATCCCCCCGTACCGCTTCACCGTGGCCAGGTCGAACTGGGCCAGGGACAGCTCGAGCTTACCGTTCCAGCGATAGGCGAATTTGGGAACGGTGAAGCCGGTAGCTGAGACTCGCGTGGCCGGCGCCCCGAGCTGGCGCGAGTGGACGAGCTGCTTTGCCTGGGCATAGATCGCCTTGGGCATGGGCCGGCCGAGGTTCTTCGAGGTTGGAATGCCGTGCCGAAAAGGGACGATCAGGTAGAAGGTCCCGTCCTTGGAGATCCGGGCCTTCCGGTAGCGGGAGAGGCCCAGCTTCATGTCCCAGGCCGGGCACCCATCTTCGACCTTCGCCGCCCGCTCATCGTCCAGGGCGATGTTCCAGACGAGGGGAGCATCCTCCCGCCGGGTCACCATGCCGGCCAGCTCGCCCCCGCCCTCGCCGCGCAGCCAGAGAGGAACGGCTCGCCCGTCCGGCAGCTTGTGGCCGCGCAGGTAGTCCTGATAGACCGCCTCCGCCCGGGCGGATAAGGACTCCGCGACCTGGCGGTAGCGCGGGAAGTCGCCGTCCCCGATGCGCTCCGCCAGCGCCATGAACACGGCGAAGTCCTCCTGGGAGAGGGCGGAGAAGCGGAGCCGGACCTCGTTCATGCCGTGGGGCCCTTGAAGGTGGCCGGCGAAAGGCTGTTCGCCGGCGGCGCAGCCGAGGGGGGACCCGTGGCGGCTGCGCCAGCGGTGACCCCGGAATGGGTGTGCGTCTGGACCCAGTCGAAGAGGGCCTTCATCACGAACTGGGCCACGCCGCCCTCGAAGGCCGTGGAGGCGAAGCCCTGGAGGGTGAGATTGCCCGTTGCGTCGATCTGGATGGCCCCCCCGCTCTTGTGGGCGATCTTCAAGGTCCCATCGGCGCCGAGTTTGATGTTGCCCACGGTCGGATGGTCGATCTGGACTCCTGGGGTTGGCTTCGTGTAGTCGGGGCCGGGGCCCTTCCGTGGAGGGATGGGAAGGGGCGCACCATCGGCGGAGACCGTGACCCGCAGGCCGGAGCCATGGAGCCATTCATGGTCACCATTCGCCCGGGCCCGGGAGAGGGTTCCGTTGTCCCAGCGCCGGCTGGCCTGCCGGGGCTCGGGATCGACCTGATTCATGTCCTGCCAGGGGAACGATCCCAGCCACACCCCGAAGCCGCCGTCCAGCTCGGCCACCAGGCCGAACTCCCCGGCCCGCGGAAGCTCGTTCTCGCTGCCCCAGAGGTTGTGGGCCCGGCGCTGGAGCACCCGGACGAAAACCGGGTTGTCGGGCCCTCCCACGTCGAGCGCATAGGAGCCATCCCGGTAGACGACCAGGACCCCCGCCCGCTCCGGGAGCTGCTTGTAGACGATGGCCGTGTGGAGCCCGAGCATTATAGAAGCCTCCCGCCCATCCAGGCCAAGGGATCCACCGGCTTGCCGTTCTGATTCACCTGCCAATGCAGGTGATAGCCGCCGTTGGCGCCGTTCACCGTCCCCGTGTTCCCGCTAAGTCCCAGCAGGGCCCCCAGGGAGACCGCCTGGCCCTGGGTCACCGAAACCGAGGAGAGGTGCGCGAGAATGTGCTCTGTCCCATCGGAGCCAAGGATCTTCACGAACTTGCCGTAACCGCCGGCCCCGGTGCTATCAATCGCCGTCACGGTCCCCGCGATGGGCGCCTTGACCTGGGTCCCCAGCGGGGCATACAGGTCGATCCCAGCGTGATTTCTGCTCCCTGGGCCGTCCATGTGCGGCCGGGGGCCGAAGGGACTGACCACCTTCCGACCGATGGTGAGCGGCGCGGCGATGGCCCCCGGGGGACCAGGCCGGACAGGCTTCGAGGGAGTTTGATCTTCCGCGTCGGCGGTGATGTTGCGGAGGGCCTTCCCCATGGGCGTATCTTTGATCCCCGTGGGGCCCATGTAGCTTCCCGAAATGGGAGAGCTCAGGGCCTTCACCTTTTCAAGGTAGGAATCCGCATCGCAGAAATAGCCGCGCTCCAGGTTGAGGGTCGTGTTGACCTGGATCGAATCGTTGTCGACCGAGAAAGAGAACACCCGGCCGGTGCAGTAGCCGGTGAAGGGCTGGCCCATGCTCCAGTCCTCGATCACCGTGCCGATTTCCAATTCGGAGGCGATGCAGGGAAGGGTGATCGTTCCATCCCAGAGCAGGTGCTGGATGCAATCCCGCTTGGCCACATGGGCCAGGCATTGCTGAATCTGGCGCTCATAGAGCACCTTCCCGGTCTTCTCATCCACGGTTGGAATGAGATTCGTGGTCACGGTCACCGCCGAGACCCCGTAGCGGCCCAGGAACCGCTTTTCCATCTGGTAGCCGAAGGCAAGCTTCGATCCAAAGGCGTTGCCGCCGGCGCTCAGATGGGATCCCCATCCCCAATGGAAAATGTTGGCCCGCTTTGAATCGGATTGCCGGAAGTTCCAGGACATGGCGGTGTAAAGGCCGGGCTTCCCCAGCAGAAAACGCCTGCTCGCCAGGTTCTCCCAGCGCGTGGTCTCCGTTCCCGGGAAGGGGATGGGACGATGAATCAGGGTGGGAACACCGTTCGAAAGCTTGAAGAACAACTCGTGAACCTGCGGCTCTGCGAGGCGCTGGATCAACTCCCAGAGGGTTCCATTCCAGTTCTCATACAGCACCCCGCAGGCCAGAGTGGGGGTTGTCCCCCACCAGTTCTCCCAGTTCGCTCCCTCCCCGAATTTGAACCATTGCCCAGGGCGCACCAGTACCCCTCCCACCGAGAGGGAAACGCCCCATTTAAACCCCATGTTAAGGAGGACCTGAATCACCTTCTGGGGCGCCATCCCGGAGGCCTGTTCCATGAATTTCTGATAGGTGTCTACCGGGTCCCCGTCCACCCAGTCCTTCATAATCCGGATGTCACCGCCGGTATAAATGCTCTGCCAGTTATAGACCGCCTGGCGAAACAGCTTCTCGACCCCGTGCGCGATGATGGTGCGGCTGGTGTTCACCCCTTCCGGCGTTCCGTTCCCGCTCAGAATTGTGTCCGACACGAAGCCGGTGAAGATGGTCCGGAAGCGGCTCGAATCGTCCGCGGTAGAGGCCTCGATTTCGACGTGGTCCTGGGAGCGCACCCAGTAGATGGCATCGGCCACCTGGAAAACCAGGGTGGCCTGGAGGCCGGATTCGATGGACTCGGAAACCTCGCCGTACAGGAGGCCGGAGGCTCCCGACCAGACCTCTTTCCCGTCCACCAGGAGCACCGCTTCGGCATCGGTCTCGATGACGGTCTGAAGCTCCTTCCCCTTGGCCGGCTGTTCGGGCTTCTCCGGCCCGTCGATCAGGGCCAGAGGCAGGATGCCGCTCCACACGCTGGTAATCGTGACGCGGAAGCGGACGACGGGGCGGATGTAGGCCACCTAGCCCTCCACCATGATCCATTCCGGATAGGCGATAGCGGCCCCTGCCACCCCGTCCGGGTCCGTCCCGGTGTAGAGGGTGGGCCGGTAGCCCGCGGAGAGCGGGATCGTGACGTTGAAGGGGTCCAGGTCCAGGACCAGGGGATCGGCCGTCCGGCTGGGCACCACGCCGTACCGGGACCAAATATCGAGCACCACGGTCTTAATGTCGGGGTCGCACAACTGGAGGGCGGCGGTCAAATCCCGGTAGGAGATCGGCTGGCCGATCCGGAGCCCGTCGAAATAGGTCTGGGCGGTCTGCTTCAGACGGAGGCTGATGGCCGTCCAGCGGCCAACCCCTCCCGGCGTGACGTGGGCGCGGCCGCGCACCTTCACCGGCCAATTCTGCGAAGGGGTCACCGCCACCTGGACGCCCGCGGCCTTCCAACCCGGGTAGACCACGCCTCCGCTGATGTACCCGGAAATGGTCTGGTCCAGCGTGGACTGGACGCCAGGAGAGAACACCCCGCTCCCGTCGCCGGGATCGCAGAAGAGCCACACCTGGCCCGCGTAGGGGATGCCGGCCGGCCGAGGGTTGAAGGTGCAGGGATCCACCGCCCGGGCGGCCACCACGAGGCCGGTGGAGAGCGCCGCGTACTCCAGGGCGTAGCTGGTGCCGCGGGGCACGGTCTTGATGAAGGCCTGGAACCGGGCGGCCCGCATGTCCTCCGATTCCTGGTCGGCCCCGCCGCCGGTGGCGTTGATGTTGGTGACCTGGTCCACGCCGGATCCGCCGGTGGCCATTCGGGTCAGGGATGCCGGCGGCAGGTTCCCGGCGAGGCCCGCCACCTGGGCGCGGACGGGAACAGGGGGCGAGGAAATGTCCCCGAGGGCGATGGTGCCCGTCTGGGTGGTCTCGAAGATGGCGCCGGTGACGGCGATCACCAGGGTCCCGACCGGGATGGTGACCACGCCGGCGAGGGCATCGAAGCGGCTGAAGGTCACGAATCCGGTGGCGATCTTGGCTGGGAGAAGGTCGAAGCCGAAGGCATGGTAGGCGCTCTCCCGGATGGCCCGGCCGAAAGCCTCCGCCGTCCGGTGTTCCACGGTCTCCACCTGAACCGCGAAGGCCTCAATGTGGGCCCGCTCCAGGGAGCCAGGGACCAGATCGGTCGCCTGGGCGCCGTCCCGCACGTCAGGGTTGGCCTGCACCCAGGCAACGGCCGCCGTGGTGACATCCTCCCAGGCCCTGGGCATGAACTCAGACATTGGGAACCTCCATGGGCAGCGGGCCAGGCAGGAACTTCCGGACGTCCCCGGCGATCTCCACCGGCCCCAAGGGGGTCTTCACGGTGGACCGGGTCACCACGGCATCGGTCTGAAGGTCTGCGGCCACCGAGACCACTTCGAGGGTCCGGGGATCCTGGAGCAGGGTGATCCCGATCTCCCGGCGAATGTCGAGGACCGTGCCCACGGTGGCCGGCTTCCCGATGAAGGTGTGGAGCCGGGATCCATAGGTGGGACGGTGAGGCAGGTAGCCGCGGGGGGTGCGGAGCCGGCGAAGGTAGGCGCCGGCCAGGTCCGCCTGCCCGCGCACCAGCTCCCCGAGCATCCCGTTCTCCTGGAGATCGACGCCGATGGGATCGAGAGGCGGCGGAGCCGTGGTCCAGGGCATGGGAATGGCCAGGGTGTCGCCTACCCCAACCACCTTCCCGAAGATGGAGAGGAGCGAGGGGTCCGGCCGGCCACCGGCGCCCGAGGTGTCGATGTAGGGCCACACCAGGCCGTTGATCTTCGCCAGCTCATACCAGCGGGCCTCGTCGCCCAGGATCCGGGCCGCCAGGGCCTGGAGGGTGTCCCCGGGGGCGATGGGGGCCCGCAGGGGCCTGGAGAAGGGGAATTGGACCCGTTCCATCAAAGCCTCCCCAGCCCGCGGCCCTGGAGCACCTGGAGAACGGCGACCTGAGCCGCGCCGGCGGCCACCACCAGGTCCCCGCAGATCGCCCGCGTGTCCTGCTTGGCCTTGGCGATGCCGGTGAGGTCCGCGGCGGTGATCGCCCGCACGTCCGCCACCGCGTCCTTGACGGCGTACATGGTGCCCCGCGCCGCCTGGGCGAGGCCGCGGGCGGTAGTGGTGATCGAGGTCGCCGTGTCCCGGATGGTGGCGAGGTCCGTGCTGATCGCGTTCTTGAGGGCCTGGGCCTGGGTCACCAACCCCTTGATCCGATCCAGCATGGAGGCGTTCGGCGGCATCGACCAGGCGCCCCGCAGGCCGTCCAGCAGCCCCGCATTGCGGCCCAGCTCGTCCTTCGCGGCCCTGAGCAGAGACCCCGGATCGGTGAGGGCGTCCTTGCTCCCGCCGTCCGCGGATTCGTCCCCCAGCCGCTTGAGGCCAATCAGGTGGATGCTCCAGTCCCACCCCATCGGCCGCGCATTGGTGCGGATGTCCTCCGGGAACTCGCCCGGCGAAACGATCCATTCCTCGTTCTTGAACTCGCTGGGTCCCCCGCCGGTGATGGCCAGGTGCATATTCAGCAGGGGCTCGCCCTTCTCCCCCCGCTTGGCATTCTGCCTGGCGTAGTCTTCGAACAGGTCAAGGAGGGCATCCCGGGCGGCCTTGCCGGCGGTGACCGGCCCCGACCCGTCCGCCGAATCGGTGATCGCTTGCCAGCCGGATCCATGGGTCCCGGAGAGCGCCCAGCTCGCCAGGCCCTTCCCGTACTCCGTGACCACGGCCTGATTCCCCAGGTCCAGGGCGATCTGGCGCCGCAGGGGCTGGCGGAAGTGGATGGAGCCCGGGGGGAACCGCAGGGTCACCTCATTCCACTCCCCGCCGTCCTGCTCCATGAGCTTGAAGGTGTAGAAGGGGACGTTCTTAAGGTCCGCGGTAGGGCTGGCCTGCCCGAGGCCACTGAGGAGCCTCCCGGTTGCCGAGGGAACGAATTGATCCAGGACGCCCATGGGCTACACCACGAGGAAACTCGGGCCGTCCCACAGCGCGAGGAGGGCTTCCTTCTCAGCGTCCACCTCCGCCCGGACCCGCTCCTCCCAGTCCTTGTAGATGTACCCCGAGGCCCGGCTTTGGCTCAGGCCATCGGCGGATTGGGAGTTGAGGACGTTGGGATTCCGCATGAGGGAGAACTGGGGCAGCAGGCGCATGGCGGCGCGGAGCTCCACCAGGCGGACGATCTGGGGATACTGGACGAGCTGGGCGGGGGTCAGGCCGGCGGAGTAGTTCAGGAGGACCGACATGGGCAGGCGGCCCCCCGTGAGGCCCAGGATGGCCGTGGGGAGGCCGCTCGCCATGAAGGGAGCCGCGAAGAAATTGGGGGCCATGAGCGCCTGGCCGGAGAGCTTGTCCAACCGGAACCAGTCCTTGGGGACCGGGATGGGGCGCTGGGTCCCGCCCGGATAGACCAAGGTCATCCCGAGCAGGGCCTGGACCGGGCGAACCTTCGTCGTGAAGAGGGGGAACCCGTCCCCGGGGAGCTTCCCCGGCCAGTCATAGGGACCTTCCCATTCCGTATCCGTTCCGGGGTCGGCCAAGAGGTCCGGCCCCATGTCTCCCTTGAAGGTGATGACCTTCCATCGGGTGGACAGTTCGGACTGGACCTCCTGCTCGGCCACGTTGATCGCGCCGTCCAGCACCGTGTCCGCCACCGAGGCCAGGGGGCGACCGGAGCCAAGAAGACCGGCGAGAACCCCGTTCCGGAGGGTGGTGGCGGTGACGCCGGAAAGCGCGGACATGGTCCCCTCCTTCCGTTCTACTTACCGTTCTTCTTGGCCTTCCCGGAGGCGGCGTCCTCCTGGGAGGCGCCATCCGCAGGGGCGCCGGAGGGGGAAGCGTCCTGGCCGGGGGCATTCGCCTGGGCCTGGTCCGGAGCCTGGTCCTGTGCCAGGGGCTGCTGGGCCGGCTCGGCCTTGCCCTTGGCGCCGCCGTAGACGCTCATGTTGGGCAGGCGGGTGAGGATTTCAGCCTGCTCCGGGGTGGCGTCCCCGATCCAGACGTCATCCTCCAGATGGGTGAAGGCCACGCCTTCCACGTTGGGGGGATCGCAGGGCTTTCCCTTGCTGGCGATGGTGATGATCTCGGCCATGGTGGCCTCCTGAAAGGGGAAGCGCCGGGGCAGGTAGCCCCGCCTCGGCGCTTAGGGTTAGGCTTTCCGCAAGTACGGAAAGCAAAAGGTTAGTTGAAGGGATCCCAGGTCTTGGCGGTGGGCAGGATGTTGATGATCGCGCCGACCTTCTGCGGGGCGGTGACCCGCAGGGCGCCGAGCAGGATCGCGCCCCAGGGGTAGTTGAAGTCCGTCATGGCGAAGGGGACCTTGGTGAGGGGCAGCATCTGGAGCCAACGCAGGACGGCCGGCTTGTTCTCCACCAGGAACAGCTCGGAGGTTCCCGGGATGACCGCGTTGAAGTCATCGAAGGTCTGGACACCGGCGGTCTTGGCGACCACGGCGATGAGCCGCATGTCGTTGGCGGCCGAGGACCCGCCCTTGCGGCCCCGGTAAATCTTGTAGTACGTCCCGGTGGCCGATCCCTGGGTGATGGTCAGGGTGACCTTGTTCCCGGCCACGACCGCGACCGCGGTGGGGACGCCGACATTGGTGAGGACGGTCGTCGGGCTCACCTTGCCGGGGGCCCACTCCTCCACCCGGTAGAAGTAGGAGCCGGCGTGGGCGGCGAGGAACTTGGAGCCGGCGGCAGCAGCAGCGGCGGCGGTCACGGTGGCCGGAGCGGTCAGGGTCGGGGCGGTCGGGTAGTTGACCTCCACAGGGACCTTGTCCTCGGTGATGAAGGCGCTGTTATTGATGTTCAGCAGCCCGTCCGCGATGCCCACGGAGCTGTACCGCATGGCCTTCACGGGGACGCCGACCTCGGTGTTCGGCACCCCGTTGTCGAGGTTCAGGCGGTAGCCGGAGATCAGGGTGTTGTCCAGCTCGCTCTTGACCAGCGGGCCGCAGAAGAGCTCGTTCGGCTGGCCCCACTTGCCGGCGCTGGTGATCTTCGAGGCGAGGTTGGTGATCGGGGAGTGACCGCCCAGGGCGGCGCCCGCCATGTCCACCACGTTGCTCGTGGAGCCGGCGTTCTGGATCGAGGTCAGGAGACCGTTGATCTGGGTGGCGTCAGCCGCCTTGTTCCCGTAGAAGAGCGAGTCCTCCAGGGTCACCAGGATCTCGAGGGCGGCGTTGACGTCCTCTTCCTCGGCAGCGGAGAAGTCCACCACGCCCTGCTGGGCCTGGAGGGCGCCCTGGAAGGCGGTGACCAGGCTCACGGAGCGCCGGGTGCTGAACACGCCCAGCTCCGTCACGAGGCGCTGGTAGTCGCCGGCCCGTTCCACCTGGCCCACGCCGGTCTCGGTGGCGATGGCCGAACCCGGGAAGCCGCCGATGGCCTTCTTGACCACGGCCTGGTCGAGCATGGAGAAGCTGTCCCGCTTGCCGGGGAGCAGCATGTTGAAGAACTTGAAGTGCTGGTTCTCCACGGACACCGCGGCCAGCACGGGGTCCAGGTTCTCGGCACGGAGGGCGCCGCCGCCGGTGAGGGCGGACAGGTTGGTGCCCGCGCCGACCGTGGTGAGGGCCTTGGCGATGTTGCGGATCGCCGGATTCGCCCCGGAGTCGGCCAGGGCGGAGAGGATGGCATGAAGTTCCATCGCATTGCTCCTTTGAGAAGTGGCCATGGGCGGCCGGGTTAGTTGGTCTGGTTATTCACCACGCGGTTGATGCGGGCGATCTCGTGGGCGGAGAACTGCTTGCTCATGGCGAGCTTGTTGACGTCCGCGGTGGTCAGGGGCTTCTCCGCCCCTTCGCCGTGGGCCTTGGTGATCGCCCGGGGCTCGGCCGCCGGGGCGGTGAGGTGGATGCTCTTGAGGGCATCCGAGGCGCCCTGGGCCGCGGTGGCCGCGCTGGCGGCATCCTCCAGGGCCTTCTTGAGGTTCCGGCTCATTTCGCCCTGGGAGGCCTCGATCTCGTCCGTCTTCTCCTTGAGGGCGTCGAGGAAGGCCATCCTGCCGCGCACCTCGGCCATGAACTCGGTGAGGAGGGCAGTCAGCTTCTCGAAGGCGGCGGCGGTGGGAATCTTGGGATCGACCTCCGCGCCGAAGAGGCCGAGGGCCTTTTTCAGCTCGCGGGGATCCACGTCCTCGTATTCGTCGCCGTCATCGTCGCCGGCGCCCTCGCCCTCCCCCTCGCCCTCGTCCTTGCCGGCGCCGTCGTCCTTGCCGTCACCGGCGCCCTCACCTTCGTCAGGCTTGGCGTCCTTCTTCAGCTTCTCCTTGTCCTCCTCGGTGGGGGAGGCGTCCTCCACGCGGGGGTCCTTGCGCTCGGGCTCTTCGGGGACGGGGGCGTTGCCCTTCTTCCCCTCGACGTCATCGAGCGCCTTGAGGATGGTGCGGGCCTTGGTGAGGGTGTCATTCACAAGGGCGGAGAGGTCCATGGGTGCTCCTTTTCAGCTCGCAAGGGCCACGAGCAGAGCCGTGGCCTGGGAATTGGAAAGACCAATGGGCCGAGCCGCGGCGACCACCGCGGGGAGCCCTTCAAGGTCGGGTCGGGTCATAAGCAGCTCGATGAACTTGCGGGCCTGTTCCTCGGTGATCGTGTGGGCCACCGGCTCCTCGCCCGATTCAGAGGCGCGGGGAGCAGGCATTCCCAGTTCACGGAGGAGGTCGATCATTCCTTTGTTCCCGCCGAAAGCCTTTGCGAACACCCGGAGAGGGGTCAGGGAAACAGGCGCCACCGCCTGATTCACGGGGGTTCGACTGAGGCCGATGGAGTGCCACCGGAGCCCGCGGATCTCTTGGGTTTTCGTCCCGGTGGCTGGGTCCACGGTTGGACCCTCGGAGTAGACTTCGCCGGCCACGCTGGGATACCAGAGGACCGGAGGACTGAGCTGGAGCGAGTCCCAGAACAGATCCGCGGGCTTGCTCCAGGAGTTTTCCTGGCCCTTCGGGGCCTGGAAGATGCTGGCCTTGACGTAGATCGAGGAACCGTCCACCCGGACGTCGATGGGCCGGCCTACCTCATAGGCGTAGGGATCGACGCGGTTCCCGCGGATCTCCCCCGTCATGCTGGCGTGGTCCAGGTCGATCTTTCCGTACTTGAGGAAGTAGGGGATCGAGTCCTGGAGGGCCTTGGTGAGGACCATTTCCCCCTGTTGATCCCGGATCTGGGTCGAGGCCTCCATGTAGAGGACCCGCTGGCCGCCCTCCACCGCCGGCATGGCCTTGAACAGCATCCGGCCCATGTCCACCCGCAGCGGGATCGCGTCCAGAGCCCCGGCCTGGCCCAGCAGGGCCGCGGCGGCGGGAGCGATCAAACGAGCGTCCATGGCGCCAGGGTGAAGGCCTGCCACGCTCCGCCGGATTGCCGTCCCTGCTACTCGCGTTCACCGGGGGGACGCGGCCAATCAGAACCCTTCCGGAACCATGACCATGAGCCGGTGGAGGCGCCCATGGATGCGGCCCGGGACTTGATGAAGGCGCATATCAAGGGCCACATCCGGAGGATCGAGGGCAAGACGGTCTGGGTCCAGGAGCATGAGCGCCACCTCTTGAACCAGGGCCGGCCGGCCACCTTGGCCGAGCGCACCCGGATCCACCAGCGCAAGGTGGACAAGGTCCAGCGCGAAGCTGAAATGGCCCTCTGGAAGCAGCGCCACCCCAGCGGCGGCCAATGGCCCGGGCCCCGGCACCCCGACTATCGCCTCATCGCTGCGGACGACGAGGACGCCGCCACCATCGAGCGGCATCTTCGCCGGGATGGAACCGTGGCAGACCGGAAGGGGCTCACCTTCTACTTCCACACCCCCGAAGCCGCGGCCCGCGCCCACGCCGCCCTCGACCAGGTGCAGGATGCCCCCGAGGAGGTCCAGGGCGGCCTCTTCGAGGAGATCCGAACCGAAATCCCCAAGGCTCCCAAGATCCCCAAGAGAGAGGTCGAGAAAGAGAAATCGGAGGAGTGGGGGAAAAAGGTCGAGGAGAACGCCGTTCTCAACGCTGGGAAGGCGGAAATACTGTCCTCTCCGGAGGGGGATGGGCCCTTCTACATCGGCTCCCCACGGGACGGGAAGCTGTACCTGGCTTGGGGCCCTTACGCCACCGCGGAGGAGGTTGCCTATCCCTTCTACCTGACCAACGAGACCACCGCGCATGGGATGAAGGGCCGGGCGGTCCTTGCCAGGCCGAAACCCGGGGAGGATCTGTGGTCAACGAACTCCGCATGGACTCCGGGGCCCTACTACCGGAAGCACTACCCCATGCCGGAAGAGAAAGCGGAGGTCCCTGGGAAGGGGGCCGTGGACGCCGGGCAGGCGCACGGTGGGGCCTCCGCCCCTATCGAGAAGGAAGGCCCAAAGGAAGGCGACCGCAACGCGGAAGGCCTCGTCTTCCACGAGGGGCGCTGGCACCGGGAGGAGGAACAGGAACCCGTCCCGGATCCTGAGCCCGTCCCCGTGGATGAGAAGGCGGAGAAGGCCCGGGCCAAATTCGCCGCGAAGCTGCGCGAGGTGGCCCAGGGGAAGCTGGAGGCCGCCCAGGAGGAAGCGGGCCGCGACCGGAAGATGAACACCCACCGCCGGATCAGCATGGGGAGCCATGCCATCGAAGCGGCGAACAAGCAGGAGGCCCTGGCCAAGACCGCCATCAACCTCGCGGACGCCATCAAGGTCGGTGACGCCCCCGCCCTGGAGAAAGTCGGGACCTGGGCCGGCCTTCAGACCCTGGACGCGGCCCTCCGGGGCGCCATGTGGGCGAGGCTCAGGGCCATCCAGGGGCACGTTGGAGGCCGTGATGACCGCGAGCCGGCTCCGGAGGACATCGAGTACGCCACCCTCCCCAAGTTGGGGATCTGGTCCGCGAACCTCCAATCCTGGATCAGCCGCATGAAAGATGCCGGCGCGAAGGACATCATCGGTGCCCTGGAGGCGCTGCCGAAGGGCGAGGATGGCGAGGACAAATTAATCCCGATCTCCATGGAACTCGCGGACCGCCTCCATCAGCACCTGGACAGGGTCGGATTCGGCTGGCAGGTCCGGGACGCCCTGGCCGTTCGAAAGCGCCTGGCCAAGTACGGCATCACCACGGACACCCAGCTCCAGGAAGCCCTGGCCCAGTACCTCCAGTTCCGGGAGGGATCGAAGGGAATGGACCCGATCCGCAAGGCGGAGCTGGCCCTCGTCGGATCGAAGATCCCAGGCTACTTCCCCACGCCGGACGCCCTGGCGGATCGGATGGTGGAGGAGGCCGGCATCGAACCCGGCATGGACGTGCTGGAGCCCAGCGCCGGGAAGGGAAGCCTGGCCGACCGCGCCAAGGCCGCCGGTGGCAACGTGGACGCCGTCGAGGTGAACCACAGCCTGCGGACTCTCCTGGAGACCAAGGGCCACACCCTGGCCGGGTCCGACTTCACCACCTTCGAGCCCGGCAAGCTCTACGACCGCATTTTGATGAATCCCCCATTCGAGAACAGCCAGGACATCGAGCATGTCCAGCGGGCATACAACCTGCTCAAGCCGGGCGGGCGCCTGGTGGCCATCATGTCCGAGGGCCCGTTCTTCCGACAGGACAAGAAGGCCACCGCCTTCCGCGATTGGCTGGATTCCTTCCCGGACCACACCGCCGAGGCTCTGCCTCGCGGGACCTTCATGGCCAGCGACATCCAGACTGGCGTGAGCACCCGCCTCGTCATCATCGACCGCCCCGAGGCCCCCGCCGTGGAGCCGGCAGCTCCGGCAGTGGAGACCGCGTACTTGCAGGCCACCCAGCAGGAGGCCCTGGGCCGGCCCCTGGACGCGGCGGCGACCCAGCAGGCCGCGGCCCTGGCGGAGCGTGAGGAGTACGCCCAGCACGAGACCGCCCAGGCCCAGGCCGACCAGGACGCCGGGCACCGGGTCGGAGACATCAAGAGCGAGGATGGGATCAGCTACCGGCTCAACGAGAATCACCGCTGGGAGCGGGTGGACGAGGAAGCCAAGCCCGAAGATCCTCCCGCCGTCGAACCTACCCAGGAAGTTTCCACGAAGGAACCCTGGGAAATGAGCATTGAGGAATACCGGCAGGCGGCCCTGGAAGGGAAGATCCAAAATCCCCGCGTCACCAAGGCGTTGAAATGGCTTCGCCTGGAGCAGGCCAAGGCAGAGAGTGGCGAAGGAGACAACCTGCCCGAAGTCCAGGCGGTATTCGACAAAGCCATCGAATGGGGCCATGAACTGGATCGGGTTCAGCACCGAATGGCCACTGTCGAGGCCTCCCTGGAAGCCCGGCGCCCGGCCCTTCGGGCCGCCCATGATCTACCGGACGAGCGCACCACCTACGAGTACGACCCCACAGCGGCCGTGGAAAAGCTGGGCAAGAAATGGATCTACCGCACGATCCGAGGCACCGATTCGGCCGGGCTCTATGAGACCAGGAAGGAAGCAATCGCCGCGGCTGTGGCCCACGGATCCCTCATGCGGGAAATGTGGGCCACCCCGGAAGCATTCTGGCCCGACGAGGAGCCCGAGGCGGGGGCGGACCCTACCCCCAGCGCGGAACCCATGCCGGAGCCGCCCTCCACCGCAGAGAACACCGAGGAACCCTTCGCCCTGGCCCAAGACATCGCCGCAGCCCCGGGCGAGCCCGAAGCCCTACCCCTGGACCTCCCGGAGGAGGAGAACGTCACCGGCACGGTCAAGGACTATGACGATGTCGGCGCCCACATCGGCGGCTCCAAGAAGGAGCTGGCCGCCATCCGGAAGGCGCTCCTGGAGGGCCACAAGCTGACCCTGGCCGACGCCGAGACCCTGGAGGAGGACGCCGGCACCGCGGCCCAGCTCGTCACCCGGGACAACGCCGTGGACCGCAAGGCCTTCGTGGCCAGCCTGCGGGACTCCGGGGCGACCCCGGGCGCGGCCTATCTGGTCTCCCGGGCGCTCCAGTTGATCGAGGAGAAGCCCGGCGACTCCCCGGCGGCGCGGGGACTGTTCATGCGCGGGGTGAACCGGGTCCTGGAGGCCATGGCCACCTGGCGCAACCTCCCGGATGCGCGGCACGGTCTAAGCCAGTTCGGGGACGAGGCCATGGGCCAATGGGTCCCCGGTGAGGTGATGGACCAGCTCGCCGCCCTCACCCAGGCCCGGGACTCCGCAGCCGAGGCTTTCAAAATGGCCTCCAATCTGCTCGCCGCCACCGTTCCTCCCCCAAATTGGACGGAGTTCATCGCCAAGTACGCCCACCCCAAGCTGGGCCTCACCCCCAAGCTCAAGAAATTCGCGGAGGACAAGTACCGCGAGGCCATGACCCAGCGGGGGGCCAAGCTGGACGAGCTCCGGGCCGCCCCATCCTTCCAGGCCCTCCAGGAGGAGAAGCGCCGGGCGGAGGCAGAGCTCCTGGCCTTCAAGGCGCAGCAGGAGCAGGCGGTGAAGAACCACCCGGGCAACCCCGAGCCCCTGGTGCGGGCCCTGGGGGAGGACTTCGTCACCTTGAGCCGCACCATGGCCGGCTGGAGTTCCTTCCACGACAAGGGCTGGCCCAAGCGGGTCAAGGACATGATCGTGAAGGCCGCGACCATGGACCGGGAGGACGACTGGACCTGGTTCGAGGGGACCAAGGAGAAGGGCGAACGCAAGGCCGCCCGCCGGGTCCCGGAGTGGGAGCGGGAGGTTCCCGATGCCATCGAGAGGGTGGGCGGCCGGACGGAGGACTTCGCCACCAGCCAGCGACTGATGGAGTCCTTCAAGCTCAACGCCGTCCAGTACGGCGAGGCCATGAACTTCGCGGACAGCCAGGCCCACACCCAGGCCGCCGGCGAAGCCCTGTACGACCTGACCGACATCCTGGGATTCCATCCCGAGCAGGTGAGTTTCAACGGTCGCCTGGCCCTGGCCTTCGGCGCCCGGGGCGGGGGCAGGGCCAGCGCCCACTATGAGCCCGGCGCGAAGATCATCAACATCACCCGGATGCGCGGGGGCGGCACCCTAGCCCACGAGTGGGGCCACGCCCTGGACAACATCATGGCGCTGGTCTCCCACAACGGGGCCGGCGGCCATGGAAGCTACCTCTCCGAGAACGACCCCACGGGCCCCGGGATCTCCGACGAGGTGAAGGCCGCCTGGCGCCGGGTCATGCAGGAAATGAACCGCGGCGAGGCCCAGGCCAAGAAGGCGGTGACCATCACCCGGTCCAAGGGCACCTATTTCCGCCAGGGCCGGCTCGAGGTCTACCTCCAGGCCGCCGGGAACGATCCGCAGAAGGCCCTGGAGGGCTGGATCGCCAGGAACACCCCCAGCGCCAGCGCCTCGCCCCACTGGTGGAGGTCCTTCCGTCTGGACATCACCAAGGCGGGCCAGTATTTCCTCCAGCAGGCCGGCGGGGACCGGAAGGAAATGGAGGTCCTGATCCCCACGCCGGACGGGATCTCCCGGTCGAACTACGCCCTCACGGCCGCAGCCATGGGCGAATACTGGAGCCGCCCGCGGGAAATGTTCGCCCGGGCCTTTGAGGCCTACATCGAGGACAAGCTCGCGGTGGCCGGCCGGAAGAACACCTACCTCGTCAGCGGGACCAACACCGCCGGCAAGGCCAAGACTGAGGGCGGCTGGGCGGCCTATGAACACCCCAAGCTCGCAGCCCAGGGCCTCCCCACCAATGTCTATCCCCAGGGGGACGAGCGCATTCGGGTCGGGGTCGCCATGGATGAATTGGTCGGAGCCCTCCGGGCCACCCGGGCCATGGAAAAGGCGCTGAAAGTCCTCACGGAGCTGTCCGCATGAGCCACG
>JAKAMQ010000178.1 GCA_021812805.1 Acidobacteriota bacterium
AGATCCTGCCACTGCAGAAGTCGCCGTAAATGTAGATCCCCTGCAGTGCCTTGAATTGGGCGCCGCGGTAGACAAAGCCGCCGGTAACCGAGCAGTTGCCGCCATCGTGGCCGTATTCCTGCACCGGCAGAGTCAGGCCGGTCTGATTGCAGGTCGGCGCGTTGAAGCAGTGAAAACCTTCCATGATGTTCCATCCGTAGTTCTCCCCACCCTTGCTGGTTGCCGGCTGGATGTCGATTTCCTCGAACAGGTTTTGCCCGACATCGGCGATGAAGAGATCACCGGTGGCCCGGTCGAAGGAAAAGCGCCAGGGGTTACGCAGGCCGTAGCTCCATATTTCGCTGGCGAAGGGATTGCCGGTGGGGATGCTGTAGGTGGCGCTGGTGGCACCGGAGATGGCCACGCCGCCCTTCTGCCACTGGTAGGTGGGAACCGGGAACCCACTGGCCGCAACCGTGAACGTGACAGAGGCAGGCGCGATCACGGTCTGGCTGGCGGGCTGGGTCGTGAAGACGGGTGCCTGGTTCACGACCAGGACGGCGGCGGTGCTGGTGGCTGTGCCCAGCGTGTTGGTGGCGACCACCGTGTAGCTTCCCGCATCCGCCAGCGTGGCGCTGGTGATGGTGAGCGTCGCGGCAGTCTGGCCCGTGAGAAGGGTCGTTCCCTTGAACCACTGGAACGTGGGCGCCGGGTTGCCCGTGGCGGCGGCCGTGAAGGTCACGGCGACACCTGCCGTCACGGTCGCGCCGACCGGCTGGATGGTGATCACCGGCGCAGCCTGGACCGTCAGGACCGCCGCGCTGCTGGTGACCGTCCCCTGGGCATTGGTCACCGTCACGGTGAAGCTGGCACCGTTGTCGGCCAGGGTCGTGGCGGGCGTGGTGTAGCTGGTGGAGGTGGCGCCAGTGATGGCGGTCCCACCCTTTTTCCACTGATAGCTCAAGGGCGCGGTTCCCGTGGCCACCACGGTGAATGTCGCTGTGGCTCCGGCCGTGACCGTGGCGTTGGCAGGCTGGGTGGTGATGGTCGGCGGCGCAGGGTTCACCGTCAGCATCGCGGCGCTGCTGGCGACAGATCCCACTGCATTGCTCACCGTGACGGTGAAGCTGGATCCGCTATCGGCCAGCACCGTCGCGGGCGTGGTGTAGCTGGCGGAAGTGGCACCGGTGATGGCGGTCCCGCCCTTCTTCCACTGATAGGTGAGGGGGGCGGTACCCGTGGCAGTGACGGTGAAGGTGGCCGCGGCGCCTTCCAGCACCGTCTGGTTCGCAGGCTGAACGCTGATGGTAGGGGCCACTGGCGGGGGCGTACTACCACCTCCACCGCCGCATCCGACGTACAGCGTCAAAGCCGCAGACAGAGCGTAGATAGCCTTCAGCGCTTGCTTTGGGAACCTCATCGGTGCCTCCTTGAGAGATTGTGAGAGGTGTCGGCAATAGAGGATTTGGTTTGGACTGGAATGGCTCGGTGGCGCTAGGAGTTTAAAAATTTATAGGCTCAGTTTCCTGGCACACCTAGTGGTATTTTTAAAAAAAAATCCCTACCAAATAAAATTCATTTTCAAATGATCCGAACCCGTGAGCCGAGTTCGAGTTGAACGAAGCCGCTCCGCGGCGGGGGACGATCGTACCGGCTGCATGAGGCGGTTGAAATCTAGCGAAACCGAGTAAAAGCAGGCTCCTTGGTCATGGCGGTGTATGCGCACCGTCCCATGACCAAGGAGGTACTGCATGCGTGCAGCCAGTCTATTCCTGTCCCGATTGGAGAGCGATCTCCAGATGGCCGGTAAGGCCCCAGGGACCATCCAGCAGTATCTTTCCTCGATCCGGGGGTTCGAGGCTTTCCTGGGGCGGGATCTGGACTCTGCAGGCCCGGAGGAACTTCGGAGCTGGGTGGGGCATCTCCGCTGTCAGCCCATCGGACCAGCGCGGCTGCGATGCCACTACTCGGCGCTGACCTTCCTCTTCCGTAAGACGATCGGGCAGCCCGAGAAGGTGGCCTTCATCTCCATGCCGAGGTCGGAGGCGCCTCTGCCGACCGTGCCGACAGCCGGGGAGGTGCAGCGCGTGCTGGAGGCCTTCACCCACGCCAAATACCGCGCCTTTTTCGCGCTGATCTATGCCACGGGCCTGCGCATCCGGGAGGCCAGCCAGGTGGAGACCCGGGATATCGACGTCGCGCAGCAGGTCATCCACGTGCGCCATGGAAAGGGCGGGCGGGAGCGCCTGGTCCCGCTGAACCCTGGACTGGTCCATGTGCTCCGCGCCCATTGGCGGCACGAGCGCCCCGCCCAGCCCTGGCTGTTCACGACCAGGGAAGGGAAGCCCCTCTGCCACGCCACGGCGCGCATGGCGCTGCTGAAGGCCTCGGCGGTGGCGGGCATCGGCAAGGTCGTCACGCCACACATGCTCCGCCACGCCTTTGCCACCCATCTGCTGGAGCAGGGCACGGACCTGCGCCGGATTCAGGTGGTGCTGGGACACGCCAGCATCAAATCCACGACGATCTATACCCAGGTCTCCGCCAAGGAGATCGCATCGCTGATTAGCCCGCTGGAAAGCCTCACCCTGCCCACCTGACGTGGGCTTCCCCCGTCCCCGCTTCGACATCGCGGACATCGTGAGGGCGCATCGGAAGGATCTGGAGGCACAGCACCGGATCTCCAGGCCCCAGAAGCGTGTCCTCACGGCCATCAGCCGCTGCCGCACCGCAGCCCTCGGCGGCCATCTCGAGGTCTGCACCGGCTGCGGGCGGGAGCATCCCCTCTACAATTCCTGCCGGAACCGCCACTGCCCCAAGTGTCAGGCATTGGCCCAGCAGAAGTGGATCGATGCGCGGGCCGAGCGGATCCTTCCCGTGCGGCATTTCCATCAGGTGTTCACGCCACCGTCAGAGCTCCGGCCTCTGGCCATGCGGCATCCGGCAGAGATCTACACCGCGCTGTTCCGCTCGGTCAGGGGACTGCTGTTCGAATTGGGGCACACCCATCTCAAAGCCAGGCTGGGGCTCACGATGGTGTTGCATACATGGACGCGGGATCTGCGCTTCCATCCGCACATCCATGTGCTGGCCACCGCTGGCGGGCTCGCCCTCGATGGCCAGAGATTCGTTCATGTCCGGAAGGACTTCCTGTTCCATGTGAAAGTCATGGGCAGGCTGCTGCGCGGAAAGATGCTGGACGCCCTGCGGCAGCTCCATCGGAAGGGTGCATTCCCCGAACTGAGTCATGCGGCTTTCAATCGACTGATGGCCAGCCTTGCGGCCCACAAGTCCTGGGTGGTCTATTCAAAAGCCCCCTTCCGCCGGTCTCAGCACGTCCTGAGCTATCTGGGCCGCTACACCCATCGCGTCGGCATCGCCAATTCACGGCTGCTCGATGTGGGCCCCGGGCATGTCACCTTCCGCACCAAGCACGGAAAGACCGCGACCCTGCACCCCGTCGAGTTCCTCCGGCGGCTCATCCAGCACGTCCTCCCCGACGGCTTCCATAAAATCCGCCATGCGGGCCTCTACGCCTCCGCCCAGCCGGGTGGGCTACTGGAACGGGCCAGGGTGCTACTCCCGGCATCAAAGCCTCGCAAGCAAGCTCCACCCGTAGCCACCGATGCGCGGACTTGCGTCCATTGTGGCGGCATGATCCTGCGTCTTCCGCTGAACGCCATGGCTCGATCCCCGCCGCTGGATGCCGCATGCGCATAGGCCCCCCAGCAAACCATCCGCCGCGCCAACCCCTGCATCACGGCAGGCCGGCGGGGCCATACCCACGCTGCGATCACGCGGGCAACCTGCACGCCCGGTACCGGATCAAGTGCGCGAATAGGCCATCCAGCCACTCGCCCCAGGCCCATCCAGGCGCATCGCCAGGCCCGATTTCCCCATAACGGTCATCCCGGCCCTCGCCGCTCCGGGCTTGTTCAACACCGCATTTCGACGGTGGGCACCGCCGCGCCTACCCACCCCATCAACCGTGTCCCGCCACCGGCGAAATGCTCACTGTTTTCCGCGCAGTTTCAGCGCCTTCCGCGACCAGCGTTTTCCATCTCAAGATCCCCCGGGCGATCCCGGCTAGCGTCCGCCGCGCCGCATGCCGCCACCGGGGCCAGGGCCCAGGCGGTTGCCGGGGCCCATGCCGGGGCGGTTGCCGAGGCCCTGGCGGAGGACCTCCAGCATCCGGCGCTGCATTTCGTCCACCTGCAGGATGAGGCGCACCTGCTGGGCAGGGCTGAGGCGGGTGCGGATGTCCTCCTCGAACTGCATCCTCAGGTTCACCTGCTGGTGCCGCAGGGCTACGAACTGGTCGAGGAGGGGCTTCACCCGGGCGTTCTTCTCGTCCTCGGTGCCGGGCCCCATCAGGATGTCGTTGAACTGCGCCCGGAGATCCCGGATCTGGCGGGTCTTCTCGAAGAGGTCCCGGTCGAAGCGGGCCCAGCGTTCGGCCACGGCCCGGGCCTGGTCCTCGGTGAGGCCCACGTTCTGCTCCAGGTGCTGGACCCGGAACTGGAAGAGCAGGCGGCCCTCGGCCATGGGCTGGACCTGGGCCCGGGCCACGGGCGCGGCCGCGATCATGGCCGGGATCAGGAAGGCGGGGGACAGGCGGGACATGGCTTACCTCTTGGATGGGGCGGAAGGATGGTCCAGCCGCTCCAGCAGGGCCTTCATCTCCTCGGGGCTGAGGGACTGGATCTGGGCGGCCTCCTCGTCGCGATCACGGAAAGGGGCCTCGGGAACCATGACTTCGACGGTATCGGCGGGCTTGGGCATGGTGGCCTCCACCAGCGGCGTGCGGTTGGCCCGGCCGGCCCAGAAGGCCCCGGCGCCCACGGCCATGAGCAGGGCGGCCGCGGCGGCCCAGTACAGCCCGCGGGCATGGTGGGCCAGGGACCGGCGGGCGGGCAGCTTGCCCAGGACCCGGCCGGGCAGGCGGTCGAAGTAGCCGGCGGGGACCAGGATCCCGGGGGGCTCCTCCTGGGCCAGGTAGATCACGCGGGCCTCGGCGCAGGCCGTGCAGGTCTTCATGTGCAGCTCCGCGTCACGGCCCGGGTCCAGAGGATCCGCCTCGACGGCGGCCAGGGTCGCTTCGCAGTTCGGGGAGAGTGGTATCTCACGCATGGGTTCGTTGCCTCCTCTCACTCAGCCCATCCTGGGCCTCGCCCAGAGGGCGGCCGCTTCGCGTCCGTGGGCCTCTGCTCCTGCTTCGGCCTGACATGGCGGGTCAGGCTCTGGATGGCATGGAAGATGTGGGCCTTCACGCTGCCCACGGAGGTGCCCATCTCCTCGGCGATGCGCTCGTACTTCCAGTCGTGCTGCAGTTTGAGGGTCAGGGCTTCCTTCTGGCGCCGGGGGAGCTTGGGGAGGGCCTCATAGAGCAGGCGGCGGGCCTCCTCGTCCAGCAGGGCGGCACCCTGGGTCTCCTCCACCCGCAGGGCCGGATGCTCCAGCCCCTCCTCGGGCATCTCCAGGCTCTCGTGGTCCCGGGCCATCCGCTCCCGGTAGTTCAGGGCCTGGCGGGTGGCGATGGTGATGAGCCAGGTGCGGAAGGAGGACTCGAACCGGAAGCCGGGGAGGGCGCGGAACACCCGGATGAAGGTCTCCTGCACCACGTCGTCCGCGTCCTGGTGGTTCTTCAGGATGGAGAAGGCCTTGCCGTAGACATCCCGGGAGAAGAGGCGGACGAGGGCGGCGAAGGCGGCCTGGTCCCCCCCTTGGGCCGCCTCCACCCAGGCCAGGACTTCAGGCGTATGGTACGGCGACGCCGGATCGGGGATCCGCTCGACGGTCTGGTGGGCCGGCTGAGGCATCAGGGACTCGTTCAAGGTGACTGCCAGCATCATCTTAGGCTCCGGCGGGGGGGATCAAGCCTGGATCCGCCGTCATCCGATGGACCCGGGAAGGGGGCCTGGGGTTGAATGGAATCGGGTTAACGTAAGGACTCGCCCCGCTTTCCGAACCTTCAGGAGCCCCCATGCGCGACCGCATCACCCCGCTGCTGACCGAAGAGCAGATCCGCACCCGGGTGCAGGAGATGGGCCGGCAGCTGGCCAGGGACTACGCGGGCAAGGACCTCATCATGGTCGGCCTGCTCAACGGGGTCTTCCCCTTTTTCGCGGACCTGGCCCGGGCCACGGAACTGGATTTCGAGGTCGGCTTCATGCAGGTGTCCAGCTACGGCGGGGGCACGGAGAGCACCGGCGAGGTCCACATCCTCAAGGACCTGGACCGCTCCATCCAGGGCCGCCACGCCCTCGTGGTGGAGGATATCGTGGACACCGGCCTCACCCTGTTCAAGGTGCGCAACCTCCTCCTGGACCGCGAACCCGCCAGCCTGAGGATCTGCACCCTCCTCGACAAGCCCAGCCGCCGCAAGGTCGAAGTGCCGGTGGACTACGTCGGCTTTACC
>JAKAMQ010000179.1 GCA_021812805.1 Acidobacteriota bacterium
GCATCGTTCCCGTGGATCTGGTAGAGGTCGAGGTGGTCCGTCTGGAGGCGCTCGAGGCTGGCCCGCACGGAATCCATGATGTGCCCGCGCGAGGCCCCGCGGTCGTTGGGACCGGGGCCCATCTCCCCGAAGACCTTGGTGGCGATCACCACATCCTTCCGGGCGACCCCCAGGTTCCGGAAGGCCTGGCCCAGCAGGCGCTCGGACTGGCCATAGGAGTACACATTGGCCGTGTCGAAGAAGTTCACACCGGCCTCCAGGGCCCTCCCCACGAGGGCATCCACCTCGGCCTGGCCGAGCTGGCCGATGGCCTTCCAGAACCCCGCATCGGGGTTGCCTCCGAAGGTCATGGCCCCGAGGCAGATCTCCGAGACGAACAGCCCCGTTGAACCCATCTGGCGGTATTTCATGGCCACCTCCCAGCGCCCCGCCGGGGGGCGATGCCGGATTCTCGCATGGGGACCGGGGCCACCCCCACAGGACGCGCCCCGCCCGTCTAATGATCCCGCAGGCCAGAGCCATCGCACTAGACTGGTGGGCCGAAGATGGATGGTTGAAGACCCCCCATGTCCCTGCTCCCCCGCACCCGACCGCGACGGCCCTGGCTCCCCTGGGCCCGGGCGGGCATCGTGCTCCTGGTGCTGGGCGGCGCCGGGTGGGGCCTGCTGGAATTCGGGACGCGCTACCTCGGGCTGCAGAAGCTCATCATCGAGCAGGTGACGGTGACCGGCTGCCGGGGGCAGCGTCAGGCCGAGGTCCAGCGGCTGGCCGAGAAGCTGGTGCTCCACAAGCCGCTCTTCTGGTTCGATGCGGACACGCTGCGGAAGCGGGTGGAGGCCCTGCGCTGGGTCCGCGCCCTCCAGATCCGCAAGGATCCCCCGGACCGCCTCAGCCTCGTGGTGGAGGAGCGCCAGCCGGTGTTCTGGCTGGTGCGGCCCGAAGGCGTCTTCCTGGTGTCCGATGATGGCTGGATCCTGGACAGGGTGAATCCCTCCAATCTAAATCCCATTCCCGTGGTGGTGGATCCCGCCAGCCAGACAGACGCGAATCTGATCCGCCTGATCAACGCTGCCCGCAGGCTCCGGGATGAACAGCCCGGTTTTTACGGGCGCCTCAACGAGCTGCGCTGGAGCGCCAAGGGCCCCGTGGCCTTCATGGAGGGCCTTCCGGCTCCCATCTACCTCTCGCGGGAGGATGTGACGAAAAATGTGCCCAATTTCCAGGGACTTTTCGTGGACCGCCTCGCCCAGCGCCCGGATCTGGACCAGCTCCGCTACATTGACCTCCGCTGGGACGACGAGGTGGCCGTGGGGGAGCCGCAGGGCTCCCAGCCGCCCACCCAGACCGCCGATTCCAACTAGGAAACCGGCGGCCCGCGGAAAATCGTCCCTGGGATGCATGCAAGGCTCGAACCCAGGGGAGAACTGGTGTAAACCTGGATCCAAGGAAAAGGATCTTCATGCCTCAGCGTGCCGTTCTTCTCGGGCTCGACCTCGGTGCAAGCAAAGTGGTGGCGGTGGTGGCCGTCCAGGAGGAAGACGGCAGCCTGAATGTCACCGGTACGGGCCAGGCCTTTCCCCAGGGCGGCATCACCCAGGGCCAGATCACGGACATGGAACTCGCCACCCGCGCCATCACCCGGGCCGTGGAAGAGGCCATGAACACCGCGGGCCAGACCAAGGTGGATGGCATCCGCGTGGCGGTGGACGGGGTGCAGTTCAAGGGTGAGAACCTCCGCGATTCCATCACCATCTCCTCGGGCGACAAGATCATCACCGCCGCGGACCGCGACCGGGTGCTGGAGCAGGCCACCAACGGCTGCAAGCTGGCCAAGGAGGAACTGGTCCTCCACCGCATCCCGCAGATGTTCCACATCAAGGGCCAGCGGGACATCCGCAATCCCGTGAACATGTTCGGCGAGACGCTGGAAGCGGAGGTCCGCCTCATCGTGGCGCCGAGTCCGGTGATCATGAACATCAACCTGGCCCTGAAGAACGCCGGGCTCCACGGCGCGGAACTGATGTACGCGCCCCTGGCCAGCGCCGAGGCCGTGCTCACCCGCGAAGACCGGGAGAACGGCGCCGTGGTGGTGGATATCGGCGAACACCTCACCCACCTGGGCGTCTTCCTGCACGGCACCCTCTTCCACTCGGCGGTGATCCCCATCGGGGGCATGCACTTCACCCGCGACCTGGAGATCACCAAGCACCTGGGCGGCATCACCGCCTCTGAACGCATCAAGATCCGCTTCGGCACCGTGCTGCCCGCCCATGTGCCCGCCGAGGAATCGGTGGAACTCGAGGAGGAGGGCCGCCTTGTTTCCCGTCGCGAGATCGCGGAGGTGCTGCAGGCCCGGGCCTCGGAGCTGCTGAACCTGGTGCTGGCCGAGATGGGCCGCACGGGGCTCGTCCACGAGATCCACGGCGGTGTGCACCTGGTAGGCGGCGGCGCGCTGCTCACCCACCTGCCCATCCTGGCCCAGACGCTCCTGGGCCGGCCGCGCGTGGTGCTGGGCCGCATCCAGGGCGTCAAGGGCCTGCCCCAGGCCACGGGCAATCCGTATTTCGTCAATGCCCTCGGCGCGGTGAAGGCCCTCGCCCGGGAGCAGGCGGAGACCCTCGGCAAGCCTGAACGCCGCAAGGGATTGATGGACTTCTTCAGGAAACTGAGCTGAGCATGACGACCGGAGCCTCCATGCACGAGACCCCCTTCCTCCCCTGCCCCCATAGCCTTCCCGGCGCCAACATCAAGGTCGTGGGCGTGGGCGGGGCCGGCTGCAATGCCGTGAACCGCATGATTGACAGCGGGGTCACGGGCGTCCAGTTCATCGCCATGAACACGGACCAGCAGAGCCTGTCCCACAGCAAGGCCCACCTGAAGATCCCGCTGGGCCCCCAGAGCAGCAAGGGCCTCGGCGCCGGCGGCAGCGCCGAGCGGGGCGCCGTCGCGGCAGAGGAAAGCCGCGAGGAGATCCTGTCCTCCCTCACCGGGGCCGACATGGTGTTCATCACCGGCGGCATGGGCGGCGGCACCGGCACCGGCGCTGCTCCGGTGCTGGCGAGCTACGCCCGGGAGCTGGGCGCCCTCACCGTGGCCGTGGTGCTGACCCCCTTCGCCTACGAGGGCCGCCGCAAGGGCGACCTGGCGCTGTCCGGCCTTTCCAACCTCCGCGATACCGCCGACACCGTCATCGTCGTGAGCAACGAGCGCCTCAAGGCCGTGTGCGACGCCAAGGTCACCATGAAGGAGGCCTTCCGCGTGGCGGATGGCGTGCTGATCCAGGGCGTGCGCGGCATCGCCGACCTGATCCTCAAGCCCGGCATCATCAACGGCGACTTCGCCGATGTGGAAGCCGTCCTGCGCGATGGCGGCGAGGCCCTCATCGGCACCGGCCACGGCCGCGGGGAGGATGCGGTCATGGACGCCGTGCGGCGCGCCCTGGCCTGCCCCCTGCTCGAGCGCGCCCAGAGCGGCGCTGCGGCCAACGTCATGGTCTCCATCACCGCCGATTGGGAACTGCTGAGCGCCGCCGAAGTCGAGACGGCCATGAACTACCTCCAGGAGCACTACGCCGACCGGCCCAACATCAAGATGTGCATGGTCGAGGGCGAAGGCATGGAGGACCGCGTGCTGGTCACCATCCTGGCCAGCGGGTTCGACCAGGAGGAGCAGCTCCTGGAGGGCCGGCGCAGCAGCCTGCACCTGGGCCCCGACACGGAGGCCGAACCGGCCGCCGCCGGGAACGTGGCCCTGCCGGTACAGGTGCCGAGCGGACGCATCTACGGGGAGGTGCCCGCCAACGACCACGGCCCCACGCCCACCCGCCTCCTCCCCCAGGCGCCCACCCCCAGCGGCGAAGTGGCCGGCTTCCAGGACGACCTCCACATCCCCGCCATCATGCGCCTCGGCAACGGCAAACTGCCGATCGAGTAGGTCAGGATTGCGCGTCCGCCAGGATCGCCTCTTGTATGGTCCGGAGGCCCTCCAGCAGGGCCGGAGGCCCCTCTGGCAATCCTGCATTCCGACCCCTCGGCGCTGCCGTGAGTCGGGTCGCGGCGCTCTCCAGCCAAGCCTCCGCCTCCATACTGTCCACCCCGAGGAGCCCGGATAGGTGACGCAGGCTCCGCTCGGGTTCCCGGACCAAGTCCTCGTAGCTGAGCACCACGTCCTTCCGGAACGTCCCATCCTTCCGGAGATCCCGAAGCAGAGCCATGAAGGCCCCCAGAGCTGATTCCAGGAAGGATTCCAATCCACCTGGCGGCGTGTGCCAGAGCCCGTAGCGGTCCGTCATGGCCTGCCACATGCGCACATTGGAGGCCCATAGGTCGGCCGGATCCCGCAGGATCCAGACAAACCGGGCCCTGGGGAACCGCCGCACCAGGGCCCGATAGCGAAACACGTGGTTCGGAGACTTCACCGCCAGGGCCTCCTGGCCCTCCTTCTGGCATAGGCCCAGGAACCCAGCCAGGGTCTCGGTCCAGGGGCCGGTTTCCTGCCCGAGCCAGGTGCCCTGGTCGAGGAGGGGTCGTAGGTCCGACAGGCGCCGCGGATCAATGAACCCCCGGTACAGACTTGGAACCCCTAGGGCCAGGAGCGCGAACTCGTCCTCCTGGGGGGACCGGGGCCCCACTTCCACCGCGTCCATGGGCCGTCGAACGGCCGGTCCTGCCGGGGGACGTCCACCTCGCATGGCGGCCAGGGGATCCATGCACTGCCAGGTTTCGGGCGCCCCCCATCCCGGCAGCTCGGCCAGCATCTCGTGGAGCACGGTCGTCCCCGAGCGCCAGAAGCCCATCACGAACAGCAACCCCTCCCCCTCGGGAAACCGGGACGGAACCGGTGCGGCCGCCCGGGCCAGCCCCAGCCCCTGGTCGAACCAGAAGGCCCGCCAGCTGTAGAGGAATACGGCTGCCCGGGAGGCACGATCCGGCCTCCCCCCCGCGCGGATCCAATCGGTCAGGACACGACCACCGACCAGGACCGGCCGCGGGCTCATTCCTGCTCCGGATTGATGTGCCGACGCGCCAGCTCCATCAAGATGCGCCCGCGCAAATCGGCAGCCTTGTCCGGCCGTGTCGCCACCAGGTTCTGATGCTCGCCGGGATCCTCGGCCAGATCGTAGAGCTCGCGCCGGGGCCAGGGGACGGTCCAGTGGCCCCAGTGCTCTACGTACTTCCAGTCCCCCAGACGAATCGCCACCGAGAAGGTGGGTGGACCGAATGCGAGATCGTGGTTCATGGAGAAGACGGGAAGCCCCTCGGGTTTCCGGGAGATCGGGTACCCCTCTATGCCCACAGGAATCGGGAGCCCCACCATCTGCAGGAGGGTCGGCGCCAGGTCGCACTGTTCGTAGAGCCGGTCGTCCCGCTCGGCGCTGTGTTGGTAGGGGCGCTTGATCAAGCAGGGGATGTGGATGAGGTCCTCCGACAGGAGCGGACCGCCGTGACCGCCGTAGCCATGGGAGAAACTTTCCCCGTGATCCGCCGTGATCACGATGAGTGTCCGGTCGTAGCGGCCCGTCGCCTTCATCCATGCGAACAGGCCCCCCAGTCCGTCATCCATGCACCGGATGGCCTCGTCATAGCGGCCTTCGTAGATGCCCGGGTAGCAGGGATCGGCCTTGGCCCCGAACCCGTAGTGCGTTTGGGTGGTCCGGACACTCCGCGCGAGCGGAGAGCGTTCGAAGGATCCCATGAAGGGAGGGGGCGCCGCATAGGGATCGTGCTCCGTCACCAGATGAAGCCAGAAGAAACTGGGACGGTTGGAAGGCGCCTGTCCCATGAGCCGTTCAGCGGCAGCGATGGGCGTTCGCGTTTTTTCAAGGAAATGCCGAAAATCGAAGTGCGAATACAACATTGGTACGGGGCCAAGCCACAGACTTCGCACCAATGAGGGGAAATGTGCGCCCAAGTCACCCAAGATTCCGACTGGGACAGAGACAAACAACCTTCCTCGATGAAAAAATGGCAAACTACGCTGAAAGCTCGGACTGGCGAAGAGGTTTGTCCCCACATAGTCAGTGTTATATCCAGCCAGCGCCAACTGCTTCACCAGGTTCTGAGAATTGACCACCTCTTGCCGGGGAGCACCCAGGTCACCCTGATGCGTCCACGGCCGCGCGCCATTCAACAGGCTGGCAATCCCGGAGCGGGTCCAGTTCGCATTCGCGTAGAAATGATCGAGGGTGAGGGCCCCATTTGCGAAAGCCTGGAGATTCGGAGAGGTGGGCCTCTTTGAGCCGTACATGGTCAGATGGCGGGCCGAGGTCGCATCCAGGGTGATAAGAAGGATGTCGGGTCGTGCGGAAACTGGCCCCTTCGCCCGGACGGGCGGGGGCAGGCCCACCCCGCACCCTTCGCAGGTCACCAGG
>JAKAMQ010000017.1 GCA_021812805.1 Acidobacteriota bacterium
CACGCGGGCGTAGTTCAGTGGTAGAACGCAAGCTTCCCAAGCTTGATGTCGTGGGTTCAATCCCCATCGCCCGCTCCAACACCAAGGGGCCCCGCGCAGGGGCCCTTGGTGTTGGCGGGCGATGGGAATGGAAGGGATTGAAAACGCCGAGGGGAAGCCGGGCGCTACCGGGCTTCGACCCACCGCTTGCGGGTGAGCCAGACTTGTTCGGTCCGGCCTTTGGGATCCTGGCCGGTCCAGTGGAGCTTCAGGGGGCCGGTGGCATCCTGCTTCTGGATGGACACACCGGGGCCCACCCCAGTGTGTAGCAGGGCCAGGAGGGCCTCAGGGCTGGCCACCTGGGGGAGGAAGGGGAGCGGCAGCGCCGCCAGGGTGGGGGCCCGCTCGTCGAGCTTCTGGCGGGGCACCTGCACCCGGTACCCCGAGGCCCGGTCACCTTCCAGGAGCAGGAGGCGTTCGCCCAGCCCCTGGAGTTCCATCACGATCCGGCCCGTGGCAGGCTCCACCCACAGGCTGAGCGTGCCGGTCCCTTCGCCTTCGGGCCCTTCGTAGCCCCATCCGTAGAGCGCCTTGACGGAGGGCGGTGGAGCCGGCGCGACCTCGGCCGGGGGCGCCTGGAACAGCAGCATCATGGCATCTCCTCATCAGCATCTTCGCGATCGGGCTGGGCGGGCTCGACGACGGGCTTGGCCTGCTTCCGGGCGATGCGGAACCGGAGATCATCCAGCCGCTTCTCCAGGGCCGCATGCTCGGGGAACACGAAGGCCAGGGCGCGTTCCCACTGGTCCGCCGCCTCTTCCAGCTTGCCCTGGGCCAAGAGGACCTCCCCCAGGTGCTGGCGCACGTCAGGACTGAAGGGGCTGAGGTCCGCGGCCCGGCGCAGGGTGGCCTCCGCCTCGGCCACTTTGCCCAGCTTGAACTGGGCCCAGCCGAGGCTATCCAGCACATTGCCGTTGTCCGGGGTGGCCTTGGCGCTGGCCTCGATCAGGGCGGCGGCCTCGGGCAGATCCTGGCCCTGCTCCAGCATCAGGTAGCCCAGGTTGTTGCCCACGAGGGGATTGCCGGGCGCCATCTTCTGGGCTTCGCGGAGCACCCGGAGCGCATCCTGGGGGCGGCCCAGCTGCTCGTAGGCGGAACTCTGCATGACGAGGAGATCCACATCGCGCATCGGACCGAGGGCGCGGGCCTCCTCGATGGCCTGGAGGCACTTGTCCCAGCGGCGGAATTCCTGCCAGAGCGCCGCCATGCCCTCCTTGTGGAGCTGCTCGAGCGCGGTCCGGGCCTTCTTGCGGGAGAAGAACCGGTACTCGAGCGCATGGGGCGGCAGCGTGGCGGCCTGGGCGAAGAACGCCACCTTGGGGTACCGCTGGATCCCGTCGCGGATCGCGGCCAGCGCGGGCTTCCAGTCATCGAGACTGATGTAGGCCTGGCTGAGGTACACCTGCATCTCGCCGGCGATCTGCGGTGAGGGGGCCTGGCTCTTCATGAAGGCCACCACCTGGGCGCCCTTGCCCTCCAGGAGCAGGCATTCGGCATAGAGCGCCCGGACGCCGTTGGCCACCGCATCGCCAGACCCGGGGCCGGCCGCCAGGGGCGTGAGCCGATCCTCCGCCTCGCTGAAGCGGCCCAGATTCATCAGCGCCAGGGCCGTGTTGAGGGTGATGCGGGGGCTGGGGCGCAGGGCCTCGGCCCGGGCCAGGCTGTTCAGAGCCTCCTGGAAGCGGGAGGTCTGGAGGCGGATCAGCGAAATGTTCTCCCAGAGGGCGGCTTCATCGGGAAGGTGCTTCGCCAGCAGGAGGAAGCTCTCCTCCGCGTGGGCCAGGAACCCCGCCTGGATCTGTTCGCGGGCCAGTTCCTCCAGCATGCGGAGTTGGCGCTCGTCCGGGTGGTGTTGATTGAGCGCCAGCACCGCTTCCCGCTTGGCGGCATAGTCGCGGGTGGCCACCGCCTGCAGATAGGCGCGCTCCCAGGCCGGGGTGAACGAGGGCCTGAGCCGGCCCAGGCGGAGCCAGGCATGGAGGGCTTCCGGGGCATCCTTGATCTGCTCTGACACTTCGCCCAGGCGGGCCCAGAGCTCCGGATCCTGGGGCAGCAGATCCACCGCCGCTTCCAGATCCTTCTGGGCCTGGGGCAACGCGGAAGACTCCGTCTGGCCCCGCTCCACCTCCAGGAGGGCCAGGTGGGCCCTCGCCTCGCCGTTCTGGGGCGCCAGGCCCACGGCCTTCCGGGCCTCGACCAGGGCGCCGTCAAGATCGCGGGATTCCTGGAGCGCCTCGGAAAGGCGCAGGTGCGCTTCCGCGCTCTGGGGCACCAGGGCGACCACCTTGCGGTAGAGCGCAGCGGCGCCCTCGGGATCGGAGCCGCCGCCACGAAGCTGGAGGGTGCGGGCCTTCAGCATCAGGGCCCGGACATCCGGGGCCTGGGAGGGCGCCTGGGCCCCCACCAGGGCAGGCACGAGAAGGCCCGCCAGGATCAGGGTTCGAGAGTCAGGCACGGACGGCCTCCGGGTCGAGTAGCTGGATCAATCGGGCATGGGGTTCCGCCCAGGCCTCCGGTGGGAGCAGGCGCTGGATGGCGGGTTCCCCGGGCCTCGGGAGAATGCAGTGGATTTCAGTCCGGGGCAGTTCGCCCGCGGAGCCCTGCGCAGCGCGGGCCTTCTTGTCCCGGTGCAGCAGCGGCAGGCAGGCCTCCCAGGGGGCCACCTCGGCGGCCAGCGGGGCCAGGCGCCGGGCCATGCGCTCGATGAACTCCCGCGGGAACGGCTTGGCCCCCTGGGTCTCGGCAAGCAGGCAGGACGCCAGGAGGCCGCAGCCCACCGCCTCTCCATGCAGCAGGCGGTACCCCGAAGCGGCCTCCAGGGCGTGCCCCAGGGTGTGCCCCAGGTTGAGCAGGCGCCGTTCGCCGGATTCCCGGGGATCGCGGTGCACCACCCCCGCTTTGTGGGCCAGGGCCCGCTCGACCCAGAGCGGCCGGACGAGGCCGTCCTCGAGCAGTTCCGTGGCCCAGGCCAGATCGCCCAGGACGAGGGCGGTCTTGACCAGTTCCCAGCGGCCATTCTCCAGGTGCCGGGGCGGCAGGGTGGCCAGGAAATCCGTGCAGGCCACCAGGCGGCGGGGCGCATGGAAGGCGCCCACCAGGTTCTTCCCTGCGTCGAGATCCGCGCCGGTCTTGCCGCCCAGGCCCGCGTCGGCCATGGCCAGTAGGGTGGTGGGCCAGGCCTGCCAGGCCACGCCCCGCAGGAAGAGGGCGGCCGCGAGGCCCGCGAGATCCGTGAGCACCCCGCCGCCCACGGCCACCACCGTGGCCTCCCGATGCAGGGGGATCCGGGCCCAGTGCTCCAGCCAGGGGATCACGGTCGTGAGGGTCTTCTCCCGCTCGCTGACCGGCACCCACAAGGCGTGCTCGGGTTCGGGCAGACCCGCCGCCCGCCACGCCGGGCGCATCTGGAGATCGCCCAGCAACGTCCACGGCCCCTCCGGCAGGAGGGCGGCATCAGGCGCCGCGATCAGGAAGACGTCCGAGGCGAAACCGGGGGGCGTGGCCAGGCGCATGCTAGCGCCTGTCCGGGTCATGGGCATCCCGCCGCGGGGCAGGTGCCCGCTTTCCTGGCAGGTCCAGGGAGAGCGTGGTCCAGGGCGCATAGATGAAATCCTGGCTCTGGGGATGTCCCGTCGTGGCGATGGCCCGCAGGCGGGCGGCCAGGTCGCCGCATTCGGGGGACAGGGCCGCGACGGGCATGGCCAGCACGGGAAGATCCACCTCTCCAAGGGCCTTCCGGCCTGGGAGCGGCCCATCCTCCAGCACGATCACCCCCAGGGCGCCCGCCTTCTCCACGTTCCGGATGCGCGCCGCGAGACGCCGGTCCTTCCCCGGGAGGCGGGTAAACCTGGGCAGGTCCGGCACCCGGCGGGCGATGATGGCCACGTGGCCCGCCAGGCCGAGGCCCGCCAGATCGTCGTAGACCCCCGGCACCCGCAGGCCGAAGCCCGCGAAGGCCAGGGGCGCGTAGCGGAACGAGGTGCCCGGTGGCGCCCACAGCACCCGGATGTCCTTCCCCCAGACCAGAACCCGGCCGGCATCCCCTTTGGACAGCATCGCCCGGCCCGGGGCCGCCTGGGCCCGGGGAGCGGGAGCAGGAAGGCCAGCCCGGGCGGGGCCAGCGGAGGCGGCGAGGGCCGAAAGGAACACCAGGAATGTGCAAGGACGCATGACCCCTCCAGGGGTGACTCCACTTTACCGGCCCCGGCCCCGATCGGGCGAAGCCGCGCGCATGTGGGAGAATGCCCCTATGTCGGAACAGGAAGCCTTTTTCCAGCCGGATGCCGTGGACGCCCATCCCCTGCGGCAGGCTCTCCTGTGGCGCCTCGCGGGCTACCTCAAGCCCTACTGGCCCGCCCTCCTGGCGCTGCTGCTGCTCATGAGCCTGGGTGCCTTCCTGGAGGTGATGCCCTCCCAGCTCACGCTGGTGATGATCAACCGCTTCATGGCGCAGGGCAGCCTCCAGGGCGCCACCCGCCTGGTGGCCGCCTTCATCGCCGTCCTGGCCGGGGGCTTCATCGTCAGTTTCCTGCGCTACTACCTGCTGGCCTGGGTGGGCCAGAAGGCCATGGTGGATCTCCGGGTGCAACTCTTCACCCACCTGATGGGACGCAGCACGCACTTCTTCCACCGGAACCCCGTGGGCCGGCTGATGACCCGCGTGACCAGCGACGTCCAGAACCTGAACGAAATGTTCGCCTCGGGCTTCGTGGCCATCGTGGGGGACGCCATGTCCCTGCTGGCCATCGTGGGGTGGATGTTCTGGACCAATGCCGGCATGGCCCTGGTGGCCTTGGGCATCCTGCCCCTGCTGCTGGTGGCCACGGAGGTCTTCCGCCGCCGCGCCGGCGAGGCCTTCCGGGAGACCCAGCGGCGCTACGCCGCCATCAACGCCTACCTCCAGGAACAGATTTCCGGCATCGGCCTGGTGCAGGTGAATGCCCAGGAGGCTCGCAGCGAGCGCGGCTTCCGCGCCCTCAACGAGGACTACCTCGAGGCCTTCCTCCGCACGATCTTCGCCTACGCCGTGTTCTTCCCCGTGGTGGAATTCATCACCTCGGGCACCCTGGCGGCGCTGATCTTCTACGCCGGCTTCAAGCTCAAGGCCGGCGCCATCACCTGGGGCCTGCTCCTGGCCTTCATCCAGCAGTCGGGGCGGTTCTTCCGGCCCATCCGGGAACTGGCGGAGCGCTACAACGTGATGCAGACCGCCCTGGCCTCCAGCGAGCGCATCTTCCGCCTGCTGGACAACCGGGAGGAGATCCCTGAGGCGCCGGGGGCGAAGCCCGTGGCCTTCGAGCGCGAGATCCGCCTGGAGGACATCACCTTCGCCTACGACGCGGATGGCCGCCGCGTGGTGCGGAACCTCAGCGGCGTCATTCCCAAGGGCCGCCGGATCGCGGTGGTGGGGCACACGGGCGCCGGCAAGAGCACCCTGATCAACCTGCTCATGCGGTTCTACGATCCGCTGGAAGGCCGGCTCACGGTGGATGGCCAGGACGCCCGTGAGCTCAGGCTCCGCGATCTCCGCGCCCTCTTCGGCCTGGTGCTCCAGGATGTCTTTGTGTTCTCGGGAACCCTGCGGGAGAACATCCTGCTGGATCGCCCCGAGGACGAGACGCGCCTGGTCTCTGTGCTGGAGCAGAGCCAGCTCAAGGATCTGGTGGCCCGGCTGCCCCAGGGCCTGGAGACCCAGGTGGGCGAGCGGGGCCAGAAGCTCAGCGCCGGCGAGCGCCAGCTCCTGGCCTTCGCCCGGATGCTCTACCAGGAGCCCGAGGTGCTGCTGCTCGACGAAGCCACCGCCAACATTGATTCGGAGACGGAAGCCAAGATCCAGGCCGTCATCGAGCGGGTCAGCCACCGGCTCACCACCTTCACCATCGCCCACCGCCTCTCCACCATCCGCGATGCCGACGAGATCTGGGTCATGGACCAGGGCGCCCTGGTGGAGCGCGGCACCCACGATGGCCTCATCGCCCAGGAAGGCGTCTACGCCAAGCTGGTGCGCCTCCAGTTCACGGAGAGCGAGGCGGCCTGAGGCACTGGCAGGACTCGGCTTGAACAGGGGCCTGGGTCCAGGCTGCCAGGGCGGCTGGAGCGAGGAACGACCAGGCGACGATCCGGCTCTGCTTCTGGCCCTGGGCCATGGGGATGATCCGGATCTCCCGTGCCCCGGCCTGTCGAAGCGCGCGCTGCACCGCCGGAAGGTGGCTGGAGGCCGAGAGGAGGGTGGTGAACCAGGCCACGCGATCCCCGAGGCCCTGGCTCTCCTGGATCATCCGCGTCACGAACCCCGTTTCGCCGCCTTCGCACCACACTTCAGCCCCCTGGCCGCCGAAGTTGCGTCCGGCCCCGCCCCGACCGAGCTTGCGCCATTTGCGACGGGTCGCCTCGTTCGCCTCATTCAGGGAGCCGTAGAAGGGTGGATTGCAGAGGGTGACCTCGAAGTGCTCACCCGCCTCGACCGTGCCCTCGAAGATCCGTCCCGGATGGGTCTGCCGCCGCAGCGACACGGCGCGGGCAAGATCCGGATTGGCCTCCAGGATGCGGGTGGCCGAGGCCAGGGCCAAGGCATCCAGTTCCGTGCCCACGAAGGACCAGCCGTACTCCCGATGACCGAGGAGGGGGAAAATGGCGCTGGCCCCCACGCCGATATCCAAAGCCCGGATGCCGGATCCCCGGGGAATGACGCCGCCATGGGTGGAAGCCAGCAGATCCGCCAGGTGATGGAGGTAATCCGCCCTCCCCGGGATGGGCGGACAGAGGCAGCCGCGGGGCAGATCCCAGTTCTGGATGCCGTAGTCCACGAGCAGCAGGGCCCGGTTCAGGGCCTTCACGGCCTCGGGATCGGCGAAATCCACGCTGTCGTTGCCATAGGCATTGCGATGCACGAAGGTCCGGAGAAACGGGCTGGCGGCCACCAGGCGGGGAAAGTCGTACCCCGTGGCATGGCGGTTGCGCGGGTGCAGGCCGACCTTGACGGGCAGGCTCCTAGCCTGTGGACGGTGGGATCGCGGGGACATCGGCATCGGATCAGTCTTCCCGGGATCAGGGTTTCTCGCAGGCAGGATCCCCCTTGTCGAAGAGGATCCGCCAATGGCCACCGGATTCCAGCCGCCAGACGGAGGTGAAGGTTCCGATGAGCTTGCCCTTGGGATCCCGTACCGGCCCCGTGCTCAAGGCAAGGCGCCCCGAATCCAGCACCTCCACCCGGCCAGGCGCCCAGGAGAACCTGGGAATCGGGCCCTCAAAGAAGGGGGCCCATCCAGCGGCCACCTCGGCCTTCCCCCGGAAGGTCCGGTCACCGCCAAGAAAGACCGCCTCATCGGATAGGAACCCCTTGAAGGCCTTGAAATCCCGGTCGCTCATCGTGCGGGCGAACGCCCGCTCCGTCTCCACCACCTGCTGCTGAAGGGAGGCCCGCTCCATGATCGTCTTCGGAGAGGAACAGGCCACCAGAACCAGCAGAGCGGACGAAAACCCCAGAGCCTGCCGCATGAAGCACCTCGATCGTGAGAACCAGCAGCCGGAGGAACGAGCCTGAGCAGGGGAAGCTTTCTGAAACCATCCTGAACCCAAAGTCTCGCCAGGAGCACCCCCTTCACCATCGCCCACCGCCTTTCCACCCTCCGCGATGCCGACGAGATCTGGGTCATGGACCAGGGCGCCCGGGTGGAGCGCGGCACCCACGATGGCCTCATCGCCCAGGAAGGCGTCTACGCCAAGCTGGTGCGCCTCCCATTCACGGAGAGCGAGGCCGCATCGCGAGCCGGACGGTGGCATCCTTGCCTTGGAGCCCACACCCATGGCGACGATCCCCCCCCAGCTCACCCAGGCGGATGCGCTCCGTCAAGCCGGGCAGTTCGCGGAGGCGGAATCGGGATACCGCCAGGTGCTCGCGGTCCAACCGGACCAACTGGACGCCCTCATTGGCCTGGGGCGTACCCTGTCCTGCCGCGGGCAGCACAGCGCCGGCGTGGCCTGCCTGGGGCGGGCGCTGGCGCTCCGGCCGGACCATCCCCAGGCGCGCTGGGCGCTCGGGCTGGTCCTCCACGCCTTCGCCCAGGAGCTCGCCGGGCACGGCCAGGTTCCCCAGGCCATCGCCATGCTCCAGCAGGCCCTCCAGTTCAATCCGGAGTTCGCTGACACCCATCTCCTGCTGGGGGATCTGCTCAAGGACCAGGGCCATCTCAAGGGTGCGGTCCTCCACTACGAGCGCGCGGTGGGGCTCAGGCCGGATTTCGCCGAGGCCTTGACGCGGCTCGGGATGCTCCACGCCGAAGCCAACCACAGCCTGGAGGCCATCAAGTGGTACCAGTGGGCCCTGGCGGTCGCGCCCGACGAGGAGGAGGCCCATTTCAACCTCGCGGCCATGTTGGAATGCGAGGCCCGCTTGGCCGAGGCCCAGATCCACCGGAGACGCGCACCGCGGCCCATGCCCCTGATGGTCGAGACCGCCCCGGACCCGCGCCGGACCGTCCTGATTCCCTGGGCGGCAGGTACCGGGAACGTACCCATTGACACCCTGATGCCCAGGGCCACCCACACGCGGATCAAGTGGATCGTCGAGTGCGCCACCGACGCGCAGGAGGCCGAGCTCCCCCCCCACGATGTGGTGTTCAACGCCATCGGCAACGCCGAGGTCGCCGAGTTCTCCCTCGAACGCCTCCGCCGCTTCTGCCAGGGCCGCACCGTCCTCAACCACCCGGAACGGGTGATGGCCACCCGCCGCGATCTGCTGCCCGACCTCCTCTCCGGGCTGCCGGATGTCCTCGTGCCGCGCATCATCCGCCTTCGCCGGGACGAGATCCTGGGTTCCGACCTGGCGGAACGCCTGGCGGCCGCGGGCCTGACCTTCCCCCTGATCGTGCGCCCCGTGAGTTGCCAGGGCGGCAAGGGGGCCCAGCGGGTGGACGATGCGGCGCAGCTGCAGGAGGCCTTCGCCTCCGACGCCGACGGCTTCTATGTCATCGCCTTCCATGACAGCCTCCGCGAGGATGGCTACTTCCGGAAGTACCGCATGGTGTTCGTGGATGGCCGCCCCTATCCCTACCACCTGGCCATCTCCCGGAACTGGCTGGTGCACTACCAGTCCGCCGATATGCTGGAGGCGCCCTGGAAGCGCGAGGAAGAACGTCGCTTCCTGGAGGCACCCCAGGAGGTGCTGGGCCCAGGAGCCTACGCGGCCATCGAGGCCATCGGCCAGAGGCTGGGCCTGGATTACGCCGGGATTGACTTCGCGGTGCTGGGAGACGGCACCATCCTCGTCTTCGAGGCCAACGCCACCATGCTGGTGCACCTCCAGGACTCCCCAGAGCTGTACCCCGCCAAGCACGTGGCCGTACCCCTGATATTCCGCGCCTTCGAGGCCATGCTCGACCGCGCCATCGCCCAGGCCCAGACCCCAACCTGACCGCCCGGGTCCGCGCTGGCACACTGGAGCCATGCTCCATCTGCCGCCGCTCTACCCCATCACCGATGCCTCGCGCGCAGAGCCTCTCTCCAGGCAGATCCAGCGCCTGGGCGAGGCGGGTTTCCCGCTGGTGCAGTTCCGGGGGAAGCCGCTGGGAACCGGATCCCAGTGGGAGGAGCTCAGAAAGGCCCTGGCGGAATCCGCCGCAAAGGGCGGATGGCCTTGGATATGCGTCAACGACAGGGCCGATCTTGCCCTGCTGGCCGCCCGGAAGGGTCTGAGCCCCTGGGGGCTGCACCTCGGCCAGGAGGATCTGCCTGCCTCGGAGGCCCGCCGCCTGCCGGGCCTGGAAAAGTGCCATCTGGGCGCCTCCACCCATGCGCCCGGCGAGTGGAACGCCGTGGATCCCGCCTGCGACCATGCGGGGGTGGGGCCCTTCCGCGGGACCGCCACCAAGACGGACCATGCCCCGCCCATCGGCCTGGAGGGGCTTGCCGCGGGCTGCGCGGCTCTGCGGCACCAGGGCCTGGCTCCCATCGCCATCGGCGGGCTGGAACCCGGCGATGCCGAGGCCTGCTTCGACGCTGGGGCCGAATCGCTGGCCATGGTGGGCGCCCTGCACCGGGCCGCAGACCCCGCGGAAGCCGGCTGGCTGGCGCAGCGGGCCCGCTGGCGGGCCCGCCCCCCCTTCCGCCCGGGCCAGGGCCTGGCCCTCATCGGAGGCAGCGGCGCGGGCAAGAGCGCCCTCGGCCGTGAAGTGGCCCAGCGGCTGAGCCTGCCCTTCCTCGACCTGGACACCGCCATCGCCGCGGCCGCCGGTCGCTCCATCGCGGACCTCTTCGCCACACAAGGCGAACCGGCCTTCCGCCACCTGGAGCAAGCCTGCCTGCTGCGGGCCCTGGAGCATCCGGCCGTGCTGGCCCTCGGGGCCGGTGCCTGGGAGGATCCCGGCAGCCGGAGGGCGGTGGCTGCCGCCGGCTTCCAGCCCCTCTGGCTCGCCGAGCCGCCCCACCGGGCCTGGGCCCGGGTCGCCGGGGATCCGGCCCGTCCCCTGGCCCAGGACCGGGCCGGGTTCCTGGCCCGCTGGGCCGCACGCACCCCGGCCTGGGCCCTGGCCCCGATGCTCCTGCCATTCGGTCACACTTCCCGGGAACTTGCGGCCGCCTTGTTAGACTGAAGGATCTCCCGGATATTCCTGCGTGGACCTGATCCTCTCCGACCTGCATTCGAACCTGCACGCCCTTCGGGCTGTGCTGCGCTTTGCGCGCCGCCGCGCGATCCAGCGCTTCGTCCTGCTGGGGGATCTGGTCGGCTACGGCGCCCATCCCAACCAGGTGCTCGACAAAGTCCGGGAACTGCGCCCCCGCTTCCTGGTGCGGGGCAACCACGACAAGGTCTGCGCAGGAATCGCGCAGGATGAGGCATTCAGTCTGCCCGCCCGGCAGGCAGCGGACTGGACCCGCGACCATCTGAGGCAGGACAACAGCCGCTTTCTCTCCGAACTCCCCATCGGCCCCCTCGCCATCGAAGGGGATTACGTGATCGCCCATGGTTCCCCGGTGGATGAGGATGCCTATCTCCTCCACATCCGCGAGATCGGACGGGCCTTCGACGCCTTCGAAGGGCCTCTCTGCTTCTTCGGCCACACCCACATTCCAGGCTGCTTCGAGCTGGATGAAGCCAGGGGGCAGTTGAACTGGATCACCCTCCAGCCGGGCAGCTGGTTCCAGCTCCAGCCCCAGTGCCGCTACCTCGTGAACCCGGGTTCCGTGGGCCAGCCCCGGGACCGGGATCCGCGGGCGTCTTTTCTCACCTTCGACCCCAAACGCCGCCGGGTGCGCCTCCACCGCCTGGACTACGATGTCGAAGCAGCAGCCCATTCCCTGGTCGCCGCTGGGCTGCATTCCACCCTCGCGGAGCGGCTCGCGCTCGGCATTTGAAAGGATTCTTCATGGCCAGCGGGGCCACCCTCACCGATCTCGCCCTGAACCAGCTGTTGCAGGAAGCACTGGAAACCCTTGCCCCGGCCAGCTTCCGGCCGGACGGCAGCACCCGGCTGCTGGGCGATCTTCATCTGGGCACCCTGGAGCCAGGCGAGTCGCTCACCCTGGCCGGTGCCCACCGCCGGGACCGCCTGCCCGCTCCCGGTACCGCCGGCGTCCTGTCCATCCTCATCGGCCAGGAGCTCCTCTCCCTGCCGGTGGAGATCCTGGGCATCCTCCGCTGTGAAGACGGAACCCACCAGCTCCGACTCGGCTGGCCGCTGGACGCCCATCTGCACCGGCGCGCCGATATCCGCGTGGCCGCCCCTGCCCAGGCCCCCCTCCGGGCCACGGTCACCCTGGGCGACCAGCGCCTCGACGCGCTGCTGGTGAACCTGACGGAAACCGGCGTGGGCTTGGCGTTCCCCGGCGTCCTGATGGTGGAGCTGCATGCCCGCCTGGAACTGGAGGCCATGCTGCCCGGGGGCATCCCGCTCCACTGCCCCGGTGAAGTCTGCCATCTGACCGTGCTGGAAGGCGCCGACTATCCCACCCGCCTGGGCGTGGTCCTCCATCCCCGTGCCGAGGCGGACCTCGAACCCATGCGCCGCTTCATCCAGGCCCGCCGGATGGACCGGAGCCAGAGCTTCCGGCAGGACTGATGCGAGCCCTTTCCCTGCGCGTGGACGTGGACACCCTGGAAGGCTCCATCCGGGGCATCCCCACCCTGCTGCGCCTCCTGGACAAGCACCAGATGCGCGCCAGCTTCTACTTCAGTTTCGGCCCCGACAACAGCGGCAAGGCGCTCCGCCGCATCTTCCGGAAGGGCTTCCTGGCCAAGATGCGCCGCACCCATGGCGCAAAACTCTATGGCTTCAAGACCATGATGTACGGCGTGCTCCTGCCCGCGCCCATCATCTGGAAGCGGGCCGCCGCCCAGATGCGCGCCGCGAGGGAGGCCGGCCACGAGGTGGCCATCCACGGCTGGGACCATGTGCAGTACCACGATCTGCTGGACCGCAAGTCGCGGCAGTGGCTCTCGGACTGGTACGCGCAAGCCCACGGGGCCTTCGAGGCGGTCTTCGGCGAGAAGGCCAAGGGGGCGGTCAGCCCGGCCTGGCGCTGCAACGACACCACCCTCGAACTGCAGGAGGCCTACGGCCTCGACTACGCCGGGGACTGCCGCGGCCTGGCGCCCTTCTACCCCATCGTGCGGGGGCGGACACTCAAGACCCTCCAGATCCCCACCACCCTGCCCACCCTGGACGAGTTGCTGGGCCTGGATGGCCGGACGCCGGACCAGGTCAATGCGGAGGTCTGGGGCCTGGTCCGCGAGGATGCCCTGAACGTCTACGCCCTGCACACGGAGGTGGAGGGCGGCGCCCTTTTCGAGACCTTCGACGCCTTCCTGGGCGGCCTGCGCGAACGAGGCATACGGGCCCGCACCCACGCCGACTGGCTGCCCGAGCTGAAGGCCGCGAACCCGCCCGCCAAGGCCCTCACGCGCCGCGAGATCCCCGGCCGGGCCGGCTGGGTGAGCTGGGAGGGGTAGCCATCGCCCAGAAATGGCCGGAGGACTTCAGCGTTCTCCGGGACCAGCATCTGAAGGCGGATGGGTTCTCGGCCAGGCAAAGCAGAAGCCCGGCTTTGCCGGACTTCTGCTTTGGTACCCGCGGAGCGAAGCTCCGCAGGCTGATCAATGCTGCTTGAGTTTGTCCTTGCCGCCGAACCGGGGGCCCCTCTCCGCGAGCCGAAGGCGAGCGGGAGGACGCGCCCCAGGGCGCGTTCGATCGAGGGCCGCCAGAGGTGCCGTGTGCGCCGTACACGGCGCGCCCAGGCACGGCCACGGACGGGACCTGCCTGGGCGTCGAGCGCTCAATGCTGCTTGAGCTTGTCCTTGCCGCCGAACCACTGGTCCCAGTACACGACCACCGGGCTGGCGATGTAGATCGAGCTGTAGGTGCCTGTGATGACGCCGATGACCAGGGGGAAGGCCAGGTCGTGGAGGGCCGGGCCGCCGAACAGCCAGAGGCAGACGCTCACGAAGAGCACCGACATGGAGGTGAGGATGGTCCGGCTCAGCGTCTGGTTAATCGAGTCGTTCACCAGCTTCGTGATGGAGGCGCGCCGATAGTCGGGCTTGTGGCTGTTCTCGCGGATCCGGTCGAAGACCACGATGGTGTCGGCCATGGAGTAGCCCATGAGGGTCAGGAAGCTGGCCACCACGGGCACGTTGAACTCGTAGCCGAAGGCGGCGAACAGGCCCAGGGCCATCAGGACATCGTGCAGCAGGGCCACGATGCCACCCACGGCGAAACTGGCCGTGAACCGGAACATCACATAGAGGAGGATGGCCAGGCTCGCCATCAGGACGGCGGTCAAGGTCTTCCGCGTCCACTCGCCCGAGATGCTCGGCGAGAAGCTCTCGTCCTTCTGGATGCCGACGGAACCGAGGCGGTAGGCCTTCTCGACCGCAGCTTTCACCGCCGGGGGCAGATCCGGGGGCAGCTGGTCGAAGCTGTCGTAGAGCCCCGAGGGCAGGCGATCCCGAAGCGAGATGATGCGGTCCGCCATGGGGCCATAGGCCGCAGCCAGGGCCTGTCCCTGGTCGTCCTGCTGAAGGTTCAGGGGATTGGCCTTGACCAGCGCGTCCGCAAGATTCTTGGAGCCTTCCAGGTTGAGGGGCGGCAGGGGATTCGTCGCGGCGTTGGGATCCAGCTGCCTGAAGATCACATGGAGGGCATTGGCCTGCTTCGTCGCGTCCTTCTGGTCCGAGTCCTTGCTGGCCTTCACCTTTACCGCGAAGTCCTGATAGCCCTTGCCGGACCCGCCTTCGTAGGCCACGACACTGGCATCTGGGAAACCGCCCTGGGCGAGGGCGGCGCGGATGCGCTCGGGATCCATGCCGCCGCGGAACCGCACGGTCATGTCGTTGCCGCCCACGAACTGCATGCCCAGCTTGATCCGCGGGTTGTTCGAGATGTGCCAGGGATGGACGAAGGCCAGGCTGACGAGGATGATGCTCCAGCTGATGGCCAGGGCCATGCCCTTGTACTTCATGAAATCAAAGGACGCACCCTTGAAGAAGGTGTGGGTGCCGACGGAAAGGGTCTTGGTGCCGGGATGGCGCTCCAGCACCCAGTCGTAGATGAACCGGCTGATGTAGATGCTGGTGAAGAGGCTGGCCACCACGCCCACGGTCAGGGTGACGGCGAAACCCTTCACCGGGCCCGTGCCGAAGATGAAGAGGAGGAGCGCGGCGACGAGCTGAGTCACGTGCGCATCCACGATGGTCCAGAACACGCGGTCGAACCCCGCGTCTATGGCGCCCGGCACACTCTTGCCGAGGGATAGCTCCTCCTTGATGCGCTCGAAGATGAGGATATTGGCGTCCACCGCCATGCCGAGGGTCAGCGCGAACCCCGCGATGCCTGGCAGCGTCAGCGTAGCCCGGAAGGAGCCCAGCAGGCCCAGCATCACGATCACGTTCACGGATAGCGCCACGATCGCGTTGAGCCCCGACCAGTGATAGAAGATCGCCATGAACAGGATGATGGTGAGGAAGCCGATCAGCGAGGCCCGGACGCCTGCGTGGATGGAGTCGCGGCCGAGGCCGGGGCCCACCACGCGCTCCTCCAGGAACTTCATGGGCGCGCGCAAGGCGCCGCTGCGGAGCTGGCTGGCGAGGTCATCCGCCTCCTGCGCCGTGAAGTTGCCAGCGATCTGCACGGCCCCGCCGATGATCTTCTGCTTCGCGCTCAGCTCCGTGACGATCTTGCGGTCGAGCACGATGGCGATGAGGCGGTTCTCGTCCGCCGCGATGCCGGTCATCTTGGCGAAATCGTCGTCCCCCTTCTTGTTCAGGGTGAAGTCCACATCGTTGGCGCCGGTGGTGGGGTTGGAGCCCCGGTGCGCGTCAATGATGTCGGCGCCATCCGTCACCAGGCTGGTATCCAGCAGCACCCACTTGCTGATCTTCTCTTCGCCGGGCTTCGCCTTCTCGACGGGCTGGCCGGCCCGCCGGGCAGCGCGCTGATCCTCCAGCTCGGGCAGGAGCTGGGTGCCCTCCGGCAGCTTGCCGTTGAAGTGCGCGAGGGCCGCCTCGCGGGTGGGGAAGTAGATCTGGTCCGCCTTGGCCAGGAGGCGCTGCTCCAGGTGGCCCGGCGTGGACAGCAGCTTCTTGACGCGCTCGCGGTCGCCCTCCTCGATGCCGGGGATCTCCACCACGATGCGATTGCCGTCGGTGCCGCTGGCGGTGATCTCCGGCTCGAGCACGTTGGCGGGGTCAATGTCCCGGATGCGCTTCTCGATGACCTCGAGGGCCCGCTTGTTGGCGTCATCCTTGAGCTGCCACTGGTAGCTGGGATTCTGGGTCAGCCGGAAGACGCCGCCCGCCTGGGACACGGAGTAGCCGGAAAAGGAATCCCGGACCACCTTCTCGACGGTGGCGGACTGGTCCGCGCTCACGCCGTCCACCCGGACGGCATCGCCCTCCACGGTGGTCGTGGCGCCGGAGAGGCCCTTCTCCCGGAGTCTGGCGACCAGCCGGTCCCGCGTGTCGCGGAGATCCGCCAGCAGGGCGTCCTGGCTCTGGACTTCCAGCTCGAAGTGGACGCCGCCACGAAGATCCAGGCCCAGCTTCACTTTCGAAAGGGGCACGAAGAAGTAGCCACAGCCGACCAGGACGGCCAGCACGATGACGAGGCGCCAGAGGCTCCGTTTGCTCACGGGGCACTCCTCATGAAAGCGGCCCGGAACGCGCCGGGCCGGGGGGAAGGGGACATCAGTTCTGGGGTTCGGCTTCGGTGGCGAGGGCGGCCACGGCGGTCCGGCGGGCCTTCACCACGGAGGTGCCGATCTTCAGCCAGATGTGCTTCTCTTCGACGCGGTCAATGGTGGCGTAGAGGCCGGAGGTGAGCACCACCTCATCGCCCGCTTTCAGCTTGGCGAGGCGGGCTTCCATCTCCTTGCGGGCCTTGCTCTGGGGCCTGATCAGGAGGAAGTAGAACATCAAGGCGATGCCCGCGAAGGGCAGGATCTGGATCAGCGCGGCGGCTGGCCCGGAGGTCGCGGAGGCGGGCTGGATCAGGGCGAAGTTCATTCAGGGCTCCTCGGTCATCCATCCGGCGCGCGCGTCCTGGGCGAAAGCGGGAAAGCGGTTCTCCAGCAGGGCCTGGCGGGCGGCTCGGGTCAGCCCCACAGTGTAGCTCAGGTTGTGGATGGTGTTCAGGGTGAAGCCCAGCAGTTCGCCACAGCGGAAGAGGTGGTGCAGGTAGGCCCGGCTGAAGGTCCGGCAGGTGTAACAGCTGCAGGCGGGATCGAGGGGCAGGTCCGCCTCCCGGTGCCGGGCGTTCTTGAGGTTCAGCTTCCCCCGGCTGGTCAGGATCCGCCCATGGCGTGCCTCGCGGCTGGGGAGGACGCAATCGAAGAGATCCACGCCCTGCTCGATGCCGAAGAGCAGATCCTCGGGCGTGCCGACCCCCATGAGGTAGCGGGGGCGGTCCTCCGGGAGTTCCCGGACGAATTCAGTCAGTACCGCATTCATGGCTTCCTTCGGTTCGCCCACGCTGAGCCCGCCGACGGCGAACCCCTGGAAGGGCGTGTGCGCATCGAGCGAGAGCGCCTCGTCCAGATGCCTGCGGCGCAGATCGAGGTGGGTGCCCCCCTGGTTGATGGCGAAGAGGCCCTGGTGCGGCTGGAGCGGCACCGCGCGGCTCCGCGCGAGCCACCGGGTGGTGCGGGCCATGCTCGCTTCCAGCCCCGGCCGCTCCATCCGCCCCGGAGGGCACTCGTCCAGGGCCATGCAGATGTCGGACCCCAGGTTCCGCTGGATCTCCAGGCTCCGCTCGGGCGAGAGGAACTGCGGACTGCCGTCCAGGTGGCTCTTGAACGTGACGCCCTCCTCGCTCATCCTGCGCAGGGAAGCCAGCGAGAACACCTGGAACCCGCCGGAATCCGTGAGGATGGGCCCGTCCCACCCCATGAACCGGTGCAGGCCGCCGAGCCGCGCCACCAGGGCATCGCCTGGACGCAGGCCCAGGTGATAGGTGTTCCCGAGGACCACCTGCGGCGCGATGTCGCGCAACTGCGCAGGCGTGATGGCTTTCACCGTGCCCTGGGTGCCCACCGGCATGAAGGCCGGCGTGAGCACCTCGCCGTGTCCCGTGGCAAAGCGGCCGGCGCGTGCGGCGGCGGGGCTCCCACTTTCCTTGCAGAAGAGGAAGCGGCGAATTGTGACCGGTGACATGACTGTGACTCCACCATCTTTGCAAAAATTAACATCCACTTCGGTTTGTCCCATTCAGCCGCCCTGGAAGGGACATGAAAAAAGCGTTGAACCCCCATCTGGCGTGGTCTTGCGCCGGGTTTCTAGGCTTGACCCGAGGACAGTCCTTTGCCATCTTAGCCTTTGGGCTTGCCCCAGATCTTTTCCCCCATTCCTGAAGCCGGACCCATGTCTGCACGGGTTCGGCTTGCTGTTTTTCCCTGGATCTTTCAAGGGAGCCGCATGAGCCAAGAGCCCAAAAAACCTGCCCCCGCCAAACCGGCGGTACCGGCCGAAACCCTCGAGGATGCCGTCTACCGGTCCTCGTTGTCGGCGGGGAACAAGGAGATCCGAGGGGGCAACCCCTTCGTGACGATCCCCACGACCATCGCCATGTACACCCTGTTCGGCTTCGTGGCCTTCCAGCTGGCGAAGCAGACGGATGCCGGCAAGAAGATCATCAAGACTGTGGGCATTGATCTCACCGAGCAGCAGGATGCGCCGCCGCCGCCGCCGCCTCCTCCTCCGCCGCCGCCGCCTCCGCCGCCGCCGCCGCCGGCCGCAGTGACCTCGGCCAAGGTGGATACCACCCCCATTGATCCGCGGCAGGAAGTGGTGCCGGAGACGGTGCCCAAGGAACTGCCCAAGCAGGACAATTCCCTCGGCGGCGTCCCGGGCGGCGTCCCGGGTGGCGTTCCTGGCGGCGTCATCGGCGGCGTTCCCGGTGGCGTAGTCGGTGGTGTGACCGGCGGCACGGGCCGCGTGGTGGACTTCGACTTCAGCCAGATCAAGATCAAGTACCGTCCCCCCGCGCCGCCCTACCCGCCCCTCGCCAAGATCGCCCGCATCCAGGGCACCGTGGTGGTGGAGGTCAACATCGGCCCCGATGGCGTGCCTACTTCAGCCCATGCCAAGGAAGGCCCGCCCCAGCTGCGCGCCTACGCCGAGGCCTACGCCATGAAGTGGCGCTTCGAGCCCGCCCTGTTGAATGGCGTGCCCCAGTACGCCCGTTTCACGCTCACCATGCCCTTCCGCCTCCAATAGCAGGCCATCGCGCCGCCCACCTCGACCTGACCGTCGTTCATCCATTCACCCACTCGAGAGGATCCATCCATGAACCTGTTCGCCTCCCCCCTGGTGCTCGCCCTTGCCGAAGGCCAGGGATTCTCGCCCATCGAGCTCTTCAAGGCCGCTTCGATCTTCAACAAGGGCATCATCTGCATCCTGATCTTCCTCATCGCGCTGCAGATCTACGTCGCCATCGAGCGCTTCGTGACCTACGCGCAGAGCAATGCCGCTTCCGAGAAGTTCCTCAAGCTCTTCATGGATACCCTCCGCCGCGGTGACTTCGAGGCCGCCAAGCGCGCCGCCACCACCCACAACAAGTCCCACGTGGCCCTGGTGCTGAAGCACGGGCTGGACATCTTCCAGTACGAGAAGCAGCTCAAGACCCTGAACCCCAACCATGACGCCATCCAGCCCGTGGAGCGCGCCATCGTCCGCGGCACCGCCGAAGTGCTCGAGCTCCTCAAGAAGGGCATGAGCAGCCTGGCGACCATCGGCGCCCTGGCCCCCTTCATCGGCCTGCTCGGCACCGTGGTCGGCATCATCAAGGTGTTCTCCGATCTGAAGACCAAGGGCGCTGGCGACATCAACGCCCTGGCCGGCTCCATTGGTGAGGCTCTGGCCACCACCGCCCTCGGCCTGGTCTGCGCCATCCCGGCCGTGTGGTTCTACAACCTGCTCACCAACAAGCAGGATCTGGTCGTCACCAACATCAACAATGCCGCCTCCCAGATGATTGACGAGTTCATCCGTCGCGAGAGCCAGGCCTGATCCATCCCACCCCGGCCCGGGAGTGCGAACGCCCGGGCCCCTTTCTAGGAGAACACCATGGATGCAGGTGGTGGTTCCAAGGGTGGCATGAAGTCGGACATCAACGTCACGCCGCTCGTGGACATCGTGCTGGTGCTGCTGATCATCTTCATCGTGATCACACCGGCCGTGAACAATGCTGTGAAGATCCCGCTTGCGAAGCATGCCCCCAAGGTGGATCAGCAGGAAGACCAGGGGGTGAAGTACCTCACCCTCATGCTCACCTCCAAGCGCGATCCGAACACCTATCAGGTCACGGGCCCGGGCGCGATCCTCATTGACGACAAGGACGCCAAGGACCAGCGCTTCTTCCTCGGCAACGATGCGGAAGAGCAGAAGCTCGTGGACTTCATCAACCGCAATATCTCGCAGCACATGGATAAGCGGGTGTTCGTCAAGGCCGACGCGGACCTTCCCTTCAAATACGTCAACGAACTGTTCCAGCTCTGCCGCAAGGGGGGCGCTGACGAGGCCTCCATCGTGACCGCCGAGGACAAGTCGAAGGAAGGAGGTCAGTAATGGATGCCGGTGGCCCCAAGGGCAAACAGAAGTCCGATATCAACGTCACGCCCCTGATTGACATCGTGCTGGTGCTCCTCATCGTCTTCATCGTGATGGTGCCCGGCCTGGCCAAGGCCATGAAGGTGGTGGTCCCGCAGATCGTCCAGACGACGACCCCGCCGAAGATTGATCCCAACAATCCGCCCGTGGTCATCAGCCTCGACAAGGACGGCAAGATGATGCTCCAGACGGATCCCATTGATGCCGATGGCCTCAAGCAGAAACTGCCTGACATCGTCATGCTGCAGCCGCTGGGCTTCCGCAAGGTCTTCCTCAAGATTGACGAGGACGCCAAGTTCCAGAGCGCCGTGGATGTCCTGGATGCCATTCGCGTGGCTTCCGATGACGCCAAGAAGAAATCCCTGGAGCAGGTGGACAAGTTCCAGGGCCAGGATGGGGGCGACATCAAGGTGGCCGTCTCGCTCCTCAAGAAGCCTGAGGCAACGACCGCTCCGGTCAGCGCCAAGGGTTGATTCCCCGCTTCAACCGAAGGCCCCGCACCTGCGGGGCCTTCGTGCGTACGATCAGACGGCGTACTCGAGACGAGCGGCCGGTCCCCCTCGTTCAGGTCAGGGGTTGTAGGCCCCCTGGGGCAGGTTGAGCCCTTCGGCGTGGAACGCCTGCCCCAAGGCCCCACCCCGGAAGGCGCCCCGATCGGCTGCCTCGAGGTGGTCCAAGAGGTGGGACAGGTTCGCGCCGCTGGGCACGGCGGGCACGCCCAGATCCGCGGCCAGTTGCGGCAGCGTCAGATCATCCAGGAAGGTGCCCTCCTCCCGCACCACCGAGCCGCGCAGGGTGTACTGGTCCGTCGGGCCCGTGTGGGTCCGCAGGCTCGAGGATGGCACCACCACGGCCTCCACCCAATCGCCCTGGCCGCCCCTTCCCATCCGGTCGGCATGGGCCGCGTAGGTGAGGTCGGCGCCGCACAGCAGCCCGGCCACCGTGACGCTTTCCCCGAAGCTGAGGTTCTGAACAGGCGCCACGCGCAGCTGGCTGCCCACGGCGCGGTTCAACTCCGCCGCGACACGGGCGAGGGTGGGCGCGAAACTGGCCCCGGTGAGCAGCAGGACGCGCCGGCCCGCGAAGCCCTTCGCCCGGGGGCTGCGGATGAAACGGCGGCTGTGCTCCAGGAACCGCCGCACCAGACCCACGCCATTCTCGAGCTGGGCCCAGGAGCGGGAATAGAAGGATCGCCCCGGAACCTCGACGCCCGCCCGGGTGAACCACTCGTCGGCCAGCAGGAGCCACGGCTCGCCACCGTGGGCCTTGGCGTAGGTCCGGACCTCCGGCGTCCAGCGGGCCACCCAGTCCCGGGCGAAGGCTGGATCCACCTCTGCCACGGCGGGCAGGCCCTCGCGGTGGGCGGTGAGGCCCACAGGCACGCAGGAAAGGCTCAGAACCCCGCCCCGCCCTTCCCGCCGGCGGGCCCACAGATCCTCCAGCGTCCGTTGCCAGATGGCGCCATCGTTCAGGCCCGGCGCCACCACGGCCTGGGTATGGACATCAATGCCGCCCGCCAGCAGGCGGTCAATCTTCCGCAGGATGTCCCCTTCCCGGGGGTTGCCTACGACCCGCACCCGGGCCTCGGGATCCGTGGCGTGGACGGAAACATGGATGGGGCTCAGGCGCTCGCGCACGATGCGGTCCAGTTCCTCGTCATCGCTGCTGGAAAGCGTCGTGAAGTGGCCGTAGAGGAAGGAGAGACGGATGTCCTCGTCCTTCAGGTAGAGCGACTTCCGGAAGCCCCTGGGCATCTGGTGGACGAAGCAGAACACGCAGTTCTGCTTGCAGACCTTCACCTCGTCCTGGGCCAGGTTCACCCCGAGGCCTTCGCCCCCGTTCTCCACGGCGACGTCGAAGACCGTGCCATCCGGCTGCTGCACACGCAGGTCCGTCTCGTCCCGCTGCGTCACCAGGAACTGGTAGTTCAGCTGGTCCAGCACCGCCTCGCCGTTGATCGCCAGCAGCGTATCCCCGGGGCGGATGCCCGCCTCCTCGGCGAGGCTGCCCGGTTCCACCGCGATGATCTGTACACCTTTCTGGGCCAAGGAGACTCCCCCCTCCGGAATTCCTTCGGAATCCCGGAGATAGATTGTCTCATCTGGAGCGCCTTATGGCTTTTCCGATCTCCGGCCCGGCAGGGCCGGAGCAGCACTCGACCTCAGGCCGTGGTCTTCGCGGCCTTGCGTGCCTCGACCACCTTGTCGGCGTCGCGGCCGACGAGTTCCTGGAGGTGGTGGAAGGACCAGGTGAAGGAACCGACGCCCATGGTGAGGCTGCGGAGTTCCACGATGACGTCGCTCATTTCGGCCTGGGGAATGAAGGCAGAGACCACGTCCCAGCCGTTCCAGCCCGGCTTGGCGTCGAAGCCGAGCACCTGGCCGCCGCGGCGGCCGGTGACGAGCCGCTGGGCCTTGGAGGTGAACTCGCTGGGGACCGAGATGTGCACCTCGGTGATCGGCTCCAGCAGCACTGGGTGGCAGAGGGGGGCGCCTTCGGTCATGGCGATGCGGGCGGCGGTCTTGAAGGCCATGTCCGAGCTGTCCACGGTGTGGTAGCTGCCATCCACGAGGGCCACGTGGATGTCCACGACCGGGAAGCCGAGGGGACCGCGCTTCATCCAGTCCACAACGCCGTGCTCGATGGCCCCGAAGAAGTTCTTGGGCACCACGCCGCCAACGATGCGCTCCTCGAATTCGAAGCCCGCGCCGCGCGGCAGGGGCTTGATCTCGAACCACACATCGCCGAACTGGCCGTGGCCACCGGTCTGGTGCTTGTGCCGGCCATGGACCTTGGCGCCCTTGGTGAAGGTCTCGCGGTAGGGGACCATGGGCGGGTGGTGCTGCACATCCAGTCCGAAGCGGCTTTTCAACCGGTCCAGCGCGCACTTGAGGTGGACCTCGCCCTGGCCCCAGAGGACGCGCTCCTGGGTTTCGGCGTTCTGCTCGACCTGGAGCGAGGCGTCCTCCTCGCAGAGCTTCTGAAGGGCCAGCGAGAGCTTCACGTCATCGCCACTCTTGGTGGTGTGCAGGCTGAGGGCCAGCATGGGCTGGAGAGGCTCGGGCCACGCCAGGGCCACCTTGGCGCCGGGGGTCAGTCCTTCGCTGGTGCGCACCTCGTCCATGCGGCCAAGGGCCACCACCTCGCCCGCTGCGGCCTTCGGCAGCTTGATCTGCTGCGAGCCGAACAGGCGGTTGATGCCGCTGACGCGGTTGCCGGCCAGGGAGACACCGTCGGCCACTTCGCCACGCCACACGCGGGAAATGCTGAGCTTGCCCACATGCTGGGCATGCACGGTCTTGAACACCTGCACCAGCGTGTCCTTGCCCTCGGGAAGGCCCAGTCGGGCTGCGGTCTCACCGGCGAAGGGGGCTTCTGCACAGAGGGTCTCGAAGAGGCGGCGGATGCCGGCATCGCGTTCGGCGGAACCGAAGAGGACCGGCACCAGCAGATCCTCCTGCACATCCTTGGCCATGTCCTCGGAGATCTCCTCCAGGGGAGGCATGACATCGCCCAGCAGCTCCTCCATGAGGTGGTCGTCGAAATCCGCGAGCCGTTCCAGCATCGCCTGCCGAGCCTCGTGTTCCTCAGGCAGGACGGACTCGGGCAGGGTGACCAGGTCCGCGTCCCGGGCCGCATCGTAGTGATAGGCGCGCTCGCTGATGAGGTCCACGTAGCCGGTGATCTGATCGCCTTCGCGAATGGGGAGTTCCACCAGCACCAGGGGGCGCTCGGAGACGCCCTGCAAGGCGCCCAGGGTGTCTTTCAGCCGGCTCGCACTGCCCGGCGCCTCCATCTTGTTGATGAAGATGATGTGGGGGATCTTGTGGTCATCCAGGAACTTGAGGGTGGGCGCCACCATGAGGGACCGGGCGGGATCGGGATCGCAGACCACCACGGCGATATCGGCCACCATCAACGCATGGGCGGCATCCTGGTTGAACTCCACGGATCCGGGGCAGTCAATCAAGGTCCAGACCTGATCCTGGTAGGTGCAGGCCGCCAGGCTGGCCTCCACGCTCATCTGGCGGGCCTTGGCCTCCAGGGAGGCATCGCCGACCGTGTTCCCCTCCTTGACGGAGCCCTTGCGCGGCAGGGCGCCTGCCGCGAAGAGAAGGCTCTCCATCAAGGAGGTTTTTCCGGAGAGGTAGGGGCCCACGATGGCCGCCACCCGTGGAGTTGACTGGGAATGTCCGCTCACAGTGCCTCCTATGGATTGGGTTCGATTGGGAACGCCCCAAGTGTTCCGGCCCCGCCACAGGCTGGCAACACCAAAAAAAAGCCGCCCGGGAAAAGGCGGCTTAGGTCACAAAAAAACGCTGGATCGAGGCTAGTTGCGCAGGGGTTTGCCCGTCTTGAGGATGGAATCCATGCGGGCCTGGGTCTTCTCCATCCCGCAGAGGCGGGTGAAGGCTTCGCGCTCCAGTTCGAGGATGCGTTCCTCGGTGACCTCCTGGACCAGGCTCACATCTCCGCCGCACAGGATGTTGGCCAGCTCGCCCATGATGACGGCATCGTGCTCGCTGGCCATGCCCTGGAGCTGGAAGTCCCGGACGGCCATCTTGAGGGCCTCGCTGCCACCCCGGCCGGGCAGGCGCAGGGTCCGCTCCTGCACGGGCTGGAAGTCCGCGGCCATCTTGAGGACTTCCTGCTTGGCCTCGTTCAACAGGAAGGCCTTGTTCATCACGCGGCGGTCCGTGCGGCGCAGGTAGCCGTTGCGCTGGGCCTCGTCGAAGCTGGTGTTCACATTCGCGGTGCCGATGCCCTGGAAGGCGGCCTTCACCTTGGGCATGGGCCCCTTGATGCCCTGGGCGGCCATCGCATCCTCCATGCGGAGGAGCATCTGCAGACAGCCGCCGCCGGCGGGGATGACGCCGACGCCGACTTCCACCAGGCCGATGTACAGCTCGGCGTGGCCCACGACCCGCTGACAGGCCATGGTCATCTCGCAGCCGCCGCCAAGGGCCAGGTTGAAGGGCGCCGCCACTGTCGGGAAGGGCGCGTAGGTGAGCATCCGGGCCGCGTACTGCAGGCGCCGCGCGACTTCGAGGATCTGATCGAACTGCTTGTCCCGGGCCGCGTTCAGCACCATCACGAGGTTCGCCCCGGCGCTGAAGTGCTGGCCCTGGTTGCCGACCACCAGACCCTTGAAACGGCCCGGCACGTGCTTCTGGAGGGTGTCCTCCATCAGGCCGATGATGCCGTCATCGAGGGCGTTCATCTTGCTGCGGAAGGCCAGGCAGGCCACGTCATCGCCCAGATCCAGCAGCTGGCAGCTGCCGTTCTCGGCCACGACTTTGCCCCGGCCCTCTTCGCGCTTGAGGATGATGACGCGCTTGTCCTCGAGGATCGGATCGTAGGCCAGCGTCTTGGGGTTCAGCTGGGCGACGGGGATCCCATGCTCCCAGCGGTAGAAGCTGGTGATCCCCTTGGCCAGCATCTGCTCCACCAGGGGCGCGATGGGCTGTTCCTCGAAGCGCATGCGGGCCACGACCCGCTCCACGCCCAGGGCATCCCACAACTCGAAGGGGCCGATCTCCCAGGCGAAGCCGTTCTTGATGGCGCGGTCCACGTTCAGCGGGCCATCCGTCACCTCGCCCAGACGGTTCACGGCGTAGACCATGTTGGGGGCGATGCAGCGCCAGGCCAGACGACCTGCTTCGGTATCGCTGGTGAGAAGCACCTTCACCTTCTCGGCGGGATCATCAATGCCCTTCAGCTCCTTGAGGATGGGCCAGTCCTTCTTCACCTGCGGGACGTACTCGCGGGAGACGGGATCCAGGGCGAGGAAGCTCTTCTTCCCCTTGGCGTCCTTGGGGCCCTTCTTGAAGAAGCCCTGCTTCACCTTGTTGCCGAACAGCTTGTTGTCGAGCATCCACTGGAGGAACTCGGGGAACTTGAAGACGTCGCGCACCTCGTCGTTCGGGCACAGGTCGTAGACGTTCTTGGCGGTGGCCGCCAGGATGTCCACACCCGCGAGATCCGCCGTGCGGAAGGCGGCGCTCTTGGCTCGGGCGGAAGCATCACCCAACACCAGATCCAGCACCTCGAAGGGAATCTGCTCCTTCAGGGCCAGGTGCAGGGTCGCCATGATGCCGTGGATGCCGATGCGGTTGCCGATGAAGGTGGGGCTGTCGTAGGCCGGCACCACTTCCTTGCCCAGGGCCTCCTCCAGCCAGGTGCGGAAGGCCTGGGCCTCCGCCGCATCCACCTCGGGCCCCGTCACGAACTCCAGCAGGCGGAGGTAGCGCACGGGGTTGAAGAAGTGCGTGATGACGAAGTGCTTGCGGAAGGCATCGCCGCGGCCCTCCACGAGCAGCTTCAGGGGGATGCCCGAGGTGTTCGAGCTGATCCAGGCCCCGGCCTTGAGCTTGGGCTCCAGGCGGGTGTAGAGCTCGCGCTTGATGGCCAGGTCTTCCTTCACGACCTCCACCACCCAGTCGCAGTCCGACAGGCGGTCGAGATGGTCGCGCAGGTTGCCGGGCCTGATCTTCTTGAGGAACGAGGGGTGCATGGCCAGGGCCGGCTTGGACTTCGCCAGAGCCGCCAGGGCCCCTTCCGCCAGCTTGTCCGGGGCCGCCTCGTCAATGACGATGTCCAGCAGCTCCACCTGGCAGCCCGCCGACGCCACATGCGCCGCGATGCCCGAGCCCATCACGCCCGAACCGAGTACCCCAATTTTCTTGATGTTCATGGGAAACCTCAAAAATGAAACCGCGGATTTCGCGAATGAACGCGAATGAAGCAGATACGGGCCCTCGCTGAAATTCCATTCGTGCCCATTCGCGTCATTCGCGGTTCCTCAGATCTTTTCGATGACGGACGCGATGCCCTGGCCGCCGCCGATGCACATGGTGGCGATGCCGTACTTGCCGCCATCGGTCTCGAGCCGGTTCAGCAGGGTGGTGATGATCCGGGCGCCGCTGGCGCCGAGGGGGTGGCCGATGGCGATGGCGCCGCCCCAGGCGTTGACCTTGGCCATGTCGTAGCCGCCCTCGCGGATCACGGCGAGGCTCTGGGCTGCGAAGGCCTCGTTGAGTTCGATGGCGTCAATCTGATCCAGCTTGAGGCCCACGCGGTCCAGCACCTTCTTCACGGCGGGCACCGGGCCGATGCCCATGCGATCGGGCTCCACGCCGGCGACCGCGCCGTTGATGAAGCGGGCCCGGGGCTTCAGGCCCAGGAACTTGGCCACGGACTCCTCCATGACCAGCAGGAAGGCCCCGCCATCGGTCACCGGCGAGCTGTTGCCCGCGGTGACGGTGCCCTCGGCCAGGAACGCCGGCTTGAGGGTGCCAAGCTTCTCCAGATTGGTATCGGCGCGCACGCACTCATCCTGCTGCAGGGTGAAAGGCTTGCCATCGAGGCCCTTGGCCTCGAAACGGACGATCTCCTTTTCGTACTTCCCGGCCTTCCAGGCGGCGGCCGCCTTCTGGTGGCTCTGGTAAGCGAACTCGTCCTGCTCCTGGCGGGTGATCTTGTATTCCTTCGCCAGGGTTTCGGCGGTGATGCCCATGGAAGCGTAGGCCTGGGGATAGTGCTCGCTGAGGTAGGGATCCACGCTGGGATTGAAACCCATCATCGGCACCTTGGACATGCTCTCCACGCCACCCGCGAGGAACACGTCGCCGGCGTTGGCGAGGATGGCCCGGGCGGCCATGAAGAGGGTCTCCTGGCTGCTGCCGCAGAAGCGGTTCAAGGTCGCCGCCCCGGCCGTGATCGGCAGACCTGCCCGGAAACTAATGAGGCGGGCCATGTTCATGCCCTGTTCGCCTTCCGGCATGGCGCAGCCCACCAGGACGTCCTCGAGGATGGACCAGTCCTTGAGCAGGGGCTTGAGGGCCTCGATGACCACGGACCCGAGCTGCTCGGGCCGAGTGGCGGCATAGGCGCCCTTGACGCCCCGTCCGACGGGGGTGCGCTTGGCTTCGACGATGACTGCGGATCGCATGGAACCTCCGGGTGAACTCTCAGAAGAGCTGGTGTGGCAGAGCCTAGCATCCGTCCAGCCGGCGTGAAGCCCCTACCGTGAGTCGGGTGGGATCTACCTCGAGTCCGCGCGATCCCGGCCTTGACGGGTATAGGGGATGGGCAGATCTTTCCTTTTGAATCCGCGACACTTCCCGTCCAGCGCGAAGCGGATCCAACCCAGGTGGCTGTATGCCTCTCACGGAGTCGTACCTCAGTCCTCGCCGTGTCCTGACCGTACTCCTGGCCGGCGGACGCGGTCGCCGCCTGGCGGATCTCACCGACTGGGCGTCCAAACCCGGACTCGATTTCGGGGGGAAATTCAAGATCATTGATTTCACACTGTCGAACTGTGTGAACTCCGGCTTCCGCAGGATCGCGGTCCTCACGCAGTACAACTCCCACCGGCTGATCGAGCACCTGGCCTTCGCCTGGAGTTTCCTCCCCGGCGCGCTCCAGGAATTCATCCACATCTGGCCTGCCCAGCAGAGCCTAGAGAAGGAGTGCTGGTACAACGGCACGGCGGATGCCGTGTTCCAGAACGTGGACAACATCCGGAAGTTCGATCCCCAGCATGTGCTGGTCCTGGCCGGGGATCATGTCTACCGGATGGACTACAAGTATTTCCTGCACGACCACCTGAACCACGACGCCGACATGACCATCGCCTGCCTGGAAGTGCCGCGCCTTTCCGCGCGCGGCTTCGGCATCGCCCAGGTGGACAAGGGGAATCGCATCCTCTCCTTCGTCGAAAAACCCGAGGATCCACCGGCCCTCCCGGGCCGCCCTGATATGGCCCTGGCCAGCATGGGCATCTACCTCTTCAAGGC
>JAKAMQ010000018.1 GCA_021812805.1 Acidobacteriota bacterium
CATCGTCATCGTGCGGCCCGAGCGCGACCAACGGGTGGCAGACGTGGCCTTCTGGGGCCTCATCCCTGGCTGGGTGAAGGATCCCAACGCTTTCTCCAAGCCGATCAATGCCCGGGCCGAGACGCTGGAGGAGAAGCCATCCTTCCGAGGCGCCTTCCGGCGCAAGCGCTGCCTGATCCCCGCCTCGGGGTTCTACGAGTGGAAGGCCAAGGACCGGGCCAAGCAGCCCTTCTACATCCATCCCGCGAACCCGGACGAACCCTTCGCCTTCGCCGGCCTGATGGAGGACTGGCAGGGCCCCCACGGCGAGGTGATGATCAGCGCCTGCATCATCACCACCGAGCCCAACGCTCTGATGGCACCCATCCACAACCGCATGCCGGTGATCCTCCCGGCTGAATCCTGGCCCCTCTGGCTGGATCCTTCGGCTCAGGCTCGCGAGCTGCGGCCGCTCCTGGTGCCCTGTCCAGCCGAGCGGATGGCGGCCCATCCCGTGGGGATGGCCGTTGGGAATGTGAACCACGATGGGCCGGAACTGATCGCCCCCATCCTGGGCTGAGGTGGGCCTCAACCAGATCGGGAAGGTTTCTCCTCGGAGAGAGCCCCGGCACGGAGCTCCTGAGTGCCAGGCTCCCTTTAAGGGGAGACGAGGAGAGATGGTGCCGAAGCCCACGACCTTGGGGGAAGCCTGAAGGCCAGGAATGGCGGGCTTCTCCGCTTGGGAATGAGCCCTCGTGATCAGCGCTGTCCCAGGGTGGGTTTTGAGCAAATTTTGAGCACGGGGGCCCAGTCGAAATTCGCGTGCCGATTAAAAACAAAGAGGACCTAGATTTCTCTAGGTCCCTTTGGTCGGCGCGAGAGGATTCGAACCTCCGACCCCTACCACCCCAAGGTAGTGCGCTACCAGGCTGCGCCACGCGCCGTGAACCTTCGACTGTAGACCGGTTGGAGGCCCGGGTCAAGGACGGGGCGGTGCGGACAGGCGATCGAGGAGGCCGCGCAGCGCGCGGATTGCGGGCTGGAGATCGGAGCTGGCGCGAAGCAGACGGGGGATGCTGGGCTGGGGCTTGCGCGGGGGAGGTGCAGGTGCTTCGTCGGGATCCAGACCGAGGTCGAGCCTCTGGGCAAGGTGGCCGTGGATCATCAGCTCGCGGCAGTCCGCGACCGTGAGCCCTTCTGCTAGCCAGGCCTTGATGCGCTTGAGGCGCGGCAGTTCATCCAGATGGTAGTAGCGCAGGTTCCCCTTGCTGCGGCGGGCCTTGATTTCGGGGATCACCTCTTCCCAGTACCGCAATTCCTTCGGGCTGACGCCGATCTGCTGGGCTGTCTCCCCAATCTTGAACCACTTGCGAACGGTCATGGCATCTCCCTGGGTTCGATGCCCAGGGCCTTCAGGCGCTTGTAGAGGTTCGAGCGGTCCATCCCCACCCGCTCGGCGACGCGGGTCATGTTGCCGTTCTGGAGCTTCAGTTCCCGCTGGAGGTACTGGCCTTCGAACCAGTCGCGGGCCTCCTTCATGCTGGGGAACTCGGGGAAGGAGAAGGGATCGGACTCGGCGAGGTGGCGCACGGCCAGGGGGCCGAGGTCACTGGGGCGGATCTCGGCGCCGCGGCCGAGGATGACGGCACGCTCCATGAGATTCTTCAGTTCCCGCACGTTGCCGGGCCAGTCGTGGCGCAGCAGCGTGTCCTTGGCCTCGGGGCTCAGGCGCCTGGGCGGACGGCCGTACTGGCGGGCGATGCGGCCGATGAAACCCTCGGCCAGGGGGATGATGTCCTCGGGTCGCTCGCGCAAGGGGGGAATGCGCAGGGGCACCACGGCGAGGCGGAAATAGAGATCCTCCCGGAAGCGGCCGCGGGCGATTTCATCGGCGAGGTTCTTGTTGGTGGCGGCGACCACGCGGACATCCACGCCCACGGCGCCACCCCCGCCAATGGGCTCCACGCGGCCCTCCTGGAGGGCCCTGAGAACCTTGGCCTGGGTCTTCAGCGACATGTCGCCCACTTCGTCCAGGAAGAGGGTGCCGCCGTCGGCTTCGCGAAACTTGCCCTTCTGGTCGCGCACGGCGCCGGTGAAGGCCCCTTTCTGGTGCCCGAACAGCTCGCTTTCGATCAGTTCTTCGGGGATGGCAGCGCAGTTCACTTCGACGAAGGGGGCGTCCTTGCGCGGGCTCTGGGCATGGATGAGCCGGGCCACCTCCTCCTTGCCGCTGCCATTCTCGCCCGTCAGCAGCACGCGGCCCTCCGTGGGCGCCACGAGCTGCACATCCGACAGCAGGCGCTTCATGGCTGGGCTCTCTGCCAGGAAGAAGCGCCCGCCCTCCACGGCCTCCAGCAGGCGCTGGTTTTCCTGCTCCAGGCGGGACTGCTTCAGGGCGTTGCCCGTGACCAGCAGCAGGCGATCCAGGTCAATGGGCTTCTCGAGGAAGTCGAAGGCGCCGAGCTTGGTGGCCTGCAAGGCCGTGTCAATGCTGCCGTGGCCCGAAATCATGACGATGGGCAGGCTCGAACGCAGGAGCTTGGCCTGTTTCAAGGTCTCCAGCCCGTCCAGGCCCGGCAGCCAGACATCCAGCAGCACGAGGTCAATGCCTTCCCCATCCGGGTTGCGCAGCAGATCCAGGGCCTGTTCGCCGCGCTCGGCCTTCACCACCTGGTAGCCCTCGTCCTTCAGGGCCTCGCCCAGGGATCGGCGGATACCAGGTTCGTCATCCACCAGCAGGATGGTCGGGGGCGGGCTCATGATTCCAAGCTAGAGGGCTGGACGCCCGCTGTCCAGACGGGGCCCGTCCTCACCAAGCCCAAGCCCTCGGGAGGAAAGAAGTGGATCCGGCTGTCACGTGCCTCAGGCGTGGGAATGGGATGCGCAGACGCCCTGTTCGCTTTCGGTCAGGCGTCCCTCCAGGAAGGCCTGCACGGCGGCCTCGGGTGCCTGGCCCGGGCGGACCAGGAGTACGCGTTTGCCGGCGCCCTGGAGGGCCGACAGGGCGCCGGGGCCCATGCCGGCGCTGATGACCACGCCGCAGTCACCCAGCAGCGTCAGGAAGCCTGCATGGCTGTGCGGGCCATGTTCGTGCCCCTGTCCGGCATGGGCGTGATGCCCGTGGGTGTTGGGGCGGATCTCCCGGCTGCGGATGTGCCCGTCTTCCGTGTCGAAGACGAGGAAGGCGCCGCAGCGGCCGAAATGCGGGGAGATGCGGGTTTCGTCGAGGATGGGGACAGCGATCTTCACAGGATCTCCTGGGGCAGAAGGCGGGAGGGGATGTGGATGGGCTTCGCAGCGGGGGCAGCGCTCCCCCGCCAGGTGGTAGCTGCCGCCCTCGATGCGCAGGGCCAGGCCCTCCAGCAGGGCGCGGGTGACCTTCCGGTGCGCCTCGTCCAGGAGGCGCCCGAAGGTGGCGCGGGAGGTGCCCATGCGCTGGGCCGCGGCTTCCTGGTAGAGCTGTTCGGCATGGGCCAGCCGCAGCGCCTCCAGCTCCTCGACCTGGAGGCGGATCACCTCCATGCCGGCCAGGGGCACACCCTGGGGCTTGAAGACCCGGACACCCGGAAGCTGGCGCACGTGCTTGCAACAGGGAGGGCGGGGCACGAAGATCCTCCGGAAAGAATTATGAGCACATGCTCAAAAAAAGCCACCCGACCGGCCCGAAAAAACCCGAGCCCTGGAGAGGCTCTCCAGGGCTCGGGCGGTTGCGGCGGGAAGACGCCGGGCTAGTTCTCTTCGTCCATGTACTCGTCGTCGGGCATGTCCTCGTAGCCCGTGAGCATGGCCTTGAGGTTGGTCAGCGGCGTGTGGCCCGTGGTCGTCAGGTAGAGATGACCGACGAGGAAGGCCACCAGCGCGAAGGCACCGATGACGTGGAGCACGGCGATGACCCACAGGGAGCTGGGAGGCCAGCCCATGCGGCTCAGGTTCGGGTAGAAGAAATACAGGGCGCCCGTGGTGACCTGGACCGGGATGATGAGGACCTTGAAGCCCAGGTAGGCCAGCCGCTGGAGCGGATTCAGCTTGGCCATCCGGTGCTTCTTCACCGGGTGGGGAGCGCCCTTGAAGATGCCCGTGAGGTAGAAGCCCACCATGTCCCTGAGGAACTTGCGGGTGGGGACGTACTGGCGCCACTCGCCGGTGGTGAAGTGCCAGAAGATCGCGAACACGATCAGCACGACCAGGGCCAGGGCCGAGTAGTTGTGCACGGTGACGGCCGTGGCAAACCCCAGCAGGTGGAGGTGGATGAGGCCGCGGACTTCGAAGCCGGTGATCATCAGGGTGATGATCAGCAGGGCCTGCATCCAGTGCCAGAACCGTTCAAACTTCTCGTAGAGAATGACGCGTCGCATGATGCCTCCTAGTGGCGCCCGTGGATGAAGCGGAGAATGCCGTGGACCGCCACACCGACCAAGGTGAGGAGAATCACGCCGATGCCGATGAAGTCGAGACCGGTGCCACGGTCACGGCCCAGGAGGTAGAAGCCGGGCACCTTGGCCAGGCGGCCCTTCTGGGTATGGCAGGCGGTGCAGGAGAGCGCCTGCTCCTTGGGAGCCACCATGTGGGTGATGGGCCAGATCATGGTGGTGCGCACGAAGCCGTAGTGGCCGCTGTAGGGCAGGCCTGCGGTCTCCATGCCCTGCTTGATGGCGGGATCCCACTTCCAGTCGCCCCAGAAGGCGCCTGAGCCGGCGGGGCCCGCGGTGTAGGGCGCGATGAGCTTGTTGAGGACCGTGTCGTAGGGCTGCTTGCCTTCGTGGAACTTGAAGGGCCAGATCTTGGCGTTGGGATCCGTGTAGGAACCCTCCACCGGATTCAGCATGATCGAGCCGTTGGGATCCTTGGGCGGGGTGATGGTGTCGGTCAGGCGGGTGAACTTCATGTTGCCGTCGTACCACACGTAGGTGGGGACGACATCCCGGGCCCAGATCATGTCCCCGTGCATGCTGTTGTAGGTCTCAAAGCCATCCTTGCCCTCGACCGTGTAGGGGCGTCCGTTCTTGAGCTTGCCGGCGGTGGACCAGTCCCACCAGAGGTTGGTCCCGCGCTTGTCCCGGGCGAACTCGGGGATGTGGCAGGTCTGGCAGGCGACCTTCTGGTAGTGGCGGTTCAGGATGTAGGACTTGTGGGGATGATCGGTGTGGCAGGCGGTGCAGGACATCCGGGAGATGCTCTCGCCGGGATACTTGGGCTGCTCGCGCTTGTTCGCCGGGATCACGTAGTCGGGACCGCCGACCTGGTGGGCGGAGGAGACGTGGCAATCCACGCAGGTCATGCCTGCGCCCTGCTTGGACATGTGCACATCCTCGGTGCGCGGGGCATTCAGGATGGTGTCGTCCAGGTCGCCATGCTTGGTGGCGTCCGCGCCGCCGCCGAAGAAGTGGCAGGCACCGCAGTTCTTGAGGGTCGGACGCCCCACCTTCTGGGCGATGTCCGCCAGGGGCACGGCGGGGTTGGGCCAGCCAGCCGCTTCCTTCTCGTAGTCGCCGGTGGTGTCGTGGCAGACGAGGCAGTCCACATTGTCGGGATTGGAGAAGTCGAACGTCTTGTCCTGGAACCCGTAACCGGCATGGCAGCGGGCGCAGGTGGCCGTGTTCCCGCCCCGGATGGAGATGCAGAAGTTGTTCACCAGATCCGTGGCCTTGCCATAGCTCTCAAGGCCCTTCTGGGGCACACGCCACTGCCAGTGCTGGGTGGCCATGACCTGCTTGGCCGCTTCGGTGTGGCAGGTGAGGCAGGCCTTGGTCACGGCCGGGCCGTCGCCATCCTTGAAGGGGCCCTGGAGGATCTTGAACTTGCTGTGGTCCGCGGTCTGCATGCTGTCCTGCTGGGCATGCACGCCGATGTAGGAGCCGTGGCCGACGGGCGCGGGCGAGGAAGCCTGCTGGGCCTGGACGCTGAAGCAGGACAGGGCCAGCAGACCCAGGAGGGCCTGGAGCGACCGCCGGAGTCTGGGCGGCGATGGGTTTCGAGGCGGATGCGGCATGGGCTCTCCTGATGGGATGGCGTCCGGGTCGGACAGGCGGAGCGCCGCGGAACCTGGGGTTCCGCGGCGCTCAAGGGGGATCAGAACTTCACTTCAATGGCGGCGTAGAAATTCTTCACCGTCGAGGGGAACGAGTACTGGAGCATGGGGTTCTTGCTCAGGTTGTAGGAGTCTTCCCAGCTCTGGCCAGGCATCGCGCCGGGGCCGATCTGCCAGCCGCTGAACGCGTGGGTGTAGGCGTAGTGGATGTAGCCGAACCGCAGGTCGGCGTTCTTGGCGAAGCGCCACTGGGTGTAGCCCTCCCACACATCGCCGCGGGCGCCCAGCTTGTCGGTGTACTCACCGGTAGCGGGGGTGTAGGTGAACCAGCGCGGCGACCCGTGGTTGAACTCGAGGCCGAAGCCGATCTTCTCCGTGGGATCGTACCGCACGCCCGTGTAGTAGGCCGAGGCGGTTTCGCTGTGGTTGGCGTCGCCCATCAGGCCGCCGAAGCCGGACAGCTGGGTGAGGCCCGTGGGATAGCCGGCGGGCATAGTGCTGGGGAAGGTCCAGTAGGCGCCGTACTGGGAGCTCTTGCCGTTCGGATGGCTCTTGAGGTAGCCGGCGCTGACGAAGTAGGTGAACTGGTCGCCGATCTTGTGCTTCCAGGTCATCGTCCACTGGTCCATGTCGCCCAGGTTGTTGGTGGCGGTCACGTACTGCGTGGACGGCATGCCGCCCATGCCCGGCGCGGAGGGCACCGGGAAGTTGACGGTGCTGCCGAAGGGGATGTCCGTCATGTTCCCGAACCGGTTGTAGCCCAGGTAGAAGTTCGCGCTCTGGACGCTGTCGCCGACGGCGAAGAGCAGGGGCATGTCGAACATGGCGCCCAGCACGGTGGTGTCCTTGAGGGGGCCAATGGAGTTGACCTGGAGGGTCGCAGCCGCGGGGTTGGCCACGGTGGCGTTGGTGAAGTTGAAGCCCACGGGGGCCGAATTGGTCTTCACCAGTCCGCCGCCGCCGAAGCCACTTTCATAGCCCACGCCGTAGCAGATGCCCAGGAGGGTGTTCTCCGGGAGGCCGATCTTGCTGAGTTCGAACTTCCAGCCCATGCCGTCAATGGTGGCGTTCACGGCCAGGGCCTGCGGGGTGGCCTGGCGCTCGCCGCCCTCGCGCACTTCGAACGGCGGGCCATCCGTGGTGTTCTGGCGGCCGATGGAGAGGATGCCCAGGGGGAAGTGGTACACCAGGCTGGCGCGCTCGACACGCAGCACATCGGTGCTGGGCACCTGGCCGGTGACGAAGGAACTGTAGACGGTATTCGGCGAGCCGTTGAAGGTCGGCACATCCGCGCCGCCGTGGATCTTGTACATCACCAGCCGGCCCATGATCTGGGCGTGGTCGTTGATGTGGATGCCCATGTTGAGGCGGAGGCGGGTGGACCACTGGACCGAGTTGGTCAGATCCTGGGATCCGACCTGCTGGGCGACGGGCATCGGCCCGCCCGTGGCGGGGTTCTGCACGAAGCCGAGGAACTGCTGGTAGGGCTTGATGTTCCACTGGGTGCTGTCGAAGCGGGTCATGAGCTCGCCGCCCCACTGGACATTGCCGGCGCCCATTTTGCGCTCGACGCGACTCAGGCGGCCGTCGAGGCCCTTCGCGGCCTCAGCCTTTTCCTGGGCGGCATCCGTTTTCTCCTGGATGACCTGGAGCTGCTTCTTGAGGCCTTCGATCTGTTTCTGTAGGTCTTCATTGGACTGGGCGCTCAGAACCATGGGCGCCAGGGCGGCGGCCAGGACGAGCATGATGCGGGTGGATTTCATCGGGGGGACTCCATTACAAGGGGATTCAGGGGTGGGGGAGGGGGATTCCGGGGAGAGACTGGACTCAGCCGCCGCAGGTCATGGGCTGGGGGGAATCGGAGGCGTGGGCGACCAGGAAGGTCATCACGTCTTCCATCTGGGCCGGTGTCAGCTTGGTGTGGGCGCCGAGCTTCTCCTTGCCCTTGGCGTGCTTGTCGGCCTTGAAGTAGGCCTTCCACTGGGCCTGGGTCTTGATGAGGGGCGTGACGACGCCGCCCGACTTGCCTTCTACGTGGCAGGTCTTGCAGTTCTTGATGAAGTAGAACTTGCCCTTGAGTTCGCTGCCGCCCTTGGCGGACAGGGGCGCGGCCAGGGCGGCCATCGCCAGCAGGGTGTAGAGGGTGTTCCGCATGGTGCACATCCTTTCTTGGGGTTGGGAATGGAGGGCGTCGCTGGCGCGGAGCCAAGCAGCGCTGATCTCCGGGGGTGGAGACAGGCATTCGGGATTGGGCCGCTCCCCTAGGGGGAAACGGTCGAGGGGAGTAGGGCGTCCATCAGCCGCCACGTGCGGGATTTCCGCTCGAAGCTGGCGATATCCGCGAGGGTGTTCTGCTGGAGGTGGGCGTGGATGCGCTCCCGTTCCTCCTTCCAGAAGGCGTGGGCCGGGCAGGCCCGGTCATCCAGGCAGGTGCTGAAGCCAAGCAGGCAGGTGCGGCGCCAGGCGTCGCCATCCACTGCCTCGGCGATGACATCCAGGGTGATCTCCCGGGCCGGCTGGGCGAGGACCACCCCGCCTTTGTTGCCCCGCTTGGCCAGAATGAGCCCCTTGTGGGCCAGGCTGTTCATGAGCTTGGAGAGATAGGCCCGGGGAATGCCGGTCCGGGCCGCCACATCCTGGACCAGGGCCGGAGCGCCACCGGGGTCGTCCAGGCAGCTGAGGGCCAGGACCGCGTAGCCTGCTGTCTGGGAGAGGGGGAGCATGCTGCCATCCATTCACGACCCATTCGGGTGCGATATAGATGATGAAACGGTAAACAACATGGTCAAGTCGTTCGTGACTATCATCACCAATGACTAAATAACCACGAAGGAATATAACTGAAACAGCCACGAATAAAGGATTTGAAATCATGCGAAAAACAATTCATGCCCGAGTGATTTGAAGTTGAAACAGGATTTCCCCGGGGTTACTCCTGGGTGTCCTCGAAGGCTTTTCGTGCCTCGGGCGTGTCCACATCCAGCCATTCATTACCCTCTAGGTCCAGAATGAGATGGGGGAGCTGGCTCACGACCGCCTGGAGCGACCGATCCCCAGTGGCGGCGAGACGCGTTCGCAGGGATGCGGGCAGCAGGCTCCCCAGGGGTTGCAGGTGGCCCTGATGGCGGGCCAGCACCCAATGGGAGGCGTCGGGATCCGCGGCCGCGGCGAGGGCCAGCCAGATCTCCAGGCGGGCGGGCGTCCAACGGACCTGATCGCAGGCCACCACCCACCACCGCCTGGCCGCAGGCGCCGGGAGGCTGCTCCAGGCCCGCAACGCGACCGCCGGACCCTGCCGGGGATCCTCCAGGCGGGGCAGGGTGGGCCAATCCGGGAGCGGGTCGCCCAGCACGCACATCGGTCCATGTGGACACACACTGGCGAAAACGCGGACCAGGTGCCCGCCCCAGGTGCCTCCCGCGGGATGATCGAGAAGGTGCTTGGGCATCCCCATGCGGGAACTCCCCCCACCGGTGAGGAGCAGGAGCCCGGTCGAGGCCTGTGTGCCGGGCGGGGGGCTGGAAGTCATGGCCGAAGGTGGGTGCCAGGCCCCTCGGGAATGAGGGGGATGGCGACCTGGAAGCGGGCGCCGCGACCGGGTTCGCTGGTGATCTGCATGCGGCCGCCATGAGCCTCGAGGATGTCCTGGCAGATGGAGAGTCCTAGCCCCCAGCCCTGGACTGCATCGCGGGACTGGACCTGCTGGAAAGGCTGGAGGATGCGCTGGATCTGGTCGGGCTCGAGGCCCCTTCCGGTATCCCAGACATCCAGGGTCCAGAGGCCCCGGGAGGCATCCACTGCGGATTGGATGCCCACCTGCCCGCCGCTGGGGGTGAACTTCAGGGCGTTCTCGAAGAGGTTGAGCATGACCTGCTGCAGCGTGGCGAGATCTGCGCGGATGGAGGCCCGGGCTGTTTCGGGCGCCACCTCGAGGTGGAGGGTCAGTCCCTTGGCCTCGGCCTTGAGGCGCAGCACCTCCTCGAAGCCCTCCGTCACTGCCACTGCCAGGGTCGGCGTCAGCTTCAGGCTCTGGAGCAGGGTCTCAGAGCGGCTCTGGTCGAGCAGGTTCCGCACCAGGGCTTCGATGCGATTGGCTTCCCGGTCCATGATGTCGAGCAGGTTCGCGGGCTCCGGGGTGGTCTCGCGCAGGCGGTCGAGGGTGAGCATGATGCTCGTGAGGGGCGAGCGCAGGTCGTGGGTCACCATGTCCATGAGTTTCAGGCGCGACTCCAGGCTGCGCTTGATCTGGCCATGGGCCTGTTCCAGGGCCCAGTTCTGGCGGGCCAGGGTCTGGGTGCGCGTCTCGATGGTCTCTTCCAGCGTCCGGGCGCGGAGGGCGAGACGATGCCCCCGCAGCCAGATGATGCCGCTGAGCAGGCCCAGGGCCGCCAGGGCGAGCCCTCCTCGTACCACCCAGGTTTCGTACCAGGCGGGCTGGATGGTGATGGCCAGGGTCCGGGCTTCTACCCAGGGGCCATCCTCCTGACGGGCGCGCAGATGGAGGCGGTAGGCGCCCGCGGACAGCCGGCGGTAGTGGAGGGCGAGGCCCTCCTGGGCGATGGGGCGCCAGCCGCCATCCACGCCCTCCAGATAGGCTTGGTAGTGGAGGGGGGCCGTCGCAAGGGGCTCCGCCGTGTCAAAGGTGATCTCGAGGTAGTCTGGCCTAGGGGGGAGCTGGGCGTTCTCGGGCAGGCCGGCCTGTCCACCCGGCCAGCGCGCCTCCAGGAGGGTCGGTGGCCGGAGCGGTGGATTCCGAAAGGTCTCCGGGTGGTCGAGGATGTTCACGCCGCCGACCATGCCGATCCACAGGCGGCCCTCAGGGTCGAGCAGGAACCCGTCGTGGTTGGTCTCGTCTGAGATCAGGCCCTGGCTCTGCGAGAGGTGCTGGATGGTGTGGCCGTTGAGGATGTCCACCCCGCGGTTGTGGCCGACCGCCATGCAGTTCGGACTGAGATTGGCGAGGAAATTGATGCTGTCATCCCCGAGGCCCTGGGCCACGCCGTAGGTGGTCCATACGCCACCCGCCAGCCGCAGCAATCCGTTCATGGTGCCCACCCACAGGTCCCCGTAGGCATCCTCCGTCATGCAGGTCACGGGGGCGGTGGCGAAGGGGGCCTCCCGGTACGCCCGGACCAGCCGCTGGCCCTCCAGCCGCCAGAGGCCCACGGTCGTCCCCAGGAGCAGTTGGCCTTGATAGCGCAGGATGTCATCCACCTCGGCGGTGCCCATCTCCTTGGGAAGGGCGGCATGGAACAGGGTGCGGCCCGCAGGATCCAGCCCGAACAGTCCCCGTTCGGTGCCCGCGAGAAGACGGCCCTGGTCCCAGGCGAGGGTGATCACGCTGGTGCGCGCCAAATCCCGTGGACCGGCCGCTGCCACTCGGCCCCGGCGCCACCGCGCGAGCCCGCGGTCCGTGCCGATCCAGGCGCCGCCTTGGCCATCCGGTACGGCGCACCAAAGCTCATTGGACGGCAATCCATGGGCCTTGTCCCAGCGACGGGTGATCCCGCGGCCTTCCTCCACCAGGTAGAGCCCGGTACTGCTGGCCAGCAGCACCCGTCCAGGGCCCACGCGGCAGATGGCCATCACCGCGGCCACGTTCTTGCCCGGCACATCCGGGGCGCTGTCCAGCGCCCATAGCCCGTGGACCGCCTGGGCCGCCAGGCCGTCCCCGTCAGAGCCCACCCACAGGACATTCCGGCGATCCCGCAGGGCCACCAGGATGCGGTCCCGGGGAAGGCCGTTCTCGGCCGTCAGGCGTTGCTCCGGCCCGTGCGCCGGCAGGATCAGCAGGCCATCGCTTCCCAGGGCGATCAGGGCGCCCCCACCCTGGGCATCGAAATGGAGGCTGATCATTTTGGGCTTGGGTGGAAGGCCGGGGAGGGGCACCTGAACCCAGGTTCCCCGCTCCATGCGCAGCAGGCGATCCTGGAGCAGCGCCCAGATCCGTCCCTGCGGGTCGGCCTCCAGATCCTGGAGGGGCGCCTTCCCCGCGCTGGGCGGCAGCGGATACGTGCGGAGGCCCCGGTCATCCCAGCGGGCGATGAGGTGGCCTGCGCCCACCATCCAGATCCCCTGGGCCCGGTCCCGGGCCAGCAGGCGGATCGGCTGATGGTCGAAGGGGGCGGGCAGGGGCACCCGGGTGAACCGGGACCCTTCTTCCCGGAACAGGCCGGCGTGGCTGCCCGCCAGGAGATGGCCAGCGCCATCAAGGCAGAGGGAAAGGGTGGGCGCGGCGGGAAGCCCCTGTTCCGGCCCAAAGTTCATCACGGAGTCGCCCTTGATGGACGAGATGCCCTGTTCGCTGGCGACCCAGATGCGGCCCTGGGCGTCTTCGAGCAGGGCGCCCACCAGGCGGGCTTTCAGGCCCTCGGGGGCGCCGAAGGACTTGAATCCCGAAGCACCCAGGCGCGCCACGCCGCCCGTTTCGGTGCCGATCCAGATGAAGCCCTGACGGTCTTCCAGAAGGGCGGTGATCTGGCTCTGCGGCAGGCCCTCGCGGAGGCCGAAATGGCGGAAGGCAGGCTGCTGGCCCAGGATCAGGGTCCATCCCAGCAGCAGCCCCCACAGGACTCGCACCGTGCGTGTCATGGAAACCCTATCGGCCCAAGGATGGCCGCACTCGAATCCAGGGGGCGTGGGATCATGCCCCAGGGGAGGATCATGCTCGTAGATGCCCATTGCCACATGACCGGCGGCCATCTAGAGGGCCGTCCGCTGGAACCCCTGCTGGACCGGGCCCGGATGGCGGGCGTCATCGGGTTCGTGGCGGTGGGAACGGATCTGGAGGACTCCCGGGCCGTGCTGGAGCTGACCCGCCGCTTCCCCCAGATCCGCGGAAGCCTGGGCGTCCACCCCCATGACGCGAAGACCTGGGCTCCGGAGGTGGAAGGGGCTCTGGCGAATCTCCTGGCGGATCCTGCGATCCTGTTTGTAGGGGAAACGGGCCTCGACTGGCACTACGATCTGAGTCCCCGCGAGGAGCAGGAAGTGGCCTTCCGGGCCCAGATCCGCCTCGCGAAGCGCCTGGGCAAGCCGTTGATGATCCACACCCGCTCGGCCCCGGAGGCCACCCTGCGCATGCTGGAAGAGGAGGGCGCCGGCGCCGTGCGCGGCGTCATCCACTGTTTCAGTGAGGACCGGCCCTTCGCCGAGCGGGCGCTGGACCTTGGTTTCTACCTGAGCTTCGCGGGCATTGTCACCTTCAAGAAGGCCGACGCGGTGCGCGAGGTGGCCGCCTGGGCCCCGGCAGACCGGATCCTGGTGGAAACCGACTCGCCCTTCCTGGCCCCGGTGCCGTACCGGGGCAAGCCCAACGAACCTGCCTTCGTGCGGTTCACGGCCGAGGCGGTGGCCGCACTGCGGGGGATGTCCGCAGAGGCCCTGGCAGAGCGAACCACCCGCAACCTGGAGGCCCTGTGCGGCTGGCAGCCCTCGTCCTGACGGCCCTTGGCCCCCTGGCCGCTCAGGTGCCCCAGCACCTGCCCTGGCAGCTCGTGCCGCCCCTGCCGTGGCAACCTGTGCTGCATGCGGCTGAAGCCCCGGCCACACCGCCGCCGGCCCCGTCCAGCGGCAGCCTCCAGGTCCAGGTATCCCCGGACGGCACCCTTCGCGTCGTGGACGCGCAGGGGGTGATCCGCCTGCTGACCGGACTGCCCGGACGGCCCTTGCGGGCCTGGCGGGATGGCGGTGTCCCCCTCGCCACGGCGGAAGGCGCCTGGCGCTTCCCCGCGCGGACGCCCCTGGCCAAGGGTCTCGGGGCGCTCCAGTGGTGCGCCGAGGATTTCCGGCCGTTCCTGGACGGCCTGCTCTGGATTCTGGGCGATGGCGAAACAGTCCTGGCCGTGGTCCATCCGGCCACGGGCCGGATCATCTACCTGCCCCTGCCGCCCGGGCAGGACTTCGCGCTCCGCTTCCTGCCGGACCGGCTGGAGGTGCTGGCGCAGCGGCCCGAACCAGGCGGCGCTTCGCGCTGGTTCCTGCCCTGGATGGCCTTCCTCCCGCGGCTGGCCGCCCTCGGCCCCAAGCCCGACACCGCCCCGAAAGGGACGGCGCTGGTACCCTTTCCCCAAGGATGAGGTCCGGATTGGCACGACCCTGGCGTGGATGTTTCCGGAACCGATCCTGAGCTAGACGGCATCCATCTGATACACGGAGGCAGTCCATGAACGCGACCTTCCGCACGTCCCGCTGGCTGATGGCAGCCATGATCCCCGCGGTCCTGGTATCCGCCCAGAGCACCGCCCCTGCGCCCTCCGCAGGCGAGAGCACCTACCAGGGCGAATCCCCCGACCGCTACGCCATGGTTCGCGTGGTGGAGGGCGATGTGCGCATCCAGCAGGGCGAGCTGACCGACGAACTCACCCGGGGCACCCCCGTGGGCGAGGGCGATGTCGTGGATAGCCGCGGCCGTGGCGTTCTGCAACTGGGGGATGGCACCCGGATCGCCTTTGCCGGGGCGACCCGGTTCACCGTGGCCAGCCTGTTCACCACCCGGGACAATGAAAAGCAGGTGCTGCTGCGGCTCGACTACGGCCGCCTGCGCGTCCAGCTGGGGGGCCAGTCCAGCCTGCGTTTCCGGGTGGATACACCTTCCGGATCAGCCACCTGCTTCGACCACGGCAGCTTCGGTATCGAGGCCGAACGCGACAACACCACCCGCCTGCTGGTGTATGACGGCCATGTGGATTTCGCCAATGACCGGAACCGGACCGTGGTGGCCGCCGGGGACCGCCTGACGGTCTACAGCCCCGAGGATGGCCTGGACCGGGTGCGTGGGTTTAACACCTACGACAGTGATGATTTCGACCGCTGGAGCGTGAGCGCCATGGTGGTCCATCGCGGGGAAAGCTGGGACCGGGTACCTTCCCAGCTCCGCTACTATTCCGACGAGCTGGACAACCACGGGCGCTGGGTCCAGTCCGACGAATATGGCTGGGTCTGGCAGCCCGAAGGCGTCGCCGATGACTGGCGGCCCTACTATGACGGCCGCTGGGCGCCCTATGACGGCGGCATGACCTGGATCTCGCCCGAGCCCTGGGCCTATGTGACCTACCACCACGGGCGCTGGAACTGGAGCGTGGGCCTCGGCTGGACCTGGATCCCCGGCATCTACTACAGCCCGGCCTGGGTGGCCTGGGACTACAGCTCCGGCTACTACGGCTGGGCACCGCTCGGCTACTACAATACCCCCTGCCACTGGGGCTACGGCGCCTGGGGGGGCGGCTACGCCTGGAACGTCGTGTCCTTGAACTACATCAATGTGGGGAATGTGAGCGGCCATATCTACTCGGATGCCAACGTGCTGCGCACCTTCAACGCCGGGACCGGCGCCACCTCGTGGCAACCCGGCGGCCGCAGCCTCACGCCGCCCTGGCGGACGACCCCGCTGATGGTCTCCCGCGCAGAGTTCCGCAATCCTGGGCAGATCCAGGCCACGTTCCGGCCCGACGTGAACCGGGAACGCTTGATGGCCTATGACCGGCAGGCCCAGGCCGCCACGGGACGCACAGTCCATTTCCGGCCGGATCCCGTCGCCCCGCGGGGCACAGGGGGCAGGACCACCGTCGGCCCGCGGGGCGTTCCCTTCGAGAACCGCCCGGCTCCGGGCCAGGATCGCCCGGCGCCCGGACCGCGGGATCGGAGCTTCGAGAATCGCCCGGCTCCGGGCCAGGATCACCCGGCGCCTGGACCGCGGGATCGGAGCTTCGAGAACCGCCCGGCCCCGGGCCAGGATCGCCCGGCGCCTGGACCGCGGGATCGGAGCTTCGAGAACCGCCCGGCCCCGGGCCAGGATCGCCCGGCACCAGCACCTCGGGAGCGCAGCTTCGACAACCGCCCTGCGCCAGCACCGGAACGCCGGTATGACGCCCCGCCCCCGCGGGAGCGGAGCTTCGACAACCGTCCTGCGCCTGCGCCGGAACGCCAGTATGACGCCCCGCCCCCGCGGGAGCGGAGCTTCGAGAACCGCCCCGCGCCAAGCCAGGAGCGCCCTGCGCCTGCTGCGCCCCGGGAACGGCCGCCGGAACCCCACCGGCGCTGAACCTGCGCCCTCTGACACGAAGGCCCCGCAGCGCGGGGCCTTCGTGTCAGATCGGCGGAGCCGGTTCAGATGATCTCGATGGGGTAGATGCCCTTCTGGATCAGCTGGCTGGCGATGCGTCCGCGCAGGCGGGCGCTGGAGGTGGGGTGGAACTCGGCGAAGGCCTTGATGCCGGCCAGGGCGTGGCGCAGGGCCTCGCCTTCCACCACATCGGCGCAGAGCATGCGGGAGTCGCCGTGGACACGGTGCCAGCTCTCGTTGACATAGAGCTCGGTCATGTCCCGGGCCAGCTCGGCCCAGCGATGGCCGTTCTCCAGCATCCGCTCGGCGCGCACCACGGAGCTCTCCATGGCGTAGATCTCCATGAGCATGTTGCTCATGCGGGCCATGACCTCCTGGTTGTCCACCAGCTTCTGGCCCAGCACCTGGACCGCCAGGCCGGCAGCCAGCATGCACTGCCGCTTGCTCAGCTCGACGCCATGCTTCAGACGCGCCAGGGGGCCCGTGAAGTCGCCGCTCTTCGGGGGATTGGCGATCTCCTTGGCCACCTGCTGGCCGAACTGCATGAGGGGCAGTTCGCCCTTCATGGCCCGCTTCAGCAGTGTGCCGGCGATGAGCATCCGGTTGATCTCGTTGGTGCCCTCGAAGATCCGGTTGATGCGGCAGTCCCGCTCGGCCTTCTCGGGCGGGTACTCGGCGCTGAACCCGTAGCCGCCGAAGGCCTGCACGGCCTCGTCCGCCACGGAGAACAGGGCCTCGCTGCCCCACACCTTGGAAATGCTGCACTCGATGGCGTACTCGTCAATGGCGGCCATCTTGTCCGCGCCGGCCGTGGGGCTGTCCCAGCTGGTGGCGTGGAGGGCATCGTCCAGGTAGCCGATGGTCCGGTAGTTGGTGGCCTCGCCGACGAAGATCTTGGTGGCCATGTCCGCCAGCTTCTGCTGGATGAGGCCGAAGGCGTTGAGGGGCTTGCCGAACTGGAAGCGCTCGCTGGTGTACTTGATGGTGTATTCCAGGATGCGCTTCATGCCGCCCACGCTGCCCACGCCCAGCTTGAAGCGGCCGATGTTGAGGATGCCGAAGGCGATCTTGTGGCCCTTGCCCAGCTCGCCCAGCAGGCGGTCCTTGGGGATGCGGCAGTTCTCCAGGATCACCGTGCGGGTGGAACTGCCCTTGATGCCCATCTTCTTTTCTTCGGCGCCGGTGCTGATGCCGGGATCGGTCTTCTCGACGATGAAGGCGCTGAAGTGCTGGCCGTCCACCTTGGCGAAGATGGTGAAGACGTCGGCGAAGCCGGCGTTGGTGATCCACATCTTGGTGCCGTTCAGCACCCAGTGGTCGCCGTCGAGCACGGCGGTGGCCTTGGCGCCCAGGGCGTCGGAGCCGCTGCCTGCCTCGGTCAGGGCATAGGCGGCCAGCCATTCGCCCGTGGCCAGCTTGGGCAGGTAGGCCTTCTTCTGGGCCTCGGTGCCGAAGTAGACGATGGGCAGGGTGCCGATGCCGGTGTTGGCGCTGTAGCTCACGGCGAAGCTGCCCTGCTTGCTCATCTCTTCGAGGACGAGCATGGCGGTGCGCTTGTCCACGTCCATGCCCTCGTAGGCCTCGGGAACTTCCAGGCCCAGGAGGCCCAGCTCGCCGGCCTGCTTCATGAGCTGGATGGTGAGGGGCAGGTCCAGCTTGTCAATGGCTTCATCCCTGGGGATGATCTCGCCGTTCATGAAGTCCCGGGCGGCCCGGGCAAACTCCTTGGCGTCGTCGCCAAATTCCTCGGGCGTGAACTGGGGCAGATGGCCCAGGGGGGTCAGCAGGAAACTGCCGCCCTTGATCTGCTCGATGGCCTGTGTGCTCATGGGTGATTCCTCCGGATTGGGTAGGTCTCACGATGGGGGGCCTGCGATCCCTTGGCTAGCCTCTACCTTTGGTCAATGTCCTCCGGGGAACCCGCGCTCGCAGATGTCCCCATCCGGGCAGCAGCAGAGCCGGTTCGAGCGTTCGCGGGCGGGCTCTGTTTCAATGGAAGCCCAGGGGAGGCGCGATGCCGGAAGGCAGGCAGGTCCAGCAGATGTTCTCGGGCATCGCCGGGAAGTACGATGTGCTGAACCACGTGCTCTCCGGCGGCGTGGACTTCTGGTGGTGGTGGCGCATGGCCCGGGTTTCCGGGGCCCGTCCCGGCGCGCGCTTCCTGGATGTGGCGGCCGGTACCGGCGATTCTTCCGTGGCCCTGGCCCGGCGGGGCGCGGAGGTCGTGAGCACGGACTTCACCCACGCCATGCTGCGCCTGGGCCCGCCCAAGTTCGCGCGGAAGGGCCTCCAGGACCGCATCTGGGCCTCCACCGACGCGGACGCCCAGCGACTGCCGTTCCACGACGCCACCTTCGACGGGATCACCATCTGCTACGGCATCCGCAACGTGGAGCGCCGTCCCCTCGCCTACGCCGAATTCCTGCGGGTGCTCAGACCCGGCGGCCAGCTCACCATCCTGGAGTTCAGCACGCCCGTGCTGCCCGGCCTGAAGAACCTCTACGACTGGTACAGCCGCAGGGTGCTGCCGCGCATCGGCGCCTGGATCAGCGGCGATGCCTCGGCCTATGCCTACCTTCCCGCCAGCATCCGCGCCTTCCCCGCCCAGGCCGCCCTGGCCGGGGAACTCCGGGAGGCGGGCTTCAGCCAGGTCTGCTGGATCAACCTGACCGGCGGCATCGTGGCCCTGCACACGGGCCTGAAAGAAGCTACAGGGGAGTGACCGGGTAGCGGCCCTGCGCCACCAGGGCTTCGGTGATGCCGGCGCGGATGGGGGCGAGGGGAACGGGGCGGGGAGCGGCGTCGCGCAGCGCGGCCAGGGCGGCATCCAGTGCTTCGCCAGCCACCAGCTCGGCGGCCAGCATCGCCCCTTCGGCCTGGACCCGCAGCCAGGCCTCCTGGCCCTGGACCTGGGCCAGATCCCGCGCCAGCTCCGCCCAGCGGTGGCCGGCCGCGGTCATCCGGTGGGCCCGGATGGCGGCGGATTCCGTGGCGTAGGCCTCCATCAGCAGGTTGCTGAGCCGCGCGGCGGCCTCCTGGTTCTCCAGGAGCTTCGGCCCCTGCGTCCGATGGGCCAGGGCGGCCAGGCCCGCGACGCGGGACTTCAGATCCTCCGCGAGATCCAGCAGCGGATCGCCCAGGGGACCGGCCGCCGGCCGCGCTTCGTCCAGGGGGAGGCCGTCGGGGCCGCCGCAGCGCTTGAGAAAGGTGCTGGCGATGAGCAGTCGGTTGATCTCGTTGGTGCCCTCGAAGATGCGGTTGATGCGGCAGTCCCGGTAGATCTTCTCCGCCGGGTACTCGGCGCTGAAGCCCGCCCCGCCGAAGCTCTGCACGGCGTCGTCGGCAGTGGCCCAGAGGGCCTCGCTGCCCCAGACCTTGGCCATGGAGGCCTCCATGGCGAACGCCTCGATGGCCTTCATCTTGTCGGCGCCGCCGGTCTCGCGCTCCCAGCTGGTCCGGGCCAGGGCGTCGTCCAGGTAGCCGATGGTGCGGAAGTTCATGCTCTCGCCCACGAAGATCCGCACGGCCATATTGGCCAGCTTCTGCCGGATGAGCCCGAAGGCCGTGAGCGGCTTGCCGAACTGGTGGCGCTCGCCGGTGTATTTCAGCGTGTATTCCAGCACCCGCTTGCCGGCACCGGCCGAACTGGCTCCCAGCTTGAAGCGGCCCACGTTCAGGATACCGAAGGCGATGCGGGCGCCCTTGCCCTTGCCCCCCAGCAGCCGGTCCTCGGGGATGCGGCAGTTGTCGAGGATCACCGTGCGGGTGGAACTGCCCTTGATGCCCATCTTCTTCTCTTCGGCGCCGGTGCTCACGCCGGGGTCGGTGCGCTCCACGAGGAAGGCGCTGAAGTGGGTGCCGTTCACCTTTGCGAAGACCACGAAGACATCGGCGAAGCCGGCATTGGTGATCCAGGCCTTGGTGCCGTTCAGCACCCAGTGGCCGTCCTCCAGCCGGGCGGTGGCCCTGGCGCCCAGGGCGTCAGAGCCGCTGCCGGCTTCGGTCAGCGCATAGGCCGCGATCCACTCGCCCGTGGCGAGTTTCGGGAGGTACCTGGCCTTCTGGGCTTCGTTCCCGAAGTAGAGGATGGGCAGGGTGCCGATGCTGGTGTGGGCGCCGTAGCTGGTGGAAAAGCTCGCCTGGCGGGCCATCTGCTCCAGCACCAGCAGGGCCGTCTTCTTCTCCAGGTCCAGGCCGCCGTAGGCTTCCGGGATCTCGATGCCGAGGATGCCCAGCTCGCCGGCCTTGCGCAGGAGGCCCCGGTTGAGTTCCAGGTCCAGGCGATCAATGGCCTCGTCCCGAGGGAGGATCTCCCCGTCCACGAAGTCCCGGGCGGCCTCGGCGATGGCCAGGGCTTCTTCGCCGCAGTCCTCGGGCGTGGCCTGGGGCAGGGCTCCCGCGGGGTGGAAGAGGAAGCTGCCGCCTTGGACGAGGGGGGCATCAATGATGACCATGGAGTCCTCCATGCCTAGGATCCTACCCGGAGTAGGTAGCCCGCATGGGGATCTCGGTCACAAGTCCTTTGCCCTCAGCCGCCCTGGAGCAGGCGCTTCTGGGCCTTGGGATGGTGCAGCACCACCTCCTTGGCCCGGTGGATCCAGTGGGCGCGGTCACCCGGGTCCAGCCGGATGTGGGGGAGCTTCCGCTCGGCCAGCAGTTCATCCACCAGCCGGTCAATGGATTCGGCGAAGAAGGTATCCGTGTCGCGCACGCCATCCGCGGCAACGGCTCCCGAGAAGGGCACTTTGAAGAGCAGGTCGTAGCTCTTCATCCAATGCTGCATGAACCGCTCGATGGGTTTCTGGCGTCCGAAGCCGAACATCAGGTAGGCGTAGTTGTCGAGCACACTGCGGTCGCACACCACCAGATCATGCTGACTGGCGGAGCGGATCTCCTCGGCCATCTGGGTGAGGAAGATCCAGGTCTGGGCGTCCAGGGAGGTCTTCTGGTTGATCGGTAGCGGAGAGAGGCGTGCCACCTCCTTCACGATGTCCACATGGAGCCCCTCCCGCTTGAGGGCGCCCGCCAGCTCGTAGCAGAGTGTCGTCTTCCCCACGCCATGGGTGCCGATGAACGCGACCTTCAACGCGCCTCCCCTCCGCCCGGAGGCGGGGTGCGGCGGGCCTGGATCTCATCCCGGAAGGCCCGCGCGCAGTCCGGGCAGAGGCCGTGGGTGAAGGTGGCCTCGGTGTGCTCCGAGAGGTAGGCCTCGATCTGCTGCCAGTAGCCCTGGTCGTCGCGCACCTTCTTGCAGCTGCTGCAGATGGGCAGGAGGCCGCTGAGGGCCTTCACCTCGGCCAGGGCCTGGGTGAGGTCCGCGATGAGCTGCTCCCGCTCGGCCTCCATGCGCTTGCGGTCCGTGATGTCTCGGGTGGCGCCCTGGATGCCCAGCATCGTCCCGTCGGGCCCCCAGACCACCCGCCAGCGGGCCTCCACCTGGATTTCGCGTCCATCCTTGCAAACCACGGTGGCTTCGGTCCGCCGGGTGCCCCCTGGAGGCTGGGTGCCGGGCGCAAGCTCCCGGGCGGCGGCGAGGATCTCCTGGACGTGCCCGTTATGGGGGCGGCCCAAGGCGCGGAGGGAGGGATCCAGGGCCATGAAGGCTTCCGGTGTCCAGCCCCGCTGGCGCTCGATGGAGGGGCTGACGTAGGTGAGTCGGCCCTCCGCGTTCAGGGTCCACACCACATCCAGGGCGTTCTCGGCCAGGAGGCGGTAGCGGGCCTCCTCCTCCGCGAGGCGGGCCAGGTGGGCGCGCTGGTGGATCCAGGTTGTCCGGGCCATCCAGGCGATGGCCAGGCTGAGCGCCAGGATGACGGCGATGGCCAGGGCGAGAGCTGCGGCCTGGTGGCGCCAGGCGTGGAGATAGTCGCGTTCAGCCAGGCCCACCAGCACGTAGAGGCGAGGGTGTTCGATGCGGCGGAGGGCGTAGGTCCGGCGCTGGCCATCCAGGACCGAGGCGGTGGTGAAGTGGGCCAGGGGCGCCTGGGCCTTCACGGCCTCCAGGTATTCCCCCGAGAGCTGGCGATTGCCCAGCAGGCGGTCCTGGCCCGGAATGGCCGGGGTGCGGGCCAGGAGGGAGAAATTCCCGCTGCGCAACGAGATGGTCCCGTGCGGGCCCACATCCACGCGATCCAGGGTGGCGGTGAGCTGGGCCAGCGGCAGGTCGGCCATGACCGCCCCCGCGAACGCCCCATGCGGGCCGGGGACGCCCTGGGAGACCAGCAGCCGCCAGGGAGCCTGGGGCCCGTCGCGCCAGGGAGGGGAGAGGTGAAGGCCGCTCCGGGGGCGCTCCTGGAGCTCCTGGAGTGCCTCGACCATCCTGGTGCGGGTGAGCGCATCCGCAGGCGGCCCCTGGCGGATGGCTCCCGTGGCATCTACGAACCACAGGCGCGCCAGGGCGGGCATGCGTCGCTGGAATAGGGGAAGGGACTGGGCCAGGTGGGGATCCGCCATGCCTCGGGGCAGGCGCCCGGCCTCGTCTTCGGCCGCCGAGAAGAGCAGTTCGATCTGGCGGAACCGGCCCTGGATGTTCTGTTCGAGCACCTGGGCCAGCGTCTGGCTGGTCGCTTCGGCGTGCTCCACCTGGGCCCGCCGGCTTTCCCGGAGGCCCCAGTAGGTCAAGGACAGGACCGCGCCGTTCAGGCAGATCAGCACCGCCCAGAGACCCAGGGCCAAGGCGGGGATGCGGGGCCGGCCGGCCCTGGGGTGGCGCATGCTCATGGCAGCCTGAGATCCTTGCCGTCCATGACCGGTGGCGGCTCAAGTCCGAAAAGGCGGAGCAGGGTGGGGGCCACATCGTTGAGGGCGCCGCCGGCCCGGAGCTGAAGGCCCTCGAAGCCCGCCGCGACGAGCACCGCCGGAACGGGATTCAGGGTGTGGGCGGTGTGGGGGTTGCCGGCCTCGTCGCGCATGCATTCGCAGTTGCCATGGTCCGCGGTGATGAAGAGGGCGCCGCCCTGGTCGAGCGTGGCCTCGGCAATGCGCCGTACCGCGTCGTCCACGGCCCCGCAGGCGCTCACGGCGGCGGAGAGATCCCCCGTGTGGCCGATCATGTCCGGATTGGCGAGGTTGCAGACGAGGAAGCGGTAGGCGCCGGAGCGGATGGCCGCTTCCAGCCCCTGCACCACATCGTGCAGGCTCATCTCCGGCTGGAGGTCGTAGGTGGCCACTTTGGGCGAAGGCACCAGGCGCCGGTCCTCCCCCTCGAAGGGCGCCTCCCGGCCGCCGTTGAAGAAGTAGGTCACGTGGGCGTACTTCTCCGTCTCGGCCGTGCGGAACTGCTTCCAGCCCTGGACACTGATGAGTTCGCCCAGAATGTGATCCAGGCTCTGGGGCGGGTAGGCCACGGCGAGGTAGGGCGCCAGTTCCACATCGTAGGCCGTGAAGGTGACGAGCTTCACGGCGGGGCGGTGGCGCGGCGCGAAGCCCTTGAACCCGGGATGCACCAGGGCGTGGCACAGCTGCCGGGCCCGGTCGGCGCGGAAGTTGAAGTACAGCACGCCATCGCCATCCGCAATGGGATGGAAGGCCTCGAGCCGGGTGGGAGAGACGAACTCATCCGTTTCGCCCCGCGCATAGGCGGCGGCGATGGCCGAGAGGGCGTCCGGCGCCGCGCAGGGCGCTTCGCCATCCACCAGGAGCTTCCAGGCCTGCTCCGTGCGCTCCCAGCGCTTGTCGCGGTCCATGGCCGTGTACCGCCCGCACACGGAGCCGATCGTCACCAGGGGGCAATTCCGGATCTGGAACGTGAGCCACTGGAGGTAGCCGTCGGCGCTCTTCTGCCCGGTGTCGCGGCCGTCCGTGAAGGCGTGGATGGTGGTGGGCACGCCTTCGGCCTGGGCCCACTGGGCCAGGGCGACCAGGTGCGTCTGGTGGCTGTGCACGCCGCCGTCGCTGACGAGGCCCAGCAGGTGCAGGCGCTTCCCGGTGGCCTTGAGGTCCGCGAGGAGACCCGCCATGGCCTGGTTTTCGCGGAAGGTGCCCCGGCGGATGGCGGCGTCAATGCGGGTGAGCTCCTGCCAGACCACGCGGCCCGCACCCAGGTTCATGTGGCCCACCTCGGAATTGCCGAACTGGCCCTCGGGCAGGCCCACGGCCTCGCCGCTGGTCAGCAGTTGGGTGGCCGCATAGGTGCGCCGCAGGGCGTTGAAGTGGGGCATGCCCGCCACGAACGTGGCATCGAAGGCATTCCGGGGCCCGTCGCCGAGGCCGTCGAGAATCAGGAGGGTGATGGGGCCCTGGATCATGCGGCATTCTAGCAAGATGGGGTGCCCCGGCCTGGCCCGGACACCCCGAAGGGGGGCACGAGGCGAGCCGGCGATCTCCCCTCGTTCAGGTCAACACCTCCATGCGCAGATCCGAGGGGCATAGGCAGAAACACACACACAAGTTGCGGTGGATGCGCATAATTGACAATGGATCTCAAATAGCGATTCGGTGATCGTGAAACCATGGTTAATCAGCGCCTTCGCCAGTTGCGCTTGTCGCGGGGACTCACCCTGGATCAGCTCGCGGAGATCTCGGGCATCAACCGGGGCACCATCCATCGGATCGAACTGAACCAGGTCTCTCCGCGTCTGGACACGCTGGAACTGCTCTGCCGGGCCCTGGGCACGGATCTTCCCGGCCTGTTCGCAGGCCAGGTCCGCCCGCAGGCCCCGTCCCTGGAAGCGCCCTCCGAGTCCCGGGATTTTCGCCAGGGGGTGTTGGATTGGCTCGGTCATCTGGAGGCGCTGTTCCACCACAGCGCGGATGGGTTCGCCGTGGTGGATGCGGCGGGCATGATCTCCTTCGAATCCCAGGTTTCCATGCGCCTCCGGGGGGATACGCCCCAGGGCCGGGAAGCCCATCCCTGGTACCACACCGCCCATGCCGAGGATCGGGCCGCCCTGATCGCGGGCATGGAGGCGGTGCTCCAGCGGCCCTCGGAGACCCTGCGCCTGGAGTTCCGGACGCCCCGCCCGGACGGCGACTGGCGCTGGGTCCGCGCCACCCTGCGCAACCAGTCGGATCACCCGGCCATCCGCGGTCTTGTCCTCACCTTCCAGGACATCACCGACTGGCGGGAGGCCGAGGCGCGGCGCTGGGACGCCCAGAAGCTCGATTCCCAGCTCCAGGTGGTCAAGGTCATGACGGCCGAGTTCAGCAACCTCGTGATGGGCTTCCAGGGGCAGCTTGAGCTGCTCCGCCTCCGCGGTCAGGATTCCCAGGGGCTGGCGGCCATGCAGAAGAGCCTGGACCGGGCCAGCCGGATGCTCCACCGGATGCGGGACATCTGCGGCCATCCGCTGCTCGACCGCAGGGCGCTGGATCTCAACCGCCTGGTGCGGGAACAGGTGGAGGCGCGGAGCCAGCAGCCCGGACGGGGACAGGCCGTGCTATCGGCCCTGGATCCCCGGTTGCCTGAGATCGCTGGGGACCGCGATCTCCTGGCCCGGCTGGTCCACCACCTCCTCGACTGCCTGGTGGCCGAGGGGGAAGCGCAGCCCGTCGCCCTGGACCTTTCGACGGCCTGCCTGCGCCTCTCGCCTGAGGAGGCGCAGGCTCGGTTCGACGCGGAGGCCTTCAAGGCCGGTGGCAGCTTCGCGGTGCTGCAGGTCCGGGGTTCCGGTGACGTGCCGCCCCTGGGAGGGGCAGCCGGCACCCTCGACGGGATCTTCTCGCCGGAGCAGGCGGACCGGATGCTCGCCTTTTCCGCGGCACTCCGGACCATCCGCGATCACGGCGGCCTGCTCGAGCAGCGCCGGAGCCCGCAGGAGGGCACGCGCCTCTGCGCCGTCTTCCCGCTCGGGCCGACCCCCTCCCGGACGCCGGAGGTTCAGGCTGCCGAGCCCTCCACGGGATCCGTGCTCGTCGTGGATGACGAGCCCGCCATCCTTTCCGCCCTGTGCCAGATGCTCGAAGCGATGGGATATCCCACGCACGCCGCTGCCGGGGGCGAGGAAGCCCTGGCGCTCCATCGCCAGCATGCGGATTCCATCCGCCTCGTCCTGCTGGATCTGAACATGCCGGTCATGGATGGCGGAGCGGTGTACCAGGAGCTGAAACAGCGGGATCCCGGGCTGCACGTGGTGTTGTGCACCGGCGCCGCTGCGCCCCTGGCCGAGCCGGGGAAATCCTATGACGGCGTGGTGGGCATTCTCAGGAAACCCTTCCGTTTCCAGGATCTCAGGAGCCTGGTCCAGTCGGTGCTGGCCTAGCGGGTAGGCCCGCCAGGATCAGGGCATGACCTCCCGGCCCGCCCGGCGCAGGGACTCGGCGAGGATCTTCTCCATGGCCTGGCCCCTCAAGGCGTCGGCGCGGAGGTGGGCCCGGCCGCCCTGCCAGAGGCCCAGAACCATGAGGGCGATCTCGGCGAGCAGGGGGCCCGGGCGATGCCACCGGAAGGCCAGCAGGAACATCCCCAGGGCCAGGGCGAACCAGGCCCAGGAGAGCTGCTGGGCCCGCGTCTTGGCGGCCATCAGGGCCTCCAGTTCCCGGGCGAGCTGTTCATCCTCGGCCGTGGTCATGGACGGCCCTTGCCGGCCCGGTCCCGTGCCTTCAGGCCGTGGGGCAGATCCGCCTCGGTGACGAAGCCGATGGGATGTTCAGGGGGCGCGCCCCCTTCGTCGCCCTGGATGATCCGGGCCAGCGCCTCCAGCTTCTGTTCGAGCGCGGTCACGCGCAGCGAGAGCTCGGCCTGGGCCGTGAGGAGGTGGCGGGCCTCCGCGAAGGCAGGCAGGAGGCGGAGGAGGGCCGGTTCCTGGCCGGGCACCAGGCCCGCCAGGAGGGCGGCGCCGGATTCCGTGAACGCCATCACGGGGGCATCCGGGATCTTCTGGCGCTCGTCGGCGGTGAGGTGGAAGACCAGGGCTTCGGGGAACCGTTCCGGGTGGGCCTGCACCAGTGCGGCCAGGGCCCTGGGATCAAGTCCGAGTTGATCCGCCAGGGCCGCGTCCGGAATGGCCGCGGCTTCGCGGATCCAGAGCAGACGGGAGAGGATCTCGACGGGAACGGCCATCAGGGAACCTGCTCCCCGTGGGGATGGGACAGCAGGTAGAGCACGGCCATGCGGACGGGAACCCCGTTCGTCACCTGGTCGAGGATCAGGTTGTTGGGGCCGTCGGCCACCTCGGAGGTGATCTCCAGGCCCCGGTTGATGGGGCCGGGGTGCAGCACCACCACGTCCTTCCGGGCGCGGGCCATCCGTTCGCGGTTGAGCTGGTAGTAGCGGCTGTACTCGCCCTGGCCGGGGATGTAGGCGCCGGTACCCCGTTCGAACTGGGCCCGGAGCATCATCACCACATCCTGCTGGGGCAGGACCGCGTCCAGGTCGTAGCTGATGTCCACGGAGGGCCAGGTGGCCTGCATCTCCCGGGGCACCAGGGTCGGGGGCCCCACGAGGGTGACCTTGGCGCCCATCTTGGTGAGAAGCCAGAGGTTGCTGCGCACCACCCGGCTGTTGCGGATATCGCCCACGATGGCGATCCGGAGGCCCTGGAGCTGGCCCAGCTTCTTGCGCAGGGTGTAGGCATCCAGCAGGGCCTGGGTGGGATGCTCGTGGGCGCCGTCGCCGGCGTTCACGATGCTGGCCTTCATGTGCCGGGCCAGCAGGGCATGGGCCCCGGGGGCGCTGTGGCGCATGACGATGAGGTCGGGGTGCATGGCCTCCAGGTTCAGGGCCGTGTCCACCAGGGTCTCGCCCTTGTTGAGGCTGCTGGTGTCCGCGTCGAAGTTGATGATCTCGGCCGACAACCGCTTCTCGGCGATCTCGAAGCTGTTGCGGGTGCGGGTGCTGTTCTCGAAAAAGAGGTTCACCACCAGCTTCTTGCGCAGGGCCGGGACGATCTTGATGTCGGGCCGTTCGCAGACTTCCTCGAAGGCCCGGGCCTGGTCCAGGAGGGTGGTGATGTCCTGGGTGGAGAGGGGCTCGATCCCCAGCAGATGCTTGTGGGGGAATGTGTAGCGCGCCGTGGTCATCAGCAGGCCTCCACGGTCACGCCATCCACGCCATCAATCTCCTTGACCCGGACGGCCACCCGTCGGCCCTGGGGCACCTCGATGCGGATGCCTGCGAAATCCGCCTGGATGGGCAGTTCCCGGCCGCCGCGATCCGCCAGCACCATGAGAAGCACCCGTTTGGGCCGGCCGTGATCCAGCAGGGCATCCAGGGCTGCCCGGACCGTGCGGCCGGTGTACAGCACATCGTCCACCAGGACCACGGTCCGGTCCTTCAGCGTGAAGGGGATCTCCGTGGGCCGCACGATGGGGCTGCCCACCATCTCCGTCAAATCGTCCCGGTAGAGGGTGATGTCCAGGGCCCCCACGGGCACCGGGGCGCCCGTGGCCCTCTCGGCCAGGACCGCCAGGCGTTCGGCCAGGGGGAGGCCCCGGGACCGGATGCCCAGCATCACGACTTCCTCTCCAGCCTGGAGCTGGGCGGCCAGCTCGCGGGCCAGGCGGTCGAGGGCCGCCTCCATCTGGCCGGAGTCCATCGGGCAGGGGCCTGAAGCAGCGGGCATGAATCCTCCGGGATGCGCCCTGGCGGGGGGGACGCGCACTAGCGATTCTAGCCCAGGCCCGGTTCCCGGACGGGCCGGATGAACCGGAGCCCA
>JAKAMQ010000180.1 GCA_021812805.1 Acidobacteriota bacterium
CCGCCACGCACAGTTCCAGCACCTTCCCCGCCATCTCGGCTCGGACCACGGCCATCGTCCACCTCATCGAATACGATGGCCCCAGTCTAGCCAGAGCGGCGGTCAATCGTCCTTGTCCGAATCGCCAATGACCACCAGATCGTCGTCCTCGTAGGCGAAATCGCCTTCCTCGATGAGGATCTCCCGGACCCGTCCGCCTTCGGGTGCATTGATGTAGAAGGAGGTGCGCGAAGCGTCCGTGCCCTCCAGGATCATGAGGGGCTCGTCTTCCTCCACTTCCTGGCCGGGGCGGACGAGGACGTCCACCACATAGCCCGGCCATTCCGCCCGCACGATCATGCCGCCTCCCCACGCGTTCTCGCGATCTGGCGGGGAGAGTATGCCGCTGGAGGGCCCGGCGCAAGCCCTGGAACGCCTTCTTTCCGTCACATCTGCCCTCTGGGATACTGGAGGGCTTGGAGGATCGAATGGCCGTCGCCTGTGGCATCGTGGGGCTCCCCAATGTCGGGAAATCCACCCTTTTCAACGCCCTCACCCGTGCGGGCGCGGCTTCGGCCAACTATCCCTTCTGTACCATCGAGCCCAATACGGGCGTCGTGGACGTGCCGGACGCCCGCCTGGCGGCCCTGGCGGAGATCGTGAAGCCGCAGCGCGTGCTGCCCGCGGCCCAGGAATTCGTGGACATCGCCGGCCTCGTACGCGGCGCCAGCAAGGGCGAGGGCCTCGGAAACGCCTTCCTGGGGCATATCCGGGAAACGGACGCCATCGTCCAGGTGGTCCGCTGCTTCGAGGATGGCAACGTCACCCATGTCGAGGGCGGCGTAGACCCTGAACGCGATCTGGGCATCATCGAGACCGAGCTGGTGCTGAAGGATCTGGAGGCCGTCGAAAAGGGCCTGGAGCGGCACCGCAAGGCCGCGAAGACGGGGAACAAGGAATCCCAGGCCTTCGTGGCGGTGCTGGAGCCCGTCTATGCGCTCCTGGACCAGGGCCGCTGGGCGCGCTCGGCGGGGCTCAGCCTGGACGACCAGGCCCTCATCAAGAGCTACGGGCTGATCACCCTCAAGCCCACCCTGTTCGTTGGCAACATCGGCGAGGAGGACATCCGGGATCCCCTGGCGAACCCCCACTACCGCAAGCTCGTGGACCTGGCCGCCGCCCGCCACGCGCCCTGCATCCCCATCTGCTCCAAGCTGGAGGCGGAGATCCAGGATCTGCCCGCCGAGGACCGCCCCCTGTTCCTGGAGGAAGCCGGCCTGGCGGAGCCCGGCCTGAATATCCTCATCCGCACCAGCTTTGACCTGCTGGGCCTCCAGACCTACTTCACCGCCGGGGTGAAGGAAGTCCGCGCCTGGACCATCCACAAGGGCGATACCGCCCCCCAGGCCGCCGGCGTCATCCATACGGATTTCGAGAAGGGCTTCATCCGGGCCCAGGTCATCGCCTATCCGGACTTCATCCAGTTCCGGGGCGAGCAGGGGGCCAAGGATGCCGGGAAGATGAGGACGGAGGGGAAGGACTATGTGGTGCAGGATGGCGATGTGATGCACTTCCTGTTTAATGTTTGACCAGGAATTCAATACAGGACGGCCCAGACCCGATGGGATGGGAGTCTAGGGGCACCATGAGCCAGGGCAAGACCTCCCGTGGAATCGGATCGGCACAGCCGGTGGAAGATGCCGATCAGATCCGCCTTGTCCTGGATAATTTGCGGACAGCGGAAACCGAGTTCCCCATCAAGGTGGAAGGCACCCACACCCTGCCCTACATGGCGAGGCTCGTGGCCCTCGGCCCGGGCTGGATGGACCTCAAGCTGATCCGTCCGCTGCCCCACGAACTCGCCCCAGGCGCCCCCTTCGAGATGCTGCTCGCCACGGCGGAGCAGCGGTGCCGCGCCCTCGTGGAATTCGGGGGGCGCCAGGCCTACCTGCTCTACCGGTTCACCCTTCCCCTCCAGCTGATGCCCTGCGACCAGCGGCGCCATCCGCGCTACCCCTTCCGCCCCCGGGAGAAGGCCTATGTCCTGGCGCAGGACGGAACGCTCCCCGGCCACGGACTGGCGGGACCACTCGTGAACCTGTCGCTGGGGGGGCTGGCCTTCCGGGTGGACCGCGTGCTCCGCCTGGACGACCACCTGCTGATCAAGCCGGGGCTGGGATTCTTCGAGCGGGGCAAGGCGCTGCCCCTCCTCAAGATCCATGACCTCCCCAAGCTGCCCCTGTTCGACGCCCGGGGCAAGGTGGCCCATGCCTGCGAGCGGGGTGGCGAGATCATCCTCGGCCTCCAGTTCGGCGAGCTGAATGCCACGGAACTGGCCCAGCTCCAGGAGGTGCTCACCCTCCGCGAGCACATGAAGCACGCCCCCGCTTCGATCCTCACGTCCTCGGGCCGGGAACCGCGGGGAGGCGCCAGCGCCGCCGAGGGACCGACCGGCCTGCGGGTGTCTCCCGCCGGCCAGGAGAATCCGCAGGCCCTGCGCCTCCTGGGGCGTCGGACCACCGACATCCTCATCGCCCTGGCGCCCGGCCCCGTCCGGGACCAGGTCTTCGAGGCCTTGCGCCTGGCGGGATACCTGCGGGTGGAAGCCGTGGACTCCCTGTCCCAGGCCATGGCCATCCTCCGCGCGGAACGCCCCCTGGCCAACCGCCTCTTCATGACCGCCGCGGAGTCCCTCCGGCCGGAAGACCGTGCGGATATTCTCGCCCTCCAGCAGGATCTGGGAGATCTGCATGACCTGCCCGTAGCCCTGCTCGGCGATCCGGCCCCCCAGGAGCCGGATCCCGCCGAGGCGCTCATCCGCAGCCTGCCCATCCCGTCCACCGAAACGCAGGCGTGGCTGGAGGCCCTGGATGAACTCGCGGGGCTGATCTAGCGGCCTTCGAGCGGCGCCACCTTGACGGGACTGCCGGTCGCATCCATCCGGAGGAATCCATCGTCAATGCGGTTGGCTCCGCGCAGGATGGGATCGGAGGCATCCCGGGCCAGCAGGATGCCGCCGCGCGCGTTGCGGTGCACCACGCACTCCTCCAGCGTGGCCTGGGAATCCTCCAGCAGGAGCAGCCCCGTGGCGCGGCCTTCCTTGAGGGTGCAGCGCACCAGGAGCAGGCTTCCGCCGGGTTCCACCTGGACGCCCACCCCGGCGTTGCCCGCGATCTCGCAGCCATCCAGGACCGCCTGGCCACCTTCCGCGCAGTCCACCCCCAGGGAACGCCCCTCGGAGAAAGCGCAGGTCCGGGCCTGGAGGACCGCGCCGTGGTGGACGAGCAGGCCTGCGCCCCCATTGGCCTGCACCGAACATCCATCCAGCGTCGCCAAACCGCGGTCCATGACCGAGATGCCAAACCCCTCGTTCCCATGGACCCGGCACTGGCGAAGCAGGACATTGGCCCCGGCCAGCACATGGACGCCACTGCAGGCGTGGCCCGCCACCTCACAATCCTCCAGCACCGCATGGCTGCGTTCCAGGGCGAGCAGCCCGGCGAAGCGGCTGCCCTCCAGCCGGCAATGAGAAAGCTGGACCCGGCCATCGGGCTCTACCTCGACGCTGCCCGCGCCCGTGCCCAGGATCGCGCAGGCATCCAGGGTGGCCTGGCCATGCTCCTGCACCCGCACTCCGACACCGGCGCCGCCTTCGAGAGTGGTCCCATGGGCCAACGCCTGGCCGCCGGGCAGCACCAGGAGGCCCGCGGAGGTGAACCCGGAGATGCGCCCCCCTTCCAGCCGCACCTGGGCCTTCTCGCCCACCCGGAGCCCCAGGGGGCCCTCCGCCTGGATGTGGCAGTCCTGGAACTGGAGGGAGGCGCCACTCTCCAGGTCCGCGCAACCCTGGGGCCCCTGGAGGACGCAGCCCTCGAACTGGGCGCCGCCACCCGCGCTCAGCACGGCAGGCCCCTTGGGGGTGCCCCGGAGGGTCAGCCCCTTCAACACCACCCCGGGCACCTGCAAGGTCAGGGCGGGGCCCGTGCTGCCTTCCAGGACGACCTCGCCAGGATCCCCCTCGACCAGGATGGTCACGCTCTTGTCCACCACCACCGATTCGCGGTAGTGGCCGGGCAGCATCAGGATCTGGGAGCCGGTCCGCGCATTCCGGAGGGCCACACGGAGGCTCAGGCAGTGACCGCTCCCGCCCTTGCCCACGCGGATGGGCTGGGTCCAGCCTTCGGGACGCACCCGGGCAGCCGGTTCCGGGGGCGCGGGGACCACCCCCTCGGAAGCCCCGGCCTGGGCCCGTCGGAGGGCCGCCGCCAGGGCCTGGCCATCCGGGTAGCGGGCCTCGGGCTGCTTCGCCAGGGCCCGGTCGAGCACCGCCAGCAGGCGCCCGGGGATGTCCGCGAGATCCTGCGGGCGCAGGGGTTCCGCGGGGTGCAGCAGGATGCGATTCAGCACGGCGGTCGCGGTATCCCCCTGGAAGGGTTTCCGGCCCCCGGTGAGCACCTCGTAGAGCATCACCCCCACGGCGAAGAGATCCGAGCTGGCGCTGGCCCGGCCCGTATCGAGGTACTCAGGGGCCATGTAGTTCACCGTGCCCATCCAGGTACCGGACTGGGTGAGGGAGGATTGCCCCATCTGCGCCACGCCGAAATCCATGAGCTTGGCGTGGAGGCGGCCCCCGAGGCGGGTGACCAGCACGTTCGAGGGTTTCAGATCCCGGTGGACCACGCCCTGGGCATGGGCATAGGCGAGTCCTTCGCAGACCTGGGCCAGCAGTTCGAGCAGGTCCGCTTTGGGCAAGTCGCCCCGCTTGATGAGGGCGTCCAGATCCTCCCCGGCGAGGTACTCCATCACCAGGTAGTGGATGCCGCTCTCCTCCCCGAAGTCGTACACCGTCACCACGTGGGGATGGTTCAGGGCCGCGGCGGCCTGGGCCTCCCGCTCGAACCGGGCCTGGGCCTCGTCGCCGAAGGCGGTGCCGGTATGGATCACCTTCACGGCCACTTCGCGCCCCAGCCGGAGATCCCGGGCCAGGTACACCTCCCCCATGGCCCCTTTCCCGAGGAGGCGCAGGATCTTGAATTTGCCGAGCTGCTCCAGCATGGATGACCCATCGGCAGGTGGGGCGAAAGGGTTCAATCTGGGCGCCGGGAGGCAGGAAGCCGAAGGGGCGGTTCCCCCCCTCGTCCAGGTCAACCTAGCGCGCCTCGACCGCCATGCGCCGGAGGCGTTCCACTCGGGCCGCCATCGGAGGGTGGGTGGAGAAGAGATTCATCAGGCCGCCGCCGCGCAGGGGGTTCACGATCATCATGTGCGCCGTGGCCGGCTGGGCGGCCTGCATGGGCGCCTGCTGGTTGTAGGCGTGCAGGCGCTCGAGGGCCGAGGCCAGCATGTCCGGGCGGCCCGTGAGGTGGGCGCTGTAGTCGTCCGCCAGGTACTCCCGCGACCGGCTCAGGGCCATCTGGAGCAGGATCGCCGCCAGGGGGCCGAGGATCATGATGGCGATGCCCGCCAGAGGATTGGAGCGGCCCTCGTCATCCCGGGGGCTGAACCATAGGGCCATGCGGGAGAGGAACATGATGGCCTGGGCCAGCACCGCCGCCAGGCTGCCGATGAGGATGTCCCGGTGCTTCACGTGGCCCAGTTCGTGACCGATGACGGCCTCCAGTTCGGGGCGGCTGAGGATGCGCATGATGCCCTCGGTGACCGCCACGACAGCGTGCTCCGGATCCCGCCCGGTGGCGAAGGCGTTGGGCGTGTCATCGGAGATGACGGCAATCCGCGGCGTGGGCAGGCCGGCGCGCTGGGCGAGGTTGGCCACGACGGTGTAGAGCTCCGGGGCCTCGGCCTGGGTGACGATCCGGGCCCCGTAGCTGGCCAGGACGATCTTGTCCGAGAAGAAGTAGCTGATCCCGTTCATCGCGAGGCCGATCACCAGGGCCAGCACCATCCCCGACTGGCCGCCGTACATCCCGCCGATCCACACCAGAAGGCCTGTCAGGGCCACGATGAGGATCAAGGTCTTCATCTGGTTCATGCAACACCCCTCCGGTACCAGGATACGGCTCAGGGCAAGGAGGTTTCAGACGCGATGTCCCGGCTCGGCCGGGACATCACGTGGGGGTGCACGAGGGGGGACATCGCGAGCCGAAGGTGAGCAGGCGGTCCCCCTTCGTTCGTGACGGACGTGGTGTCCCGGCTCGGCCGGGACACCACGTGGGGGTGCACGAGGGGGGACATCGCGAGCCGAAGGCGAGCAGGC
>JAKAMQ010000181.1 GCA_021812805.1 Acidobacteriota bacterium
GGAGGAAGCGGAGGGGATCCTGGCCGACAAGGGCCTGGACCCTGAGCTGCGGGAGATGGCCCAGGAGGAGATCCCGGGCCTGAAGAAGGCCCTCGCCGAAGGGGAAGAGCGGATCAAGCGCCTGCTTGTCCCCCGGGATCCGGCCGACGCCAAGAACGTGATCCTGGAAGTGCGAGCTGGCACCGGGGGCGAAGAAGCGGCCCTCTTTGCAGCGGAGCTCTTCCGCATGTACGTCCGCTTCGCCGAGCGCCGGGGGTTCAAAGTCACCGTGCTCGACGAAAGCGAGGCCGAGCAGGGCGGCCTCAAGGAGGTGGTGGCGGAGATCGAAGGCGAGGGCGCCTATTCGCTGTTCCGCTTCGAATCCGGCGTCCACCGCGTCCAGCGCGTGCCCAAGACCGAGACCCAGGGCCGCATCCACACCTCCGCTGCCACCGTGGCCGTCATGCCGGAAGCCGAGGATGTGGACATCGAGATCCACCAGAAGGATCTGCGCATTGACACCTTCTGTTCCGGCGGCAAGGGCGGGCAGAGCGTCAATACCACCTATTCGGCCGTGCGCCTGACCCATCTGCCCACCAATACCGTGGTGCAGTGCCAGGATGAGCGCAGCCAGATCAAGAACATGGCCAAGGCCATGACGGTGCTCCGCAGCCGGCTGCTCCAGAAGGCCCAGGAGGAGGCCGACGCAGCCCACGCCGCCCTACGGAAGTCCCAGGTGGGCAGCGGTGATCGCAGCGAGAAGATCCGGACCTACAACTTCCCCCAGAGCCGCGTCACCGACCACCGGGTGAACGTCACCAGCCACCAGCTGGAGGGGTTCATGCAGGGCCAGCTCGAACCCATCATCGAGCCCCTGCGGGCAGCCTTCGAAGCGGAGCGGCTGCAGGCGCTGGAGGCCTGAACCTGCCCGCTGGGCGCTCGCCGCTGCGCAACTCGCCGCACGCGGCCCTGCTTCCCCGCGAACGCACGCGCCCCCGGCGCGTGCTCCCGCTCCCGCGCGTCGCGCGCCGAGTTCGCGACCGATCGGCTGGAGGCAGATGACAGGAAGGGCTACTTCCTGATCGTCACGCTCTCCGGTGCGGTGAGGCTGAAGGTGATGGGGGGCGTGGCGGGGATCCGGATCACCGTATCCGCCGTGCCGGCGGCCAGCGCGGTGCCAGCGGCGGCGCCGATGGCCGCGCCGCCCAGGGCGTGATCGTTCTTGTTGTTCCGGTCCGAGAGGATGCCGATGAGGGCGCCCAGGGCGGCCCCTCCGCCGATCATCTTGGCGTTCCGGGCGCCCCGTGCCTCACCCACCATGACGTGGCTGTCGGTATCGAGGCCCACACCGCCGACTTCCGTGACCTTGATGCCAAGGGCGCCCTTGCCGCTGGCGAGACGGCCCGCCGGCACGCTCTGGGTGACCACGCCGCGGACGCGGGTGCCGGCGCTCCAGACGAGCTGCCCGTTCACGACCACATCGGACGCGAGGGTGCCATCCCAGGCATCACCGGCCTGGTCCTTGTCGGTCGCCAGTTCGCGGGCGAGGGCCACGTGGAGCGGGGTGCCGGTGGGGACATCCACGACGAGGGGCTTGGGGGCCGCCTTGGCCGCGGGAGCCGTTTCCAGCTGGGCAGCCTGCTGCTGGGCGGCCTGGGCCCGCCGCTTGGCATCCGCCACCTCGCGCTCAAGGGCCTTGACATGCCCTTTCGCGACGACCTTGGCGGTTTCGCCCTGGTTGGCGGTGGCCTTCTGGGATTGCGCGTCCGCGAGCTGCTGTTCGAGCTGAGCGACCTTGGCCTGGGCATCCTTGGCATCCTGTTCGGCCTGAAGTGCGGCCGCGCTCTTGCGGTTGCAGGCAAGGGCGAAGACCAGGCCAACGGCCAGGAGGAGGACGGCGGGGAGGCGGAGACGGCTGGCTGACATGGGAACCTCCGGAGATCGAGTTATAGTATGACAGCCCCATCAGGGAGGGGCCATGACTCACACCCGCCTCAACGCCCGCAGCGAATCCGTCTTGAAGACCCTCATCGAGGCCTACCTCCAGGAGGGCGAGCCGGTCGGCTCCCGTCTGCTGGCCAAACGGTATCCGGAGCCCCTCTCCAGCGCGACCATCCGCAATGTGCTGGCGGATCTGGAAGGTGAGGACTGGGTGGCCCAGCCCCACACCTCAGCGGGGCGGATCCCCACCGAGCGCGCCTACCGCTACTACGTGGATCGCTGGATCGCTCCGGCGCCGCCGGATCCCGCGGCCGAGGCGCGACTGGCCGAGGCCTTGGATGGCCTCGATCTGGAACCCGAAGCCTGGGCCCGGCATGCCAGCCGCACCCTCGCGGAAGTCATGGGCGGTGTCTGCGTGGCGCTGCCCCAGCGGCTGATCCACAGCCGTCTGGCGCGCCTGGAATTCATCCGGGTGGGGGCCGGGCGGCTCGTGGCCATCTGGGTGGGTACGCGCGGCGAGGTGGAGCACCGCCTGATGGACAACCCCTGGAATTACGGCGAGGCGGTTTTGACGGAGCTGGGTAATTACGCTTCCGCCCAGTTCGCCGGCCTGACCTTTCCCGAGATGCGCACCCGCTTGCTGGGCACGCTCCAGGCCGCGGCCCGGGCGGGCGAGAGCCTGCAGACCCGGCTCCAGGAACTGGCGGCCCGCTGGCCCGAGGAGGAGGCGGCGGATCCCTCCGTGGTGGTCTCCGGCTTGGGGCGCCTCGGCAGCTTCCCGGAATTCGATGATGTGGGCCGGTTCCGCAGCCTGGTGGCCGCCTTCGAGGAGCATGGCCGGCTGGCGCGCCTGCTCAATGCCTTCGCGGAACGCGCAACCGGCGACATCCATCTCCTGCTCGGCTCCGAGAATCCCTACCTCGAACAGATGCCCCTGGCCACGGCCGTGCGGACCTTCCGGCTCGGTTCCGCGGGCTATGTGACCTTCGCCCTGGTGGGACCGCTCCGCATGGACTACAGCCGGATCCTGGGCGGTCTCCGGTGGTGGTCCGACCAGGTACTCCGGAAGCAGGCCGGGGCCTGACCGGCGGCCTTGGCGGGTTCGCCTGGGCGTACCTATACTGCTGGGATGACCACCGAGCAGCCCATGCCCCCAGAACCGAAGCCGGAGGCTCCGGCGGAGCCCGACGACCTGCTAGATCTGAACCTCGACGAGAGCGGCGAGGCGGATCTGCAGGCCCTGGCCGATGCCGCCGCCTCCGAATACCGCACCCGCCAGTTGAGCGATGAGGAGGTGCCCCCCGATGCGCTGGGCGATCCTGTCCCAGGCGGAGAGGCCGCAGGCAAGGTTGATCTGGAATCCGCGCTGCTCGAGGCCGAGGCCCAGATGGGCGAGATGCTGAAGCGCGAAGCCGAACTCATGGATCAGCACCGGCGCCTGGCTGCCGACTTCAACAATTTCCGGAACCGTGCCCAGCGGGATATCGCCCTGGCCGTGGAGCAGGCCGAACGCCGGATCCTGCTCGAGGTGTTGCCGGTCCTCGACAACTTCGACCGGGGGCTGAGTGCCACCTATCTGGATGTGGAAGCGTTCCGCTCCGGGGTGGAACTCATCCGGCGCCAGTTCCTGGAGGCCCTGCGTCGCCTGGGTGTGGAAGCCCTTCCCCTGCAGGTCGGCGATCCCTTCGATGCGGCCCACGCCGAGGCGCTCACCACCTTCACCGATCCGGGCCTCCCGGATGGCGCGGTGGCGGCCGTCTACGAGCGCGGGTTCAAGCTGAAGGGACAGCTTCTCCGGGCCGCGCGGGTGGTGGTGAATCGTTTGGATGACTCGATAAAATCCTAGGATATCCCAATGTCACGAGCCTTCCAGGCTGGAAGGCCTCGCGAGATGGGGATAGCATGAATCCCACCGACCCGGAGCTTTAACCATGGCAGGCAAGCTGATTGGCATCGATCTGGGCACCACCAACAGTTGCGCGTGTGTCATGGAAGGCGGGGATCCCCGGGTGATCCCCAACCGGGAGGGCAGCCGTACCACGCCCTCTGTGGTGGCCTTCACCGACAAAGGCGATTTCCTGGTGGGGCACATCGCCAAGCGCCAGGCTGTGACCAATCCCCTGCGCACCCTGTTCGCGGTGAAGCGCCTCATCGGCCAGCGTTTCAAGGCTCCCAAGGTGCAGGAGGCGGTGACTCGGCTGCCCTTCCCCGTGGTGTCTGCGCCCAATGGCGACGCCTGGCTCCGGGTGGGCGACCGCGACTACGCCCCGCCCGAGGTGGCGGCCATCGTGCTGCGGAACATCAAGGCCTCGGCGGAGGCTTTCCTGCACGAGGAAGTCACCGATGCGGTGATCACCGTGCCGGCCTATTTCGACGATGCCCAGCGGCAGGCCACGAAGGATGCGGGCAAGATCGCGGGCTTGAATGTCCAGCGGATCATCAACGAGCCCACGGCCGCGGCCCTGGCCTACGGCTTCAACAAGGGCGGCGTGAAGCAGACCCTCGCCATCTACGACTTCGGCGGTGGCACCTTCGATTTCACCCTCATGGAAATGAACGATGGGGTCTTCGAGGTGCTGGCCACCAGCGGCGATACCTTCCTCGGTGGCGAGGATCTCGATCAGGCCATCCAGAACTGGCTGGTGGGGCAGTTCCGGGAGAAGACGGGCATTGATCTCACCGCCGACCGCATGGCTCTCCAGCGGCTCAAGGAGGCCAGCGAGAAGGCCAAGTGCGAGCTGTCCACCCTGGACCGGGTCGAAATCCGCCTGCCCTTCATCGCGCAGGGCCCCAGCGGCCCCCAGCATCTGGAGGCCACCCTCTCCCGGGAGGCCCTCGAGGCCATGGTGCATGAGCTGGTCGAACAGACCCTCATGCCCATCCAGGATGCGATGGAGCAGGCGCGGAAGTCCCCGAAGGATGTGGACGAGATCATCCTCGTCGGCGGGCAGACCCGGATGCCCCTGGTCCAGCGGCTGGTGCGCGACTTCTTCGGCAAGGAGCCCAACCGCTCCATCAATCCGGATGAGGTGGTGGCCACGGGCGCTTCGATCCAGGGCGCCGTCCTGAAAGGCGAGATCAAGGATCTGGTGCTGCTCGATGTGACCCCCCTCAGTCTCGGCATCGAGACCCAGGGCGGCGGGTTCGTCAAGATCATCAACCGCAACGCCACCATCCCCGTCCGGGATTCCCGGATCTTCACCACGGTCACCGACAACCAGGCCCGGGTGGAGATCCATGTGCTCCAGGGGGAGCGCGAGCTGGCGGAGCACAACAAGAGCCTGGGTCGGTTCGATCTCATCAACCTGCCCCCCCTGCCCAAGGGGGTGCCGCAGATCGAGGTGGTGTTCGACATTGATTCCAACGGCATCGTGAAGGTGGCCGCCCGGGATCTCATGACGGGGCTGGAGCAGAGCATGAGCATCCGGCCCAGCTCCGGCCTGTCCGAGCTGGAGATCCAGCGCATGATCCGCGAGGCGGTGGCCAATGCCGAATCGGATGTGCAGCGCCGGGATGCGCTGAAGTACATCGCCTCTGGAGAGGGGCTGATCTTCTCCTGCGACAAGAGCTTCACGGAGTGCGGGAAATACCTCACCGAGGACCAGCAGGCGATGGTCCGGGATGTCCTGGCCCGGGCCCGGCAGGCCGTGGCGGCTCAGGATAGCGACGCCCTGCGGGGGTGCGAATCCGACCTGCTCGAAGCCCAGCAGCTCCTGACCGATGCCGTTCTCGCCGCCAGCGAGGCGATGATGGCCTCCCTGGAAGGGGATGACGGGAACGCGGCCGGAGCGCCGAACTGAGTCCTGGAGCATCGGTTATCCTGGATCCCAGGATGGGTGCATGAAGCGTGACTACTACGAGGTGCTCGGGGTGTCCCGGGACGCCGGGACCGACGAACTCAAGAAGGCCTACCGCAAGCTGGCATTGGAACTGCACCCCGACCGCAATCCGGGCAACAAGGAGGCGGAGGAGAAGTTCAAGGAGGCTGCGGAAGCCTACAGCGTGCTTTCGGATCCCGACAAGCGGAAGGTCTATGACCAGTTCGGGCATGCGGGCCTGGGCGGAACAGGGGGTGGCGGCGGCCCGCAGTTCCAGTTCGATCCGCGCCAGTTCGCGGATTTCGAGGACATCCTCGGGAGCTTTTTCGGCGGCGGCCTGTTCGGGGATCTCTTCGGCGGCGGCCGGCGCCGACCGGGTGGGGAAGAACGG
>JAKAMQ010000182.1 GCA_021812805.1 Acidobacteriota bacterium
TTCATCGTTTGATTCCGATGGCTCCAGCCTACCGCCTTCTCAGAGGAGGCCCGGGATGAGGCGCCGGGTCTCCCGGCAGTAGACGGCGTAGGGCTCGCCGAGGCCCTGGAGGAGGGCGGCCTCCTCGATGCGGATGCGGCGCCAGCCTGCGACGCAGACCGGGAGCATCAGCACGAGGACGCTGAGGGCGTCCCCCATGTGCAGGGCCAGGCCCAGGAACAGGAGGAGCAGGCCCGAGTAGGAGGGATGGCGCACCCAGGCATAGGGCCCGCGGCGCACCACGGCATGGTCGCCGTGGATGGCCACATCCACGGTGAAGAACCGGCCCAGGGTCAGGATCGAAGCCCAGCGCAGGGCGATCCCGGCGCCCATGAGGCCGAGGACGAGGCCTTCCCGCAGGCGTGGGCCGAGGGGCAGCGGGGCCCAGCCCTGGAAGGAGAGCCAGCTCGCCGCCGCGATGGCCAGGCCGAAGACGGTCCAGAGGAGGGCAAAGCTGCCGTGATCCTCGGACCGGGCGCCGAAGGCGCGGGAGCGGGCCCGGAGGGCCAGGGCCACCTCCGAGACGGGGAAGAGCCAGATCAGGGTGGCGACGGCGCTGTGGAGCACGGGACCTCCGGGATGCAGGCCAGCATGGTCCGGGTGACTCGACTCCGCACGCCCTAGCCGGCGAATGGTCCCGGGCGGCCGGTGGCCGGGCCGGGGAGTGGGGCGGTTCCGCGTGCTAGGCTCCCTCCATGGATGCGATCCCGGCCTATGAACGCGACCCCACCGCCACCACCCTCGAGACCCGGGTGATCTGCCTGGGCGAGGCGGAAGGTCGGCCCTTCGTCCTGCTGGAGGACACCGTCTTCTACCCCGAGGGGGGCGGTCAGCCCTGCGATCGGGGCACGATCAACGGCGTGGCCGTGCTCGACGTCCAGAAGCGCGATGGGGAGATCCGCCACACCCTGGAAGCTCCGCTTCCGGCAGGCCCGGCCTCGCTCCAGCTCGACTGGGTCCGGCGTTTCGACCACATGCAGCAGCACACGGGCCAGCACCTGCTCACGGCCGTGGCCCAGGACCGCTTCGGGTGGCAGACCACGGCCTTCCACCTCGGCGCCACCGTTTGCGACATCGAAGTGACTGCCGTCTCCCTTTCGCCCAGCGACCTGGGGCGGTTGGAATCGTCCGTGGCCGCGGAGATCCGCGCCGCGCGGCCCATCGCCACCCGGCGGGTGGCGCCCGAGGCCTACGCCCGGGAAGCGGTCCGTTCCCGCGGCCTGCCCGAGGGCCATACCGGGGACATCCGCCTGGTGGAGATCGCCGGGGTGGACCTGAACACCTGCGGCGGCACCCATCTGCGCCACACCGGGGAGATCGAGGCCCTGAAGCTGCTGGGCACCGAATCCATCAGGGGCGGCACACGGCTCTTCTATGTGGCCGGGGGCCGGGTCCGGGCCCGCCTCGGAGCCCATGAAACGCGCATCGCCGCGCTGCGGACCCTACTCGGCGCGCCCGACGATGAACTGGCGGCGGTCCTCCAGGCCAAGCTGGACCAGCTCCAGGCCACTGAACGGCGGGCGCGGAAGCTGGAGGAACGGCTGGCGGATCTCCAGGCTGAAGCCCTGGCCGCAAGGCCGGAGGCTCTGGTCGAGGCGCATCTCGAGGGCCGGGATATGGCCTTCCTCCAGAAACTGGCCCGGCAGCTCCTTGCGGCGGATCCCGCCAAGGCCGTGTTCCTGACGGCGGACCTGGGAGGGGAGGGGATCTTCCTCCTGGCCGCTGGAGCGGCCTCCGCCCTGGAGGTGCCGGTCCTCGGGAAGGCCGTGGCCGAGGCCCTCGGTGCCAAGGGCGGCGGCTCGGGGAGGAGCTTCCAGGGGAAGGCACCCAGCCTGGCGGCCCGCGCCGAGGCCCTGGCCCGTCTCAGGGGTTGACCCATGGAAATCATCTACCTCGACCACAACGCCACGACCGCCCTGGATCCGGAGGCGTTCGAGGCCATGCGCCCCTGGTTCACGGAGCGCTTCGGCAATGCCAGTTCCGCCTACGCGCTGGGGCATCTGGCGGACGGCGCCGTGGTGGCGGCCCGGGAGCAGGTGGCGGTTCTGGTGGGCTGCACGCCCGCAGAGATCGTCTTCAGCAGCGGCGGCACCGAGAGCCTGAATCACGCGGTCAAAGGCACCTGGGAGGCTTTCCCGGCGAAGCGCCACTTGGTCGCCACGGCCGTGGAGCACCCCGCGGTGCGGGCCCTGGTGCAGTGGTGGCGGGCCATGGGCGGCGACGCCACCGATGTGGGCGTGGATGGGGAAGGCCGCCTGGACCTCGCGGGGCTGGAGGCCGCCGTGCGGCCCGACACGGCCCTGGTGGCGGTGATGGCGGCCAACAACGAGTCCGGCGTCCTGTTCCCGGTGGCCGAAGCCGGGCGGATCGCCAAGGCCAGGGGCGCGCTCTTTCTGGTGGATGCCACCCAGGCCATGGGGAAGGTTCCGGTGGATGCAGCGGCCTGGGGCGCGGATCTGCTGACCCTCAGCGGGCACAAATTCCATGGTCCGAAGGGCACGGGGCTGCTGATGATCCGGCGGGGGGCGCGTCTCAAGCCCCTCCTGCTCGGAGGCTCCCAGGAGCGCGGCCGGCGGGGGGGCACGGAGAATGTGCCGGGCCTCGTGGGCCTGGGCAAGGCTGCGGAGCTGGCGCAGGTCCGGCTGCCGGAGATGGCCCGCGTCCGGGCCCTGCGGGATCGGTTCGAAACGGAGCTGGCGGCGCGGGTGCCGGACCTGCACCTCCATGGCGCGGGCGCAGAGCGTCTGCCCAACACCAGCCTCGTCGGCTTCGGCGGCGTGGAGGGCGAGGCCGTGCAGCTGAAGCTGGCGGAACGGGGTATCTGTGTGTCCACGGGGAGCGCGTGCAGCACCGGGATGCACGAGCCCAGCCACGTGCTGCGGGCCATGCGCGTACCGGACGCCTACGGCCGGGGCACCGTTCGGTTCAGCCTGGGACTGGGAACCACCGGAGCCCAGATCGCCCGCGTCCTGGAGGTGCTGCCCGGGCTCATCACGGAGCTGCGCAGCCTCGGGTGGGCGCCCCGCTGAGAAGGGCTTCCATGAAGTGTTCCAGGGCGTAGGGCAGCCAGCGGTGGCCCGGCAGATCACGGCTGAGGTAGCCCATGTGCCCGCCGTGGTTTTCCAGGTGCAGGTGGACCCGGGGGGATTTCGGGGCTCGGGCGTGATGCTGCCAGGGCACGAAGGGATCGTCCTTGGACTGGAGGATCACCGTGGGCACCTCGATCCGGGTGAGGTGGGACTGGGCCGAGCAGCGGGCATAGTAGTCGTCGGCATCCCGGAAGCCCGCGGCCTTCGTGGTGTAGGCGTTGTCGAAGTCGCGCAGGCTCATGAGGGCATGGGTGGGATAGGTATCGGGAATCAGGCCATCGCTCACCCGCTCCCGGATGGCGCGGCGGCAGCGCCGGATGAACCGCAGCTCGTAGAGGCGGTTGAGGCCCCCGTGGATGGCTCCGGCGCACGCGCCCAGATCCACGGGAGGATTCACGGCGATGGCCAGATCCGGCTGGGGGGCAGGTTCAGGCAACCCGCCCCCCAGGTTGAGGAGCAGGGCGTTGGCGGAGAGGGAAAAGCCCAGCGCCAGCTGGCGGAGGCCCGGATGCAGGGTCCGGGCGGCCGAGAAGGCCGCGCCCAGGTCCTCCCCGGAACCGCTGTGGTAGGGCCCCCGCGCCAGACCCCGGCCCTCGCCGCAGCCCCGGTGGTTCACGGTCCAGACATGGTGGCCGAGCCGCCGGGCGGAGGCCACGGCGCGGCGGACGTAGTGTGCCTGGTCATCGCCGCCCAGGCCGTGGAAGACGAGCACCAGCACACCTGTTTCGCCTGGGTAGTGGCGGGCCGCCAGCTGATCGCCGTCCGCGAGGGGGATGCGGATGGGTGTAGAAGGGAAGGCCGGCGCCTCGCCGGGCAGGTAGTTGCCCAGGATCGTCTGGAGATGCCCGCCCCTGGCCCACACCGGCGGCCGGCAGGGCATCGGCGGGAATGGCACCAGCGATGACACCCGGCGCGGCCTCAGTCGCTTTCGATGCGCTTGAACACGAGCTTGTAGCTGAACGCGCTGTCCAGCTTGGGGTGGGTGTAGGTGACCTCCAGGGCCAGAGTCTTCCCATCCGGGCGCATGGAATAGACGTACTGAAGGGTGTAGCCATCCCCGCGGAGCGTCTGGATGAGCGTGGGACCGTCCTGGGTGAGGGAGGCCTTGAAGGCATCGCCATCCCGGTTCTTCCAGTCCACCACGGTGCCATCCGCCGGCGTGTCAATCGGAGGCTCCTTGCCGAGGGCCACGCTGAAGCTGTCGCCTGCGAGAATGTCCAGGTGGTCGTAGGCCTTGCAGGCGCTCTCGAGCTTCTTCTTCCAGTAGAAGCGCAGCGCGAAATTCATGTCCTTCACCTGGTCCCCGATCCGCTGGTCCAGGTCATCTCCCTTGGCGGCCAGGCGGCTCCACTCCCCGTCCCAGTTCACGACAGTCTTCGGCTGGGCTGCGGCATGCGCCCCCGGGTGGGCTTTCTGCGCGACGAGCGGCAGGGTGAGCAGACAGGTGGCAAGCAGAAACCTGGTGCGCATGGAGGCTCCTGGAAGGGGGGTCCGCTGGAGGCTACACCCGCCGGTGTGGATTGGGAATATGCCGTTGCTGTGAGAACAGGACTCGGCGGCCTGGAGGCCCTGCGTCTGTGATGCCCGCAACAAATCCCTGGAAGGAAGAAGCCCTGCGTAGACCCGGTGTAAGCTTGGGGTCCAGCCCGGTAGGGCCCCCACACAGCGAGGAGCATGGCGATGACACGCAAGCAGGAAGCGCTCGATTACCATTCCCAGGGCCGCAAGGGAAAGATCGAAGTGGTGGCCACCAAGCCCTGCTCCACCGCCCGGGATCTGGCCAACGCCTACTCCCCCGGTGTGGCGGAACCTTGCCTCGAGATCGAGAAGAATCCCGAAGATGCCTATCTCTACACGGCCAAGGGCAACCTCGTGGCGGTCATCTCCAACGGCACGGCGGTGCTGGGTCTGGGCAACATCGGCGCCCTGGCCGGGAAGCCGGTGATGGAGGGGAAGGGCGTCCTCTTCAAGCGCTTCGCGGACATTGACGTGTTCGACATCGAGGTGGATGAGCTGGACATTGACCGGTTCTGCCAGGTGGTGAAGGCGCTGGAGCCGACCTTCGGCGGCGTGAACCTTGAGGACATCAAGGCGCCCGAATGCTTCGAGATCGAGACCCGCCTGAAGAAGGAGATGAACATCCCCGTCTTCCACGACGATCAACATGGCACGGCCATCATCAGCACCGCTGCCCTGATGAATGCTTCCGAGATCGTCGGAAAGAAGCTCGGGGACATGAAGGTGGTGTTCAGCGGCGCCGGGGCCTCGGCCATCGCCTGCGCGAACATGATGGTCTCCGCCGGCGTGAAGCTCGAGAACCTCTGGCTCTGCGATACCAAGGGCCTGGTCTACACCGGCCGCAAGGAGGGCATGAACGTCTACAAGGAGCGCTTCGCCAAGCCGAGCGACTGGCGGACGCTGGCCGATACCATCGTGAATGCGGATGTGTTCGTGGGCTGCTCCAGCAAGGGCGCCCTGACGCCCGAGATGGTTTCGAGCATGGCGAAGGATCCCATCGTCTTCGCCCTGGCCAATCCCGATCCCGAGATTGACTACCCCCTCGCCAAGGCCACGCGGTCGGACATCATCATGGCCACGGGCCGCAGCGATTATCCGAACCAGGTGAACAACGTCCTGGGCTTCCCCTTCATCTTCCGCGGCGCCCTGGATGTGCGCGCCACGGAGATCAACGAGCCCATGAAGCTGGCCGCGGCCAAAGCCCTGGCAGCCCTCGCCAAGGAAGAGGTTCCAGAGGCGGTGGTGAAGGCCTACGCGGGCCAGAAGTTCAGCTTCGGTCCCGAATACATCATCCCCAAGCCCTTCGATCCCCGCGTGCTGCTCTGGGTGGCCCCGGCCGTGGCCAAGGCCGCCATGGATACGGGCGTGGCCAAGCAGCCCATCGCCGATATGCAGCAGTACAAGGAGCGCCTCGAGGGCCTCCAGGGGCGCAGCAAGGATGTGATCCGCAGCGTGGTGCACCGCGCCAAGGCCAACCCCAAG
>JAKAMQ010000183.1 GCA_021812805.1 Acidobacteriota bacterium
GAAGGATCTCGAGGCCCTCATCCAGCACTTCATCGCGTTCAGCCTGCGGGGGCTGGGTCTCCCCGAGGCGTTTCCGCCCCCGAGGTCGTGATGCTCCTGGCCGTTCCCATCGCCCTCCAGGCGCCCGCGACCGCCGCGCCTCTCGCCCTCGATCTGCCCCAGGCCCTGGCCCGGGCCGGAGCCGAGAATCCCCAGATCCTCGCCGCCCAGGCGCGGGTGCGGGAGCGCGAAGGGCTCATCACCACCACCCGGGCGGACGCCCTGCCGCAGATCGCCCTCACCGGCGATTTCACGCGGGTGCGGGATGTGTCCCTGCTGAACAGCAGCTTCGGGGATTCCGCCAGCCTCTTCGGCTTCACGCCCAGCCAGCTCGTGGGGGCCCGGAACGTCTGGACCACCCAGGCCACGCTGTCCCAGCCGCTCTTCTACTGGGGCAAGCTGGGCACCGCCATCAAGGTCGCGCGGATGGGCGAGCGGGAAGCCCGCGATGCCTACACCACGGCCCAGCTCGACGTGCTCCACGGCGTGGCCAGGGCCTACCTGGCGGTGCAGGGGGCGCAGGCGGATCTGGAGGTCGTCAAGGTCCGCAAGGCCGCGGCCCAGCAGTTCCTCGCGGATGTGCAGGCCAAGCTGGAGGCCCAGTCCGCCACGGAGCTGGACCTGCTCCGGGCCCAGAGCGAACTCCTGTCCGTGGAACCCGACCGACTCCAGGCCGAGGCCGCGCTCCAGCAGGCGGTGGAACGCCTCGACAGCCAGCTGGGGTTGGATCCCAAGACGCCCCTGGCCCTGGCGCCCCTGGGTGCGCCCACCCTGGGTCCGAAGCCTGTGGGACGCGAACGCTCCGAGCTCGCCCAGCTCCGCCAGCAGGAGGCGATGTACCGCGAGAACGACAAGATTCTCAAGTCCGATCTGCGGCCGAAGTTCGACTTCAACGCGAGCTACGGCTACCAGGCGGGCCACACCAACCTGCTGTTCCAGGAACCCTACGACACCTGGCGGGTGAACATCACCATGCGGTTCCCGATCTTCGACGGCTTCCGGAGCGCCGGCAAGCGTGCCCAGAACGAAGCCCAGCTGGAGCAGGTGCGGGAGGCGCGCATTGACCAGGAGCGCGCCATCGCGGTGGAGCGCAGCACCGCCGACCGGGATCTGGAGAAGGCCGTGGCCCTCGATGCCGCCGCCCGCAAGGCCCACGATGCCGCCGCCGAGGCGCTGCGTGTGAGCCGCGAATCCTATGACCAGGGCCTCATCACGTCCCTGGACCTGCTCCAGGCCGAGCGGGCCGAGCGCCAGGCGGAGAGCCAGCGCCGCCACGCCCAGCTGGGCGTCTGGGCCGCCCTGTTCGCCCAGCGCCGCGCCCTCGGCCTGCCCCCCCTGTGAACCCCTTCCACCCGGTTGCCGGATCGCCCTGGAGTCCCCCATGAACCGCAAAGCCGTCCTCCTCTACGGACTGCTGCCTGTCCTCGTGATCGCCGGGGCGGCCACCTACCACCGCCGGCAACGCGATGCGGAACTGGCCCGGCAGGCCCGGGCGAAAACGGAAGGGCTCGTGCCGGTCACGCTCGTCACCGTGACGACGCGGACGTTCCGTCCCGCCGTGGCCTTCACCGGCGACCTGCTGGCGGTGGACCGGGCCACGCTGAAATCCGAACTCACGGGGCGCGTCACCCGCGTGCTGGTGCATGAGGGCGATCCGGTTCGGGCCGGTGCCCTGCTTGGCGCCATTGACGAGGACGACTACCTCCTCGCCGTGCAAGCCGCCGAGGCCCAGGCCGCCCAGGCCAAGGCCGAAGCCGTACAGGCCCAGCGCGACTATGACCGCGCCACCCAGCTGCTCCAGAAGCGGAGCATCACCCGGCAGGCGGAGCAGCAGGCGGAAACCGCCTGGCGCGCCACCCAGGCGGCGCTGCAGATGGCCGAGAGCAACCTGGGCCTGGCCCGGCTGCGGCTGAAGAAGGCCCGCCTCACCGCGCCCTTCGCGGGCCAGGTGGCCCGGCGCTACGTCCAGCCCGGCGAGATGCTGGCGCCGGGGCAGCCGGCCTTTGATGTGGTGGACAACCGCCGGCTGGAGATCCAGGCCGATCTTCCCGCGGAGGCGATGGCCCAGGTGCAGGTCGGGCAGAAAGCGACGTTCCGCACCGCCGGGGTGGACCGCCTCATCGAGGGGACCGTCACCCAGGTGGCGCCCAGTCTTTCGGCCGATGGCCGGACCCTCCGCGTGCGCCTGGAAGTGGCCAACCCCGGCGGCGAGTTGAAGAGCGGCCTGTTCGTGGCCGGCGTCATCCTCGGCGACGGCGAGCAAGTGCGGCCCGCGCTGCCCGCCACGCTGCTGAAGGCCCAGGAACAGGATGCGGATCTCTACCTCGATGAGGGCGGCGTGGCCCGCCGGCGGAAGGTCCGCCTCGGCCCCGAACAGGATGGCTTCCGGCCCGTGGACGGCCTCGAGGCCGGGGCCCGGGTCGTGGACGGCGGCAAGGATCTGGTGGGTGATGGCACCCGTCTGCGGGTCGTGGGCGGAGCGCCCGCCGGAGGGAAGTGATCCATGTTCCTGTCCGATCTCTCCATCCGGCGTCCGGTCCTCACGGTCTGCATCATGCTGGCCCTGGTGGTGCTGGGCCTCGTCTCGGTGAGGCACCTGGGCATTGACCAGTACCCCAACACCGACATCCCCACGGTCACCGTGTCCGTGGTGTATCCGGGCGCCAGTCCCGAGTCCGTCAAGCAGGACGTGGTGAAGAAGATCGAGGAGGCGGTCAATCCCATCGAGGGCATCAAGGAGATCAGCTCCACCAGCCAGGAGGGGCTGGGCACCCTGGTGATCCAGTTCCAGCTGGGCCGGGATGTGGATGCGGCACTGAACGATGTGCGCACCCGCATCGGCCAGATCCGGCGCGACCTGCCCGGCAACATCGAGGAACCGGTCATCACCAAGTTCGATCCCTCCCAGCTGCCGGTGCTCTCGCTCGTCCTGTTGCCGGACGCGCAGCACCCGACCATGAGCGACCGGGAGTTGACGCGCATCGCCGAGGATTTCCTCAAGCGCCGCATCGAGAATGTCCCGGGCGTGGGGAAGGTGGATGTGGCGGGCGGCAGCACGCGGGAGATCGAGATCCACGTGGACCCCCAGAAGCTCGAGTCCCTGGGGCTGTCGCTGCCGGCTGTCACCAACGCCCTCGCCAACGACACGCTGTCTGTGCCCAGCGGCAACCTCCTCCAGGGCGGCCGCGAAGTGGCCGTGAAGGTGGATGCCAAGGCGAGATCCGTGGAGGACTTCAAGCATGTCGTCGTGGGCAACAAGGACGGGCGGCCCATCGAACTCCAGGAAGTCGCCACGGTGGTGGACGGCATCAAGGAACGGCGCAGCCTCGCCCGCCTGGATGGCCGGGATGTGGTGGCCCTGGAGGTCCAGCGCCAGACCGGCGGCAACACCGTCGCCATGGTCGAGGCGGTCCGCCAGGCCCTGGCGCGGCTCAAACCCGAGCTGGCCCAGCAGGGCGTGGTGGTGGCCACCGCCAAGGACAACGCCCGCTTCATCTCCCAGAGCGTGGAGGACGTGAACCTGTCCATCTACCTGGGCGGCGCGCTCACGGTGCTCATCGTCTTCTTCTTCCTGAAGAGCTGGCGCTCGACCCTCATCACCGGCCTCACCCTGCCCGTGTCCGTCATCTCCACGTTCATCATCATGCGGGCGCTGAACTTCACCCTCAACGTGATGACGCTCATGGGACTGTCGCTGGCCATCGGCATCCTCATTGACGATGCCATCGTGGTCCGCGAGAACATCACGCGGCACGCCGAGATGGGCAAGGACCACGTCACCGCCGCGCGGGAAGGCACCGCGGAGATCGGCCCCGCCGTCATCGCCACCACCCTGTCCATCCTCGCGGTGTTCGTGCCCGTGGCGTTCATGGGCGGCATCGTGGGCAAGTTCTTCTTCCCCTTCGGCATCACCGTGGCCTTCGCCGTGGCGGTGTCGCTGTTCGTGAGTTTCACGCTCGATCCCATGCTCAGTTCCGTCTGGCCTGACCCGGAGCACGAGAAGAGCGCCGATGGCCATGTCCACTACGCTGGGCGGAACCCGGTCATGCGCGCCGTGGAGGCCTTCAGCCGCCAGCTGGACCGCTGGGAAGGGCTCTACAAGCGCGCCATCGCCTGGGCTCTGGACCACCGCTGGACCGTCATGGGCATCGGCTTCGGCAGCTTCCTCCTGGCCATGGGCTTGTCCGGCCTCCTCGGCAACAACTTCATGCCGGACTACGACCGGGGCGATCTGCAGGTGACGTTCAAGGCCGAGCCCGGCTCCAGCCTCATGGCCACCCGGGAGAAGGCCGCCGAACTCGAGAAGGCCATCCGCGCCCTGCCAGGGGTGGCCCACACCTACACCACCCTCGGCACCGGCCTCAACGGCACGGTGGATTCCGGCGGCATCTACGTGAAGCTGGCCGATGGCCGCAGGCCCGGCGCCGTCACCATCCGCCGCGAGATCCGGGCGGCCTTCCGTTCGGTTCCCGGCGTGGATGCGGCCGTGGGCCCCGTGAGCGACTGGGGCATGGCCTTCCCCATCATGGTGGCGGTGGAGGGCCCCGACCGCGACCAGGTGGTGCGGGCTGTGCCCCTGGTGAAGCAGGCCATCCAGGTCGTGCCCGGGGCCGTGGATGTCACCACCAGCCTGGACAGCGGCAAACCCGAATTGCGCCTGGTGGTGGATCGCAAGGCGGCCTCGGACCTGGGCGTCAGCCCGTCGCTGATCGCCTCGCTCGTGCGGCCCCTCGTGGATGGCGAAAAGGTGGCCAAGTACGAGGACGCCACCGGGGAGCAGCGGGATGTGCGGGTCCGCCTCTCGGATCGCGAACGGCGCTTCGCCTCCCAGCTGGGGAACATGACCGTGCAGAGCACCAAGGATCTGAGCGGCGGGAAGCATCCCCTGGTGCGCCTGGACCAGGTGGTGCACTTCCAGGAGGACATCGCGCCGGCGAAGCTCCTGCGGCATGACCTCATGGATGAGGTGGAGGTGGATGCCGACTACGAGGGCGCCACCCTGGGCGAGGTGAGCGATGGCGCCGCCGCCAGGATCGCCACCCTGAAGGCGAGCGGGAAACTGCCCGAGGGCGTGCGGGTGGAGTTCCTGGGCCAGACCCGCGACAGCAAGGAGACCGCCGGCTACATGGGCCAGGCCCTGCTCCTGGCGGTGTTCTTCATCTACTTCGTGCTGGCCAGCCAGTTCGAGAGCTTCAAGATTCCGCTGGCCATCATGCTCAGCCTGCCGCTGTCCATGGTGGGCATGGTGCTCATGCTGCTCGTCACGGGCGATTCCATGTCCATGATGACGAGCATCGGCCAGATCCTGCTCATGGGCCTCGTCACCAAGAACGCCATCCTGCTGGTGGACCACGCCCTGCATCTTGAGCGGGAGGAGGGTCTCCCCCGCCGCGAGGCCATCATCCGCGCCGGCATGGTGCGGCTGCGGCCCATCCTGATGACCAGCTTCGCCATGATCGGCGGCATGCTGCCCCTCTTCCTCGCCCTGGGGGCGGGGGCCCAGATGCGGGCGCCCATGGCCCGTGCCGTGGTGGGTGGCATCATCACCTCCACCCTGCTCACCCTCATCGTCGTGCCCGTGTTCTTCGAGATCCTCGAGGGCCTGACCCTGGCGAGAGGGTGGGCTTGGCTCCGCCGGAAGCTGGGGCGACCAGAAACCAAAGCCCAGCCAGTTCCCATCGAGGAGGCTCCCGATGCCTGAGACGGATTTCTTTGATGTGGTGGCCTCGCGGCGCACCGTGCGCGATTTCCTGCCCGATCCCGTGCCGCCGGACGTGTTGGATCGCTGCCTCGACGCCGCCCGGCTGGCGCCCAGTTCCAGCAATCTCCAGCCCTGGGAGTTCGTGGTGATCCGCGATCCGTTGGTTCGGCAGGCGGCCAACGCCGCCTGCCTGGATCAGCTGCCGGCGAAGACCGCGCCCCTGATGCTGGCGCTGGTCACCCACCGGGACACCTGGCGGCGCCACCGCGACGAGATCCTGCGCGTGTTCGAATCGCGCGGCCCCCTGCGCAAACGCCAGGAGGCCTACTACCGGAAGATCATCCCGGCCATCTACACCACGGGCCCC
>JAKAMQ010000184.1 GCA_021812805.1 Acidobacteriota bacterium
TGGCCTGGCGCCTGGATCCGGCCTGGGGTCGCAGCACCGATCCCCATCTGCTGTCTGGCGTGGATGCCGCCGTGGCGCGCATCCGGAAGGCCATCGAAGCCCGCGAGCGCATCGTGGTCTACGGCGATTACGACGTGGATGGCGTCACCGCCACGGCCCTCCTGGTACGCGTGCTGGAGAAGCTCGGGGCCGAGGCCAGCTTCTTCATCCCCAACCGCTTCTCGGATGGCTACGGCCTCCATCTGGACTGCATCCAGGAGCTCAAGGCCGCGCGCGATCCCGGACTGCTGATTTCCGTGGACTGCGGGGTGCGCAGCGTGGCCGAGGTCGCCGCCAGCACAGAGCTGGGCCTGGACTGGATCATCACCGACCACCATGGGCTGGGCGACACCCTGCCCGGCGCCTGCGCGGTGGTGCATCCGCATCTGGACGGCTACGGCAATCCCCACCTGGCGGGTGTGGGGGTGGCCTTCAAGCTGGCGCAGGCCCTGCTGGGGGCGGTGCCCGTGCCCACGGCCGAGGATGAGGCATTCCTGGATGGCCTGCTCAAGCTGGTGGCCATCGGCAGCATCGCCGACATGGTGCCGCTGGAGGGCGAGAACGCGCTGCTGGTGCGGCGCGGGCTCTCCGCGCTGCCCCGGAGGAACGGCCCCGGGCTTTCGGCTCTGTTGCGGGCGGCCCGGGCGGAAAACAGCCCGGGCGCGCAGGACATCGCCTTCGGCCTCGCCCCCCGGCTGAACGCCGTCGGACGCCTGGGGGGCGCCGAGGATGCGGTCCGCCTCTTGCTCACCCGGGACGCCGCCGAGGCCGAGCGTCTGATGGCCCGGGTGGAAGAGCTCAACCGCGAACGCCGCCGGATCCAGCGCGAGCTGGCGGAGCGCCTGGATCCACCCGGTCCGGAGGCCCTTGATCTGACCCTGGATCCCACGGCGCACAAGGGCGTCCTCGGCATCGTGGCGGGCCAGCGGATGAGGGCCAGTGGCCGGCCGGCGGGCGTCTGCACGGTGGTGGACGGGGTGGCCCACGGCAGCCTGCGGGCGCCGGAAGGCTATGACCTGGGGGAGCTGCTGGCCATGGCCCGTCCCTTCCTGCTGGGTGGAGGCGGGCACCGGGCCGCGGCGGGCCTCAGCTTCCAGCCTGCGCATCTCCCCTTCGTGCGCCAGGCCCTCCAGCGGGGCGCGGCCCAGCAGGCCCTTGGACTGGAGCCGCCGGCCCTGCGGCTGGATGGCGGCCCCGAGGATCTCCCCCCGGCCGGAAGCCTGGCGCAGCTGGAGCCCTTCGGCCAGGGCTTCCCGTGGCCGCTGGTTCGCCTGGTGGGCCGGATGAAGGCCCCGCCGGAACGGTTCGGAGAGGATCACTGGCGCCTGCGCTGCGAAGATGTATCCGGCTCCCTGACGTGGTTCGCGGGGGCGGGTCGGCCGGTGGCGCTGCCTTCCGGCACGTTCCTCGACCTGGCGGCCGCGCCCCAGGACAGCGCCCGCTGGGGGCGATCCTGGCTGGTCGAGGCCCAGCTGGAGGAGGCGGGACTGTGACCTTTCCGTCCCTGCTTCCGGCCCGGCATCCGCTCTGGCGGGCCCTGGGCTACGGCCTCCTGGGCGGGGTGTTGGGGCTCACCACCTACTACATGCTGGCGAGCCCCCGGCGCCTGGCGGGGGGCACCTCCGGCGGCGATACCCTGGGCTTCGGCGAGCGCACCCGCGGCACCCTCGGCACCCTCACGGAGCAGCTCGGGGCCAACCGGATGGTGCTGGACTACAAGACCATCGCCGGCTCGGAGGAGAACCTGCGGCTGGACGAGGTCACGGGGCACATGCAGGATGCAGGGGGCCAGTGGCAGATGACCTCGCCCACCGCCTACCGGCAGCAGGGCATCTGGACCCTGCTGGGGCCCGTGGATCTGGAGGTGGATCAGCCGGGCACCACGCAGCCCCTGGGCCGGGGGCACATGGCCGGCCCGGCGCCGGCCCTGCGCTGGAACGGCGAGGCCTGGGAAGGCTTGGCCCCGTTGCACTGGGAAACCCTCCAAGGGCAGGACCAGGGCACCTGGGATCTGCCTGCGGGGTGGCGGCGGGAGCCGGATGGCCGCATCCAGGTGGATCATGGCCCCGTGGTCTGGCAGGCGCCCCAGGCTGGGGTCGCCCCCGCCACTCTGAAGGGCATGGAGGCAGGGCGCTTGTGGACCACCCCAGGCTTCCAGACGGGCCGCCTGGAGCAGGTCCACGCCCGCCTGGCCGACGGCAGCCTGCAAGCTTCGGTGGCGGATCTGGCCCCGACCACGGTGACCTGGCCCGGACCCCTCTCCTTCGAACGCCAGGACGGCTGGCGCGGTGAGGCAGCGGGCGGCTGGGCTCCCCGGCCTGCGCCCGGCCAGGCCTTCCAGCAGGTCGAGCTGCGGGGATTCAAGGCCCACCGGGCTCTGCCCGACGGCATCGAGAGCCTGACCGCCAATGGGGTGAGGTGGACTCCGGCCGGACTGCGCCTGGAAGGCAATGTCATCTGGGATCAACCCCGCGATGGCCAGCAACTGACCCTCAAGGCTCCCCGGGTGCTGCTCCGGGAGGGGGAAGGGCCGGATCTGCCCGCCAACCTGCCGAAGGGCTCGGCCGCCGCCGAGGGGCAGGCCGTCCTGCTGTGGGCCGGCCACAGCCTCGCGTCGCCCCGGATGGTGGTCCAGCGCGCCACCCGCGCCTGGCGCCTCCAGGCCCCGGTCTACGGCCGGGGGGAGGATGGCACCTTCAGCGCCGGCGCGGGCAGCGGCGATCCCAGGGCCTGGTCCTTCGAAGGCCCCGTCCAGGTGAACCCGGTGGGTGGCGGCACCCTGCGGGGCACCCGGCTTCTGTGGCAGGAGGACCGCTGGACCCTGGTGGGCCAGCCGGCCGCCTGGTCGCGCCTGCGGGAACGGCTCTCAGGCCCCTTGATTGTCCGCCAGGGGGCTGTCCTGAGCTTCCCCGAGGGGGTGAATGGCGTTCTGGCCGCCGCGGATGGGGATCTGGCCGTCCGGGCCGCCCAGGGCGAAAGCGAATCCCAGCGGGTGACCCTCACGGGAAGCGTGGTCTGCCGCGGCCAGGGGTGGAGCCTGGCAGCCCAGTCCATCACGGTGTCCGTGAACCCGGACCGCTCCGTGAAGCTGATCCAGGCCAAGGGCCGCGTGTCCCTCCGCGGCCAGTTGGGCGAAGGGCAGGGGGATGCCCTCGAACTGGAACCCGGTCCCCATGTGGTGCGCTGGCAGGGACGGGTCCAGGGCAAAGGTGCGGGCCCCTCATGGTAAGGATGAAGGTGTGAACGGAACCCCCACCCACTGCCTCGAGGCGGCCAACCTCCAGAAACGCTACGGCGACCGGATCGTCGTGCGCGACGTGAGCCTCTGCGTGGGAACCGGAGAAGTGGTGGGTCTGCTGGGGCCCAACGGCGCCGGGAAGACCACCACTTTCTACATGGTGGTGGGCGTCGAAGCGCCGGACCAGGGCAGCATCCGCTGGCTGGGGAACGATGTCACCACGGCGCCCATGCACCGGCGTGCCCGCCTGGGCATCGGCTACCTGGCCCAGGAATCCAGTGTCTTCCGCGGCCTCACGGTCTGGGAGAACCTCATGGCCCTCGCCGAGCTCCAGCCCATTCCGAAAGCCGAGCAGCAGGAACGTTGCGAGCGGCTGATGGCCGACTTCCATCTGGAGAAGGTGCGCAACACCCTGGGCCTGAGCCTTTCCGGCGGCGAGCGCCGGCGCTGCGAACTGGCCCGCGCCCTGGTGACCGAGCCTCGCATCATGCTGCTCGATGAACCATTCGCGGGTGTGGATCCGAAGTCGGTGCTGGAGATCCAGGGTCTCATCGCGGATCTGAAAGCCCGGGGCATCGGCGTCCTGATCACCGATCACAATGTCCGGGAGACCTTGCAGATTGCAGACCGCGCCTATATCTTGGCGGATGGAATGATCATGAAGCACGGCGGGCCCAGCGAGATCGCAGAAGACCCCGACATCCGCCGGGTCTACCTGGGCGACCGGTTCAGGCTCGACTGATGGCCAACGGACCCTTCCTTTCCCAGCGGTTGAGCCAGAGCCAGACCCTGGCGCTCACCCCAGCCATGCAGCTGAAGCTGAAGCTCTGGCAGATGAACCTGCAGGAACTCAGCGAGACCATCGAAAAGGAACTCGAGGAGAACCCCCTGCTGGAACTGGCGGAGGACGGGGACGAAGTGCCGACCCTGGAGGCCATCGAGGAGGGTCGCGATTCCGATGTGACCGACGCCTCCTCCGAACAGGCCGCCGATGGCGCGGAGCTGCCGGAAGGTGTGGACACCGTGGACCTCGGCCCCCTGCTCGACGCCGCCGGGGAGATGAATCCCGAGGGCGACCTGGAGAAATTCACCGAAGAAGGAGTGGCCCAGGTCCAGGAGACCGACTGTGGTGCCGAGAACAGCTGGGATGCGGACCTGCCCCGCACCAGCGCCCTGCCCGAGGAGGACCGCCTCTCCTGGGAGGATCGGCTCAGCGCCACGGAATCCCTGCAGGATCATCTCATCGGCCAGCTCTACGAGACGCTGGAAGAGGATGATCCCCGGGCCGCCCTGGTGGAACGCCTCATTGACCATCTGGATCCCAAGGGTTTCCTGCGTCTGGATCCCGATCAACCCGGACTCGAGACCTCCGCCGCCGCGCTCGCGGCGGATCTGGGGGTATCCGAGCCCGACCTGGCTGCTGCCCTGGAACTCCTTCAGGAATTCGATCCCTCCGGCGTGGGGTGCTTCACGGTGAAGGAAAGCCTGCTGCTCCAGCTTTCCCATGCGGGCGCGGAGCCGGACGATCTGGCCGTGCGGATCATCCAGGACCATGCCGAACTCCTGGGCCTCCGGGACAGCATCAAGCTGCGCAAGGTGCTCGGCTGCAGCGAGGAGGATCTTGCCGTCGCCATGGCCCAGCTCAAGCATCTGAATCCGTCCCCGGGCCGCGCCTTCGACCCGGAGGGGGAACGGGTGGTCAAGCCGGATGTCGTCGTCCTGAAGGGCGAAGATGGCAACTGGAAGATCTACCTCAACGACGAAGGCCTGCCGCGCCTGCGCGTCAACGGCGACTATCCGCGTTTCCTCGCCGCCGCGGATGCCAAGTCCGACAAGGAATTCATCCGCGACCGCTTCCGCAGCGCCCGGGATTTCATCCGGGGCGTGGAGGATCGCAACCGCACGGTGCTGCGGGTGTCCGCCCAGATCGTGGAACTCCAGAAGGCCTTCCTGGAGCATGGCATCGAGCATCTGCGTCCCATGGTGCTGCGCGATGTGGCCGAGGCCACGGGCTTCCACGAAAGCACCATCAGCCGCGTGGTGAAATCCAAGACCATCCACACGCCCCAGGGGCTCTACGACCTGAACTACTTCTTCTCGGCCCGGCCGAAGGATTCCGATGTCTCCGCCACGGTGGTGAAACATCGGATCAAGGCCTACGTCCAGGCCGAGGATGCCGCCAAACCCCTTTCCGATGAGGCCATCGCCGGCCTGCTGGAACGCGACGGGATCAAGGTCGCCCGCCGCACCGTCAACAAGTACCGGGAGGAATTGAAGATTCCTCCAGCTTCCCAGCGCCGACGCCGATGAACCGACACGGACCCGGAACCTGGCGCCGGGCCCGCTGCATCCATCCTTGACCGGGCTGCCCGGCCCACTTTGAGGAGTGTCCCATGAAGGTCCACTACACCGGCCGCCACGTGGAGCTCACCGAGCCCCTGAAGGCGTTCACCAAGGACCGGCTGGACAAGATGACCAGCTTCCTGGACGACATCATTGATGTCCACGTCATCCTCGGTGTTGAGAAGCACCGGCATGAAGCCGAGATCACGCTCAAGACCCGGACCAATGCCTTCGTGGCCTCGGCCACCACGGATGACATGTACGCCAGCATCACCCAGGCCATGGACAAGCTCGAGGTGCAGGCGCACAAGTACCAGGGCAAGCGGAACGCCCATCCCCATGAGAGCGCCAAGGCCGGCGTCGCGGAAGAGTAGGACGCCTGCAGGCCAGGAAAGGCGGCCTTCGGGCCGCCTTTCCTG
>JAKAMQ010000185.1 GCA_021812805.1 Acidobacteriota bacterium
GCGCAGGAAGGCGCAGAAGGCCCGGGCAGCGGCGTTGTCCCGGGCGCGGGCCAGGATGACGGCGCCCTGGTCGAGGGGTGGATAGGCCTCCAGGGGCACCGCGAAGCTGCGTCCCGCGGCGGCCAGGGCGGGGCTCACCGCCAGCGAGCGCGCGAGGAAGCCGATCTGGGCCGCGCCGGATTGCACGAACTGGGCGGTCTGGGAGATGTTCTCGCCATAGACCAGGCGGGGCCGCACCGCCGCCAGCAGACCGAGCTTCGCCAGGGCCGTTTCCGCCGCCCGGCCGTAGGGGGCATGCCGGGGGTTGGCGATGGCGATCCGTTGCACGGAGGGATCCAGCAGCGCCTTCATGCCCAGCCGCTCGAGGGGGATGGGCGAGCCCTTCGGCACCCACAGCACCAGGCGGCCCCGGCTGTACCGGAAGGCGGAGGCGCCCACCGCGAGCCCGGCCTGGACCAGCTTCTGCGGGTAGTCCTCATCGGCGGAAAGGAAGACATCGTACGGCGCGCCGTTCATGATCTGGGCGTAGAAGGCCCCGGACGAACCGTAGCTCGCGGAAACCGCGATGTCCGGGTGGGCCCGGCTGAAGGCGGCGTCCACCTCCGCCAGGGCGAACTGCAGGTCCGCGGCCGCGGCGACGGTCACGTGCTGGGACGGCGCCGCGCGGAGCGTGACCCCCAACCAGGCCACGGCCAGGAGGACGAGCAGAGGTCTCGCGCGGCGCATGGGGATCCTCGTGGGGCGGGGTGCCGAGGTGCTTCCAGGGATAGAGCGGATTCCCGGTGCCGTCAATGCGGATGCGGGGCGGTTGATGCCCCGGAGATCGGCTATACATGAAGCTGCCGGATGCCCCCGCCGGGAGGCATCCCCTTCCCGGAGGGCCCATGCCTCGCCCCATGTCCGCCACCGTCCTGGCCCTGGTGGCGGCCGCGGGCGCCCTGCTCCGCGCCCAGCAGCCGATTCGCGTCCATGCCGTGCTGGAGGCCTGGTACACCCAGATGCTGGACGACAATCTCCGCCTCGACGCGGCGCCTTCGGTGGCTCCCTACTACGCCAACGGCGCCCTGAACCCCGCGTTCAAGGAGGACACCTTCACGATCCGGCGGACCAATCTGTACGTGGAGGGGGCGGTCGGGGCCCAGCTCCGCTGGGGGGTGATGCTCGATCCCAACACCTCCAGCAACAGCCAGCCCGCCGCCACCAGCAGCCTCCAGGACGCCTGGATGGCCTATGCCTGGACGCCCCGGATCACCGTGAAGATGGGCCAGTTCAAGATGCCCATGAATCTCGAGTCCACCATCCTGGGGGCCTCGAAGCTGCTCTTCTACGACCGCTCCATGACCGCCCGGATGTGGGCGGAGAAGCGCGACCGCGGGGTGCTGGCCACCTGTCAGGTGGGGGATCCCCGGGGGCTGTCGGCGAAGTTCAGCCTCGGCCTCGGCAACGGGATGACCGACTCCACCCTCACCTACAAGGCCAACGACACCAATGCCCAGAAGGATGTGGACCTGGCCGTGAACGCCACCTATGGTGCGACCCACAGCTTCGGCGGCTGGTACCGCACCGGGGAGACGGACGTGCGCGAGGTGGGCCTGGTGGCGGGCGCCTTCCCCGGCCCCCGCGCGCCGGACGCCGCGGCGGTCCTGGCGGCCAAGGACCGGACCACGAACCTCGGCGCCTACTACCTCTACGATGACCGCCGCTGGCAGGGGGCGGTGGAAGTCTCCACGGGGCTCCTGGGGCGGCGCTATCCCTCCGTGTTCCCGGCGGGCACCGCCGTCCCGGTCAAGGCCCTGCGCCAGGCCCTGGACCAGAGGTACCTGGGCTTCACCCTGTCCGGCGCCCTCAAGCTGGGCCGCCACTGGCTCACGGCGCGCTACGACGCCCTGGACTTCAACCAGGGGAACGCCTGGTACACCGCCAGCGATCCCTACACCACGGATCCTGCCACGGGCGCCCCCACCGGCAGCGACTTCACGCCGAAGTACGTCGAGGCCATCCTGGGCTACAACTACCTCTTCAACCCCGCGCAGTACGTGGACGGCAAGATCAAGCTCGACTACATCCACCGGGGCCGGAATTTCCTGGCGCCGCGCCCCGGCCAGAGCGGCGCCCAGGGCGGCGACAGCCTGGTGCTGTCCGTGATGGTGGGCTTCTGACCGCCGCGCTTCTTCCAGAGGAGACACCCATGGAGGACATCCCCAGCCCCCTTTTGATCACGCCGATCGGCCGGATTCATTCGCCCCACCAGGATCCCAATGCCGCGCCCATCCAGCCGCGCTTCGCCCGGGGCCTCCGGGGGCGGGTGGAGCTCTTCGAACCCTTCGCGGCGGGCCTCGAGGACATCGAGGGCTTCTCCCATCTGTTCCTCGTCTATCGCCTGCACCAGGCGGAACCGGCAAAGCTCACGGTCGTGCCATTCATGGACGACCGGGCCCGAGGGATCTTCGCCACGCGCCATCCGGCGCGGCCCAATGCGCTGGGGTTGAGCCTCGTCCGGCTGGTGGGCCGGGAGGGGCGCTGGCTGGTGGTGGAGGATGTGGACATGCTCGACGGCACCCCGCTGCTCGACATCAAGCCCTATTACCCGATGTTCGATGCCCCGGAGGGCGAGGTGCGTGCGGGTTGGCTGGACCGGGTGCCCCCGGACGAGGCGGAAGCCAGGGGACGCCGGCAGCCGCCTCCCGTCCCCCCGGGTTGATATCAACGAGGGGGGACCGCCTGCTCACCTGCGCCGCGCCTTGCCCGCCTGGGGGCCTGGATTCCCTGGGGACGGCAGCGTTCAGCGTAGGCACAATGAAGGGTTCCCCCTCTGGCGACCGCCCCGCCGGAGCCCTTGCCGACAGGAGCCATGACCGACATGCCCCCCCAGGCCCGGGTGTTCAAGGCGCTTACCCGGGATGGCCACATCCGCCTGTCCAGCCTCGACGCCAGCCCGCTGTGGGACGGCGTCCGCCGGGGCCATCCCCATCTCGAGGCCGAGGCCTGCGCCAGCCTGACGGAGCTCCTCGCCGCGTCGGCCCTGCTGCAGAGCCGCACCCTGTTCGCTGAGCGGCTGCAGCTCCTGCTCAAGGGCGCGGGCCGGGCCAAGGCGGTGGTGGCGGACACCTGGCCCGATGGCACCGTGCGCGGCGTGCTGGATGTCCGCGAGGAGGCCAGCGGTCCCTGGATCGCGGGCCCCGGCCTCTTCCAGGTGATGCGCTCCAATCCAGAGGGCCAGCCCTACATCGGCACCCTGCCCGTGGTGGAGGGCGGCATCCAGACCCAGATCGAGCACTACCTCCAGCAGTCGGAGCAGGTGCAGGCCAGCGTCACCCTCTGGTGCGATCCCGGCACCGGTGAGGCCGGAGGCCTGCTGGTGGAGCCGCTGCCCCAGTGTCCGCCGGAACGCCTGGCGCGGCTCGTCCAGGCCATCGAGGGACTGGATGTGGTGCCGCTCTGGGAGCGCACACCGGATTTCCTGGCGGACTGGGTGGCCCAGGGCCAGGGCACGGAGCTGCAGTCCACTGCGGAGCTGTCCTACCGCTGCCGCTGCAGCCGCGAGGCCCTGCTGGCCACCCTGCGCACCTTCCCGAAGGCCCAGAGGGAGGAGTTGTTCCACGAACCCGGCGCCGTGGAGGTCCGCTGCGACTACTGCGGAACGCTCTACCCGATCACCCGGGAGGATCTCCTCGGCGGGGAGGCCTGATGCGGGCGCCGGTGGCCATTGCGGAGCGCGGCCGACCGCTGGGCTCGCCCGTCTCGGTGTGGCTCACCTTCCGCCTGATCCCCTTCCTGGGCGCGGGGCTCATCAAGCTCTGGTCCTACACCCTGCGGGTGCGGCGCGAGGGGTTCGAGGCGGTCGAGGATCTCGCCGCCCGCGACGCGCGGTTCATCCTCGCCTTCTGGCACCGGCGCCTCTTCATGATGCCCCTGGCCTACCCGTTCCGCCGCCGGGGCTCCGCGGGGGAGGCCCGGGGCGTGGCGATCCTCTCCAGCGACAGCCGGGACGGGGAACGCAGCGCCGCCACCTGGCGCTGGTTCGGCATCCACGCCGTGCGCGGCACCGCCAGCGACGATGGCGCGCGCGCCCTGGTGCGCATGATCCAGGCCGTGAAGCAGGGCTGGGATTTCGGCATCACGCCGGACGGCCCCCGGGGGCCCCTCCTGCAGCTGAAACCCGGCACCATCGCCCTGGCGCGCAAGACCGGCGCCTGGATCGTCCCCGTGAGCCTGGCCTTCGACCGCAGCTTCGAACTGAAGACCTGGGACCGCATGGTGATCCCCTTCCCCTTCGCCACCTGCGTCATCCGGTACGGAACCCCGTACCAGCTGCCGCCTTCGGCGGCAGACACCGCGGAAGCCGAACAGCTTCAGCGCAGGATGGACGAATTGGAACAGTGGGCCGAGGCCTTCAACCATGGCTGAACTCGCCGTCGTTTCCCTCTCCGGGGGCATGGACTCCTGCGTCACCGCCGCGCTGGCGAAGGCGGCGGGCTTCGAGTTGGCGCTCCTGCACGCGGACTATGGGCAGCGGACCCAGGCCCGGGAACGCCGGGCATTCGGGGACATCGCGGACTTCTACTGCGTGCCCGCCCACCGGCGCCTCATCATCGGCTTCGATTCGCTGAAGGCCATCGGCGGCTCGGCGCTCACCGACCCCACCATCGCGCTTCCCGAAGGCGATCCCGACCGCGCCGGCGTGCCCGTGAGCTACGTGCCCTTCCGCAACGCCCACCTGCTCGCCACCTGCGTGAGCTGGGCCGAGGTGCTGGGCGCCACGGCCATCTTCGTGGGCTTCGTGGAGGAGGACAGCAGCGGCTACCCCGACTGCCGCGAGGCCTTCCTGCGCAGCTTCGAGCAGACCGCCAACCTGGGCACGAAGCCCGAGACGCGCCTGGCCTTCCATGCGCCCCTCCTGCACCTGCGCAAGGCCGAGATTGTGCGCCAGGGCCTCGCACTGGGCGCGCCCCTGCACCTCAGCTGGTCCTGCTACCAGGGTGAGACCGAGGCCTGCGGGCACTGCGATTCCTGCCACCTCCGCCTCCGCGGCTTCAAGGAGGCTGGCGTGGCCGATCCCCTTCCGTACGCGTTCATTCCGGAGGGTCTGGAACCCGGACGCTGATCGGGCGGGACCGGAAACGCCCCGGTGGTATCTTCGGGGCGGCGGCTCCCAGGATCTGGACTCAGGCCGCCCCTTTTCCCCAGGCGGCCCATGCGTGTGACCCTGGTTCAGCCCTCGGGGTTCAACTTCATTCCCGGGCAGCCGGATTTCTCCGTGCTGGCCAACCGGATGGCCCCGATCGGCATCCTGTCGCTCGCGGCCTGGCTGGAACGGCACGGATACCCCACCGCGGTGGTTGACTGCCTGGGCCCCTTGGCTCCGCCGTCGCTGGAGGACCAGGCCGCCCAGATCCTGGCCACGGAGCCCGACCTCGTGGGCTTCTCCGCCACCACATCGGGGTTCATGGATGCGGTGGATCTGGCGGCCCGGCTGAAACGGGCCCGGCCCGGGCTTCGGGTGGTGGTGGGTGGCGCCCATGCCTCCAGCCTGGGGGCGCCCCTGCTGGAGAGCTTCTCCGAGCTGGACTGCCTCTGCCTGGGCGAGGGCGAAGGGCCGCTGCTGGACCTGGCGGAAGGCAAGATCCTGGCCGACATCCCGAACCTGGTGTGGCGGGATGGCGAACGCATCGTCACCAATCCCCGCCGGCCCCGGCTCACCCGCCTGGATGAGCTTCCCTTCCCCGCCTACGAGAAGCTGGCCGGCTTTCCCGAGCGGTACCACCTGCCCCTCTTCAGCTACGTGCAACGCCACGGGGCCACCATGATCACGTCCCGGGGCTGCCCCTACACCTGCTCCTTCTGTGATCGGACGGTCTTCGAGCATCAGTACCAGTTCAACAGCCCGGCGTACATCTATGCCCACATGCAGCACCTGCG
>JAKAMQ010000186.1 GCA_021812805.1 Acidobacteriota bacterium
GCGTCACGGCCCTGGAACAACGCGCCACGTTGCCCTGCGGGCCGTTCCTGGCGGCGCATCCCGCCTGGAACCAGCGCGGGGCACTCGAATACTTGGACAGGCTCCTAGCAAGCCCCGGGGCGATCGAGCTTGGCAGCCGCCCCCCAGGATTGGCATGCTGAAGGAAACCCCGCATCTGGAGCCTGCATGCTGACGCGCCTCGCCGGTGCCCTGTTCGCCCTGATCGCCACCCTGGCCTTGGCCCAGAGGGTGGAGGATGGCTTCACGCGGGATCCCGGCCCCCTGGATTTCGTGCGGGGCGAAGGCCAGGAACAGGCCATTCTCCAGGCCCTCACCGGCGATGCCCTGGTGGGGGTGGATCCGGCGGGCCGGATGGTGCCCCGCCTGGCGACGCGCTGGGAGATCCAGAAGGATGGCAGCCTCCGTTTCCGGCTCCGCTCGGATGCCCGGTTCCCGGACGGCACCCCGCTCGGAATCAGGGATGTGCTGTGGACCCTGCGGGCCCTCCAGACGGATCCCAGCGCCAGTCCGTCCCGGCACGCCATCGTGGACGGCGTGCAGGCCCGGGTGGACCACGGCGAGCTGGTGCTGTCCTCCCCCAAACCGCCCGGCCGCCTGCTGATGGAACTGGCCCGGGTGCCCATCGCCCGCCAGGGGCACCCCGACCAGGGCAGCGGCCCCTTCCTGCTCCACCGCGAGCCCGGGGCCTGGCGGCTGGACCGGCGGGACCACTTCCTTCACCCCAGCCTTCCGGGTCTCCGCTTCCGTCTCCTGGGGGACAGCCAGGCCGAGTACCAGGCCCTGCTCAAGGGGTGGCTCAGCCTCGGCCAGCCGCCGGCGCGCCTGCTGGCCGCGCCGCCCCCGGCCTACCGCGTGCTGGTGCAGCCCAAGCCCTACCAGCTGGTGGTCTGGAGCCGGGCCGGCGTGGCGCCCCTGCAGGCCCTGGAACGCTGGCGAGCCGAGGCCTTCCCGCCCCACCTGCTGGGGGCCGGCGCCCGGCCGAGCCGGGGGCTGTTGCCGGAAGCCCTGGGCTTCGCGCCCTGCGCCATCCAGGCCCCGCCCCAGCCCCTCCCGAAGGACCGGCCCCTCACCCTGCTTTACGCGGCGGAGGACGGCCCGGTGGAAAAGCTGCTCATGGCCCTGCGGGAACGGGCCCGGCGGGAGGGCATCCAGCTCGACCTGGTGCCCGTGGACCAGGCCCTGCTCGTCGCCCGTCTCCAGTCCGGCCGCTTCGAGCTGGCCTGCTTCATTGCCGCCTTCGAGCCGGATCCCTGGTCGGTCCTGGAGTACATGGAACCGTCCGGGCCCATGAACTTCACCGGCTGGAAGGCCCCGGAACTGGCACCCCTCGTGGCCCGCCTCCGGGCCCCGGGAGAAGCCGCCTGGAACGAGCTCCAGCGCCTCTGGGCCCGGGCGCCGGGCGCGCTCCCCCTGGTGGATTTTCAGAGCATCCTCTGGGTGGACCGGCGGCTCCAGGCCACCACCGGCCCCCTCGGGCTCTACCTGACCACGCCCGGTCCCGCCTCCTGGACCTGGACGCGCTGATGCGCGACCGGCTTCAGGGGCTTGCGGTCTGGGCCCTGGGCCTGGGATTGGCCCTATTCCTGCCGGGCGCCCTCTGGCGCTCCGCGCGGCCACCGGCCTTCCCGGTCCACGCCCTGGCCCCCACGCTCCTCGCCCTGGGCGCCCTGGCCGTACTCGCCCCGCTCCTGGCCTGGGCCGGGGGCCCCACCCTGGCCTCCCGGCGCGCCCTGGCCCTCGTGGAAGCCCCACCGGATCTCCTCTGGGGCGCGCTGCTGCTGGTGCTCTGGCCCAGCGCCTGGGGGCCTCCGGGCCTGCCGGGCTGGGTGCTGGCCTTCCTCCTGGCCGCCCTGCCCGCCGAGGCGCGGTGGCTGGCCCAGGCCCTGCCACCCGAGTATCCCTTCCCGGAAGCCTGGGGCCGCCGCGCGGTCCTGCGGGCCCGCCACCTCGCCCTGGCCCGCCTCTGGGGCCGGTGGCTCGCCGCGCGGCTGCCCCTGTGGCTCACCGCCGGGCTGGTGCTCGAACGCCTGCTCGGCGTGCCGGGCCTCGGCACGGACTGGATGGATCGCATCGCCCGCCGGGACCGGGCCGGCCTCGCCGCCTGGATCCTGGTGCTGGCCCTTCTCTGGCTCGCCGCGCTCCCCCTGGAACGGGAGGAGGCATGAGGTGGCGCCTCGCCTTTCTGGTGGCCCTGGCACTGCCCGACCTGCCCCTGGATCCCTTCCGGGGCGGCACGGGCCCGGCCCTGCTGCATCCCCTCGGTCGGGATGATCTGGGCCGGGACGCCCTGCTCCGCCTGCTGCTGGCGGGGGCGCGGAGCCTTGGCACCGCCAGCCTCTGCGCCCTCCTGGCCCTGACCCTGGGGCTGCTCCTGGCCCTGGCGGGCCGGCCCCTGCGCGGCGCCCTGTCCGCCCTGCGCAACCTGCCGCCCCTGCTCTTCCTCATCCCCCTGGCAGCAGCTTTGGGCGGCCTCGGGGAAGGGCCCCTGGTGCTGCTGCTGGCGCTTTTGCTGGCCCTTCACCTCGAACCGCCCCTGCGGGCCCGAATGGAAGCCTTCCGCCGCTCACCGGCCTGGCTTTCGGAAACCCTCCTGGGGGCAGGCTGGGCCTCGCGCCTGCGCCGCTGGTCCCCCTGGGGGCTCCAGCAGATCCGGCCCCTGTTCCCCAGTGCCTGGCTGGGCGCCCTCTGGGGGGAAGCCACCCTGACCGCCCTGGGCCTGGGGCCTGGCCCCACCCACGACAGCCTGGGCCGGATCCTCGCGGAGGAGCTGCCCCGGCTGACCGTGGACCCCACGCCCCTGGGATGGTCCGCCCTGCTCTTGGCCTTGGCCTTAGCATGGATCTCCACCCTTTCCCCGGAGCCCGCATGAGCCCCCTCGTCGGCCAGCCCCTTCCCCCGTTCTCGCTTCAGGACGACCAGGGCCGCACCGTCACCGACCGCGATCTGCGCGGCGCCTGGACCATCCTCTACGCCTACCCCAAGGACAGCACCCCGGGCTGCACCACGGAGGCCTGCGACTTCCGCGACAACCTGGCCCGCGTCCAGAGTCTCGGCGCCCAGGTGTACGGCCTCAGCCGGGACAGCCTCAAGAGCCACCAGGCCTTCATCGCCCACCAGGCCTTGACCTTCCCCCTGCTGTCCGATCCCGACTGCGCCCTGCTCAAGCCCCTGGGCGCCTATGGCTTGAAATACGCCTACGGCAAGGAGACAGAAGGGATCATCCGCAGCACCTTCCTGGTGGATCCCGCCGGCATCCTCCGCCACATCTGGCCCAAGGTCAGCGTGAAAGGCCATGTCCAGGACGTGCTGGACACCCTGGCGGGGCTGAAATGAACGGGGCCTACCTCCGCACCGCCGCCCTGCTCCCCCTGATCCAGGCCCTGGGAGCCACCGCCGTCCTCGGTGCGCTTTACGCCCTCCGCCTCCACCTCCGGGGCGGCAGCAGCCGCACGGCCCTGGCCCGCCTCCTCCGCTTCAGCGCCGCGACCCTGGCCGCCACCTTCCTGCTGGCCTGCCTCTGGAATGCCCGCCCCACCCTGCGGGGCCTCTGGGGTGTGGCCCGGGGACGCGCGGGGGACGAATACGTCATGGGCCTGCTCCGCCAGGGAGGCCAGGGCTTCCTGGCCCAGGATCCCGCCAAGGCCGCCTACTGGTACCGCAGGGCCGCGCTCCAGGGCCATGCCCCGGCCCAGCTGGCCTTGGCCCGGCTGCTCCTGGCGGGAGAGGGCCTGCCCCGGGATCCCGCCGAGGGCCTGCACTGGGCCCTCGCCGCCGCCGCCCAGGGCGATACGGATGCCCTGGCGCTCGCCGCCAACCTCCTGCGCCCCACGGATCCCGCCCGGGCCGACGCCCTGGACCGCCAAGCCCAGGCCCTCCTGCTCCCCCGGGCCCGGAAGGGGGATCCCCAGGCGGCCCTGGCCCTCGGGCTTCTCTACACCCGGGGAGGCGGCCTTCCCCTGGATCCGGTCGAGGGCTACGCCTGGATGCTGGTGGCCGCCCGGCACGGCCTTCCGCCGCTCCAAAAGCTCCTCGTGATCCTCCAGGCCCGCGCCCTCACGCCCGCCCAGCGGGCCCAGGCCACCCAGCGGGCCGCAGTCCTGCTATGAACGAGGGGGGACCGCCTGCTCGCCTTCGGCTCGCGATGTCCCCCCTCCTCCACCCCCACGTGGCATCCCGGCCAAGCCGGGACGCCACGTCTGCCATGAACGAGGGGGGACCGCCTGCTCGCCACCGCCTGCGCGGGTTCAATCCGCCATGATGCTGTAGCCGCCATCCACGTAGAGCACTTGTCCCGTGACGCCACGGCCCATGGCGCTCACGAAGAAGAGCGCCGCATCCCCCACTTCGCGCGGCTCGGTGTCCTTCTGGAGCGGGGTGCGGCCGCGGTGGTGCTTGAGCATGGTGCTGAAGCCCGAGATGCCCGAGGCGGCCAGGGTCTTGACGGGGCCGGCGGAGATGGCGTTCACGCGGATGCCCTGGGGGCCGAGGTCCGCGGCCAGGTAGCGCACACTGGCCTCCAGGCTGGCCTTGGCCACGCCCATCACGTTGTAGTTGGGCACCACCCGGGTGCCGCCCAGGTAGCTGAGGGTCACGATGGCGCCGCCCTCGGCCATGAGGGGCGCCGCGGCGTGGGCCACGGCGGCCAGGGAGTAGGCGCTGATGTCGTGGGCCACGCGGAAATCCTCGCGGCTGGTGTCCATGAAGCGGCCCTCCAGGGCCTGCCGGGGCGCGTAGGCCACCGCATGGACCAGGAAATCCAGTTTCCCCCACTTCTTCCGGATCTCATCGAAGGCCATCACGATCTGGCTGTCGCTGCCCACATCCATGGGCAGCAGCAGGGGGTGCTTCAGCTCCGCCGCCAGTTCGCGAACGTTGTCGCCCAGGCGCTCATTCTGGTAGGTCAGGCAGAGCTGCGCGCCAGCCTCCGCCACCGTCTGGGTGATGCCCCAGGCGATGGACCGCTTGTTGGCCACACCGATGATCAGGCCCCGCTTGCCTTCCAGCAGCCCACCCTTGATGGTCATGGATTCTCCTCCAGAGCCGTGTCCAGACAACCACCCAGCATACCGCAAACCCGCGCCCCGGCACTATACCCGGAGTCAGGACGCCGCGGGGACGTCCTTCAGAATCCCGTCAGGAGGAGATCCAGCGCCTGAAGCATCTCCGCCCGCGCACCCGCGAGATCACCGGTGGCCGGCCCCAGGCGGTGCCGGGGGACACCCGCCAGCTCAGGCACCATGGCCACCAGCTCCTGCCCCTGGAACGACAGCTCTGGCGTGAGGCGGGTCATGACCTGGGGCCCGACAGCCGCCCTTCGGTACAGCGGCACCACCACCCGGGTGCCCAGGATGGAGAGCACCTCCGACTGCACATCGAGAAGGAACGGGATGTCGCCTCGGGTCCGGGGATCAAGGTTCTCGTGCACAGCGAACACAGTCATCAGAAAGACCGCAGCCCATCGCTGAACACACCCGCTGTCTCGATCCGGCGGTTGTAGGCTCCGATCGCGTCCTGGTTCTCATCCGCCCACTGTTCGGCCAACCGGGAACGTACGGCATAGGCCAGAGCCTCCTCCGCCACGCCGGAGAGGTTGAGCCCAAGTTCCTTGCCGAGGCTCACCAGATCTCCATTGAGGGAGAGATTGACAGGCCGTTTCGGCGCATCCAAGTTGTAGAGGGGTTGCATGGCCACTCCACATGTATTATCCACATCAATCATGTGCATCGCGGTTCCCACCGTCAAGCCCTACGTTGATCTCGGTGCAGCATCCCGCCCATCCTGGTCATCCTGGCAGGCACGTTTCTCTTGAAGGCCACCATGCTCCTTCCCGCTCCTCCTGCCCTGCACCTCCAGGCGCCCGACTACCGGGCCCAG
>JAKAMQ010000019.1 GCA_021812805.1 Acidobacteriota bacterium
GTGCTCGGCCACATCGGCCATCTTGGAGCCCAGCGCGATGGAATAGGGTGAATCCTCGAACAGCGGGTAGGGGCTTGCGCGCACTTCATGGAAGGTGATCCGGTCCTCGAACCCCACCAGCCGGGGCGGCACGCTGGGGCTCAGGAGGTGCACCTCATGGCCCCGGGCCGCCAGGGCCTTGCCGACTTCGGTGGCCACCACGCCCGAGCCGCCGAAGGTGCTGTAGCAGGAAATGCCGATCCGCATGATGAGACCTCGCTCCCCGCTATCATGATCGAGTCGAACGGATCCTGCCCATGACTCTGATCTTCCTGATCGCGTACTACCTTCTGAGCCTGCTGATCTATCTGCTCATCGCCGCGGCGCTGATCTCCTGGTTCCCCATTGATCCGCGGAACAAGCTCGTTCGGGGCCTGCATGCGGTGACAGACCCGATCCTCCACCCCATCCGCTCGCTGATCCCCCCCATCGGGGGCATCAGTTTCGACATCATGATCGCCGTCTTCCTTCTCTACTTGATTCGAGGCGTCATTGCGCACGCGCTGGGCAGCTAGCCGAACCGGAAAGGGCCTCCCATGAAGTTCACCCCGCTCGACATCCAGCGCCGGGAGTTCGAGAAGGCCTTCCGTGGGGTCGAGGAGGCCGAAGTGCGGACATTCCTCCACGAGATCGCCGCCGAGTGGGAGGAACTCCTCACGGAGAACCAGAAGCTGAAGGAGGAAGTCCTCAACCTCCGGGAGCACCTCCGGCAGTACCAGGACCAGGACCGCATCTTCCGCGAGACGCTGCTCCAGGCCCAGCGCACCCGCGAGGATGTCCTGGATGGCGCCAACCGGGAAAAGGAACTGCTCCTGCGCGAAGCCCAGTTCCGGGGCGAGGAGATCGTGCGCGAGGCCCAGCAGCAGGTGGTGGCGCTGGAAGTGCAGCTGCGCAACCTGAAGATGGAACGCACCCGCTTCCTGCGCGAGGTCGAGGCCCTCATGGACCGCACCCGGCGGCATATCCAGGAGGAAGCCCCGGATCTCTACCTGCCGCCCTCACCGACCCTGAACCTCGAAAACCTGGATCTCGGCGCCCTCGACGAGGATCCCCTGCCCTACCGCCCCACGGCCCCGAATCAGCCGCCAGCCAAAGGCTGATGGCCTCATCCCGGAGTTTCCATGTCCCGTGCCGTCATCCTCAAGACCCTCCGCAGTCCCATCGGGAAGTTCCAGGGCGGCTTGGCGCCCCTGGCAGCCCCTGATCTGGCGGCCCAGGTGGTGAAGGCCCTGGTGGCCGCGGTTCCAGGTGCGATGCCTACGGAAGCCATCTTCGGCAACGTGGTGAGCGCCGGGGTGGGCCAGGCGCCCGCCCGCCAGGCGGCTCTGCGGGGTGGCCTGCCCTCCAGCATCTCTGCACTGACGATCAACAAGGTCTGCGGCAGCGGCCTGAAGGCCATCCAGCTCGCCGCCAACGCCGTGCGCCTCGGGGACCACGACGTGGTGCTCGCCGGGGGCATGGAATCCATGTCCAACGCGCCCTACCTCATGCCCAAGCTGAGGGCGGGGGCCCGCATGGGGCACACGGAGGCCAAGGACGCGATGATTCTGGATGGGCTCTGGTGCGCCATGACCGACCAGCACATGGGGCACACCGGAGAGCTGGTGGCCCAGAAGTACGGCGTGGGCCGGGACCAGCAGGATGCCTGGGCCGTGGAGAGCCACCGGAAGGCCCTGGAAGCCATGCGTTCCGGCGCCTTCCAGGCTGAGATCGTGCCCATCGCCGTGCCCGGAAGGAAGGGGGATGTGCTGATCACCGAGGACGAGGGCCCCCGCCCCGATACCACCTTCGAATCCCTGTCCAGGCTGCGCCCCGCCTTCAAGAAGGACGGCACCGTGACCGCAGGCAATGCCCCGAGCGTGAACGATGGCGCCGCAGCCGCGCTGGTCACCACGGAGGACTATGCCAAGGCCCATGGGCTTGCCATCCAGGCCCGCATCCTCGGCACGGCCACGGCCGGCCTGGATCCCGAATGGGTGCTGATGGCGCCGGTGGAGGCTATCAGGAAGCTCCTGGCCAAGGTTGGTTGGGCCTCCGGGGAGGTGGAGCTCTGGGAGATCAACGAGGCCTTCGCCGTCCAGCTCGTGGCCACGCTGCATGAGCTGAAACTCTCACCCGAACGCGTGAACATCCATGGCGGTGCGGTGGCGCTGGGCCATCCCATCGGGGCCAGCGGAGCCCGCATCATGGCGACCCTCCTCCATGCCCTGGAGCGGCAGGGGAAGCAGCGTGGTGTCGCGGCCCTCTGTCTCGGCGGCGGCAACGCCATCGCCATGGCGGTCGAGCGGATATAGGCCTGGCCGCTTTCCCATCATGAGGAAGGGGGCCTTTCGGCCCCCTTCCTCATGGAGATGGAGGCGGCGCCGTTCAGAAGCTGAACCGGGCCTGCACAGCGAAGATGTTGATGTCCATCTTGAAATCGCCGTTGAGGTTCCCACGGGTGAAGTTGGGATCCGACTGGGAGGCGGTGGTCGCCAGCATCACGCTGGAATCCTTGATGAAGAGATGGGAGTAGCCCGCATCCACAGCAAAGGACTTGGAGAAGGCGTAGCTCGCGCCCAGGGAAACCCAGGTGCGGTCCGCATCGGGGATGCGGGGGGTCCGGTAGGGATCCGTCACAGCCCCCTGGTCATGGGCCACACCCGTCCGCACACTCCAGACATCGTTCAGCTTCCAGTTGCCACCGAGCGAGTAGAACCAGGTGTCGCGCCAGTGTTCCTCGGTGAGGGAATCGGTGATCTGCGGGGCCGTGTTGCTCATGAACTTGGCATCCAGGGTCTTGAACTTGGACCAGCCGGTCCAGGCCGCTTCCCCCTGGAAGGAGAACATGTCGCTCACCTTGTAGTTGAACCCGAAGGAGGCGTTGGCGGGCAGGTTCAGCTCCGCCTCCCCGGGCTGGTTCCGGAGGCCCAGTGAGTTCTGCATGTAGGCCAGCTGGCTGGCGGTCATGTTGGAGGGATACGTAAAGGAGACGTTGCCCTTCAGGTTCATGTTGATGGCGCCGGAGTAGGCCAAGCCGATACGCAGGGCCTCCGTAGGCTGATACGTGAGCCCAGCCTTGAAGCCGTAGGCCCAGGTGTTGCCCTTCAATTGCGAGGTGCCATCCAGCGTGCCGGGCACCGTGCCGATGGTCATGCCAGCCAGACCGAAGTCCACCGCATTGGTGAGGGTGGCATCAGCGTAGCGGGCCACGAACGCCACGCCCACCGACCACTGCGGGTTGATCCGGTAAGCCAGGCTGGGCGCGATGTCCATGACGGCCAGATCGGTCTTGAGAGCGTGGTAGCGGCCCACGAAGTTGCTGTCGTATTCCGTGACGAACCCGTAGGAACCGTTGATGCCGATGCCCAGCTTCAGGTCATCGGTAAGGCTCCACATCCCGTAGAGTTCGGGCGCCACCTTGCTCTTCGCAGAGTTCTTGTGGGAGGTGGGGCCGCTGATGGTCGGGTCATAGCCGAAGGCGCCCACGAGGGAGGTCCGGCTGCCGTAGGCGTTGCTCAGGTCGGCCTTGGGGGCGATCAGGGTGCCGCCGAAGGCGAACTGCTGGCCCGAGTAGAGGGCCAGGGTGGCCGGGTTGAAGAACTGGGCGCTGATGTCGAATCCGCCAGCGGTGACGCCGGCAAAGGCATTCCCCTGCGAACTGGGGCTCTGTTCCCGCAGCTGGAAACCGGAAGCCTGGGCCACGGGGGCGAAGGCGCCGACGGCCACCAGCGTCAAGGCGGTGAGGGTGAGGCGCGAGCGATTCGTCATGTGAGCAGTGCTCCTGTCCCGTGTTCCGGGGGTTGTGGGCTGTTGCCAGCCAATTCCGAAGTGAAGGATGGATCACGATACCAAATCGCGTGGGGCTTGCAACCGTCCTGAACGCTGCCGCCTGTGGAATCTATTTGCGATGCCGGCATCATCAACCCAAACATGCGCTGAGGGCCGTCCTGATCGAGCTACCGGAGGTCAAGCCCGCCACCAATGCACTCCCGATGACCGGGGTGGCACCCAGGGCCCGTACGGCCTGCAGGCTCCCGGGGTCCGACAAGCCGAACCCCACGGCGAAGGGGCGATTCGAGATCGCCTTCAGACCATCCACCCGCCTCAGCACGGGTGCCAGATCCGTGCCCTGCCCGGCGCCGGTGACCCCCAGGCGAGCCACCACATAGGCAAAACGCTGCGCGAAGGGGGCGTCTGGGCCTGGATCCGGCCGTGTTCCCAGCAGGGCCTGGGCGCGTTCCAGACAGGTAGTGGGGGCCAGCAGCGGCACCATGGGATAGCCCGCCTCGCGCAGCGCAGCTTCGAACTCCGGCTCTTCCCCGAAGGGCAGATCCACCACCAGCAGCGACCGCACCGGTGTCGGTTCCAGCAGACGCAGCAGGGACGCCACCCCCAGTTGCAGCAGCGGATTCAAATAGGTAAACAGGATCAGATCCGGACTGTCAGTGAGGCCCGCCAGTGCCTCCAGCACGCGCCTGGGCGTGGCGCCGCGGGCGATGGCGCGGTGGGCGGCAGCCTGGAGCACGGGGCCGTCGGCGATGGGATCCGAGTGCGGCAGGCCCAGCTCCAGGGCCTCCAGGCCCAGGGCGCGGGCCTCGGACAGGTAGCCCGGCAGCGCCTCCAGGGACGGATCGCCGGCCATGAGGAAGGGGAGCAGCGGATTCAGAGCCATGTCAGCACTCCAGGCGGGACTGGTAGGTGGAGAGATCCTTGTCGCCCCTGCCACTGAGGCCCAGCAGGACCGTGGCCGCGCCCTCCGCCGCCAGGGCCGACAGCAGAGCCAGGGCATGGCTGCTCTCCAGCGCGGGCAGAATGCCTTCGGATTCGCAGAGCAGGCGGGCCGCCGCGAGGGCCTCGTCATCGGAAGCCCGGCGCACCTCCACCTTCCGGTCCAGGACCAGGGCCGCCAGTTCGGGGCCCAGAGCCGGATAGTCGAGGCCGGCGCTGACACTGGCGGTTTCCGCCGTGTGACCGTGTTCGTCCTGGAGCAGCAGCGTCTTGCAGCCGTGCAGCACACCCAGCCGCCCGCCATCGAGGCGCGCGGCGTGCTCCCCCAGGGCGCGGCCATGCCCGCCCGCTTCCACGGCCAGACGACGCAGGGGGTCGCCCAGGAAGGGCACGAGCAGGCCCAGCCCGTTGCTTCCTCCGCCCGCGCAGGCCACGACGGCGTCAGGCAGCGCACCCGCCTGGTCCAGAACCTGGGCCCGGGCCTCCTCGCCGATGACGGTCTGGAAGCTCCGGACCAGGGTGGGGAAAGGATGGGGCCCGAGCGCCGAGCCCAGGATGTAGTGCGCCGTGGTGCAGCGGCCCGCCCAGGCCCGGAGCGCTTCGTTCACGGCCTCCTTGAGGGTGCCCTGCCCCGCCGCCACCGGCTCCACCGTGGCCCCGAACAGGCGCATCCGCGCCACGTTCGGCGCCTGCCGGGCCATGTCCGTGACACCCATGAAGACCGTGCAGCGGAGCCCGAGCCGCGCGCAGGCCGCCGCCGTGGCCACACCGTGCTGGCCGGCGCCGGTCTCGGCGATGACCTCGGTCTTGCCCATGCGCCGGGCGAGCAGCGCCTGGGCCAGGGCGTTGTTGATCTTGTGGGCACCGGTGTGGGCCAGATCCTCCCGCTTGAGGAACAGCGCCTTCAGCCCGAGCTTCTCGGCGAGGCGGGGCGCGGGGGTCAGCGGCGTGGGCCGGCCCACGAACTGGCGGAGCTCGGCCTTCAACTCGGCCTGGAAGGCTGGATCCGCCAGGGCCCCGCAGAACGCGGCCTCCAGATCCAGGAGCGGCTGCATGAGCGTTTCCGGCGCGTAGCAGCCGCCCAGCGCCTGGGTGCCGAAGCGGGTGGGCAAGGCGAAAGCATCGGTCATGGCGACTCCAGGGTGTGCGCAGAACGGATGAAGGCGGCGACCCGGCCAGGGTCTTTCCGGCCCGGCGCCTCCTCAAGGCGGCTGGCCGCATCGAACCCGCGCAGGTTCAGACGGGCCTCCAGGGGCAACCGGGAGAGACGTTCGGCGAGGTTCGTCCCGTCGAGCCCTCCGGCCAGCAGGAAGGGGCCCGGCGGTGGGTGGGCCATCGCGTGTCCCTGCCCCGAGCCTCCGGCCACGCCGGTCGTAGCTGGGCTGGGCTCCCACAGGTAGAGGTCCGCCGGAACGTCCAACTGGCCTGGTTCATCGGGCCAGGGCAGGAGGACGAAGAGGCCCGCTTCCCGGAGCAGGGTCGCGCCGCGGGCACGCTCCGCAGGGGGGAGATAGGGCTGCACCCGTCGGAAACCGAAGGTCCGGCAGGTCGCGAGGATGGCCTCGGGAGACTCGGCCACCGCTACGAGCACGGCGCGGTCCAGGTGAGGCCCGGCCAGGGAGAGATCCCCGCAGTGCCTGGGACTGGGCGGATGCCAGACGAAGCCCAGGAGATCCGCGCCTGTCGCGGCGGCCTGGGCCGCATCCTCCGGCCGGGCCAGGCCGCAGACCTTGGCGAGGAGCCTCACGAGGCCTCCCGTGCCAGGCCGGCGAACACGCGGGCCAGGAAACCCCGGGGATCAGGGCTGCGCATCAGGGCCTCGCCCATGAGCACCGCGTCGAAACCGGCCTGCAGCGAGGCTACGGCATCCCCTGGGGTGGCCAGGCCCGATTCGCGGATCAGCACGGCTTCGGGGAAGGCCCGGCGCAGGGGCGCGGCGGAGGGCTCGCCGAGGGTGAAGGTGGCGAGGTCGCGGGCGTTGATGCCCACCAGGCGGCTCTGAGCGGCCTGGGCGAAGGGCACCTCGGTGAGGTCGTGCAGTTCCACGAGGGGCTCCAATCCGCGGCACCGGGCGGCATCTGCGAACGCTGCGGTGGCGTGCTTCAGCACCCGGGCAATGAGGAGCACGGCCTGGGCCCCGCAGGAGGCGGCCTCGTCCAGCTGGCTTTCCGCCAGCACGAACCCCTTGTAGAGCCGGGGCAGGCCGAGCGAGGCGGCCTGCCGCAGATGGTCCGGGTCGCCCCGGAAGAAGGCCGGCTCCGCCAGGATGGAAAGGGCCGCGGCCCCGCCCTCCCGGTAGGTCTGGAGCTGGGGCAGCAGCGGCGTCCCGGCGGCGAAGGGTCCGAGGGTGGGCGAGGCCTGCTTGTACTCGGCGATGACGGCCCCGCCCCGGGCCTGAACCGACTCCCGGAGGGCCGCCTCGAAGCCCCCCGGGACTGCGTGGGGACCTCGAAGTTCAACTTGAATGTGCTGAATCCGTTTAAGTTCAGACACCAGCACTCGCTGAAGCGGAGAGGTGGACGGCAGGCCCGTGCCCTGGACCAGGGTGGCGGGATCCGGAAGACGGGTCATGCGCACACCTCCCCGGTCGTGGGAAAAGGCAAGGGGAAGCCGGAATCCAGGGCCAGGCGGGCCTCCCGGAAGGCAGCCGGCAGCTCCGCGAGTCCCTGATTCCGGTGCAGCAGGAGGCCGAGACCGGCCTGGAGCGCCACCGCGTCGGCCACGGGTGGGCGGAAATCCGGGTGGCCCGCACCCCCATGAAGGCCCCGGGCCACGGTCAGGGCTTCGGCGCGGTCCCGGATCCGCAGGGCATGGCGGGGCGGCTGGGGCAGGCCCAGATCCCGCGGCACCAGCACCACCGGAGCGGAGACGTGCCCATCCACCATGTCGAGTACCGTGGTGGGTCCTTCGATGGACGGCTCGTCCAACCCCTTCCCTTCCGCGTCCTTGCCATGGACGACGAACGCGCGGCGCAGGGTTCTCCGCCGTGTCAGAGCCCCTGCCATGGGCGCGGCCAGCTCTTCCCGCGCCACGCCCAGGATCTGGAAAGACGGTGTCGCCGGGTTCAGGAGGGGGCCCAGCAGGTTGAAGATGGTGGGGATCCCCAGCCGCCGGCGGATCTCCCGCAGCCGGCCCAGGAGCGGGTGGTAGGCCGGCGCGAAAAGGAAGGCGAAGCGGTGGCGCTGCAGGTCTCCGGCCAGCTCGGCGCTGCCCCGGGCCAAGTCGTAGCCCAGGGCTTCCAGGAGGTCCGCGCTGCCGCAAACGCCCGTGGCGGCGCGGTTCCCGTGCTTCACCACCGGCACGCCGAGGGCGGGCAGCAGCAGGGCCGTCAGGGTGCTGAGGTTGGCGGTGGAGGCACCATCCCCCCCCGTGCCCACCACATCCATGGCGCCCTCGGGCACCTGGGGGAACGCCACGGCCACCTCGGCGAGGGCCTCGGCGAAGGCCGCCAGTTCGTGGGCCTCAGGCACCCGTTGGGCCAGCAGGGCCAGGCAGGCACCCACCAGCAGGGCGTCCGTGTCCTGGTTGATGAAGGTGCGCATGAGCTCGGCCGCGGTGGTCTCGGGCAGCGGTCTGATGGGGTTGTGGGTGGTCAGGAGCGTCATCGGGTGGATTCCTTCGCGAGCTGCAGGAAGTTAGCGAGCATGGCGGGGCCGTCGGGCGTGAGGATGCTTTCGGGATGGAACTGCACGCCCCAGCGGGGCAGCGTCCGGTGGGCCATGGCCATGATTTCCCCGCCGGGGCTGCGGCCCGTCACCCGCCAGCAGGTGGGGAGGGTCTCTGGATCAGCGATGAGACTGTGGTAGCGGCCCACGGGCAGGCCCTCGGGAAGCCCCAGGAAAAGCCCCGTGCCGTCGTGCGCCAGCGGGGTGGCCTCCCCGTGCAGGGGTTCCCGCGCCCGCACCACCCGCCCGCCCGAGGCCGCGGCCAGGGCCTGGTGGCCAAGGCAGACGCCCAGCATCGGCACGGCCCAGTCGGAGGCGGCGAGGGCCATGTGGGCGGGGCTCTCCGTGGGGTGACCCGGGCCCGGCGAGAGGACCACGGCCTCGGGCCGCAGAGCCTCGGCATCAGCCAGGGTGAGTGCGTCGTGGCGGACGACGCGGACTTCGGCGCCCAGGGTCTCGAAGGCCTGGACGAGGTTGTAGGTGAAGGAATCCAGGGCGTCCACGAGCAGGATCACCGGGCACCTCCCTCGATCCGGACACCCAGGGCCTGGGCCACGGCGCCAAGTTTGTGCAGGGTCTCGACGTACTCGGAAGCGGGATCCGAGGCCCGCACCACCCCGGCGCCGGCCTGGAGGTACGCCTTTCCTTTCGCATAGACGGCGGTGCGCAGGATGAGGGCGGTGTCGAGGGCCCCATCGTCCCCCAGGCGCAGGAGCACGCCGCCGTAGGGCCCGCGCATCTCGCCCTCCATTTCCGCGATGCGTTGGCAGGCCCGCAGTTTGGGCGCCCCGCTCACCGTACCCGCAGGGAATGCGGAGGCCAGCACATCCAGGGCGTCCACACCGGCTTTCAGCGTCGCCTTCACCGTGGTGGTGAGGTGCAGGACATGACTGGTGCGCTGGAGGGCCAGGGGCCGCTCCACCCGCACGCCGCCCGGCACGGCCACCCGACCCAGGTCGTTCCGGGCGAGATCCACCAGCATCTGGTGCTCCGCCAGCTCCTTCGGGTTGCGCCGGAGCGCTTCGAAGCGCGCCGCGTCCTCCTCGGCGGTGGCCCCGCGGGGAACGGTCCCGGCGATGGGCAGGGTCTCGGCCTCGCCATCCTGCACCCGCACCAGCATCTCCGGCGAAGCACCCACCAGGGCGAACCCGTCCCATTCGAGGAGGAAGGCGTAGGGGCTCGGGTTCAAGCGGCGCAGGCGGCGGTAGGCGGCCAGGGGCGGCGGCGGATCCGCCACTTCGAAGCGCTGGCTGGGCACCAGCTGGTAGACATCACCGTCGAGGATGCGCGATTGCGCCTGGACGACCATGCCTTCGTAGGTCTCGCGGGTGAGCAGCGGGCGGATCGAGGGGATGGCCCCCTCCGTTTCGGGCGCAGGACCCCCCGCGCAGAGGGCCTCTCGCAAGGCGCGAAGCCGATGGAAGCCCGCCTCCCGATCCGCATCCCGGGTCTGCAACTCCGCGACCTGGTGGAGGTGATCGAACACGAGCGCGGTGTTGAAACGGCGCACCCACAGCCCCGGGAGGCCAAGGTGGTCTGCGGCGGGTTGGGGCAGGGAGGGCTCCTGGGCGCCCAGGGCTTCGAAGCCCAGGTAGCCCGCACAGCCCACGCCCAGGGGCAGCGGCTCGCGCGCAGGGGCCAGTTCGGCGTCGGGATCGAAGGCGGTGGCCTCCGCCGCCGGGCCCGCGAATCGGCGGAGGGCCTGGACCCAGCCCTGCGCCGGAGGAGGCAGCCGCAAGGCCTCGCCCTGGTCCAGCAGGACGAAACTGTACCGCCCCACCCGCTCCCCCTGGTCGCTGGATTCCAGCAGGAGGCTCCCTCCCAGGGGCCGCAGCGACAGATAGGCCGCCAAAGGCGTGATGAGATCAGCCGCAAGGGGATGGCGAAGCAGGAACATGGTGTTCATCCGAATACGAAAAAGCCCGACCACGGGGTCGGGCTCGGAGGGTCCGGGAAGGGCGGGCCGTCAGGCCTCGCCAGGGGAGCCGTCCGAGCCGCCACACCACCACCAGGCCTCGCAATGGAAGCCCCGGAGGGGGAGCGGGAAGGACAGCACCATGGGCAAGATGAGACCGCGGAGCCTCCGTCCTGTCAACCGCCTGTCACGCCGGGGCGGGCGGGATGTGGTTTCATGGAGTGCTCGAATGGATGCCCATGGACCACGAAGCCCCGCCTGCCACCATCCAACTTTCTGAAGATCAGACGCCCAGGGGCCCGTGGACGTTCCTGCGCCCCGCCCTCTCCGGTGGCTTCTCGCCCTGGGGCTGGGGTCTGCTCGGCGGCTGGGCCCTGGCCATGGCCGGGCCTGCGTTCAGCTGGGGCCTGCTCCTCCAGAAGACAGCGGGCCAGAGTGCCTTGCCCAGTCACTGGGGGGAGGGCATCACCGCCCGGGATATCTGGGAACTCTGGGTGAATGGAGGGCTTCGCCACCACCCGGTGAATTCCCTGACGGTTCATACCCTCGGCCTGGGCCTCATCATCGTGCTCTGGTGCGGATGGCGCATGCAGGCAGAAACGGCGTCTCTGCCTGCCAAGCTGGGGCCCTGGCTGCTCGGCGCCCTGGATACCCTGCTGGTGGGGCTCCTTCCGCTCGTGGCTGTGGCCTGGTGTCTCTCCTCGGTGCTCGGATGGATCGGCCATTCGGGCCTGCAGGCCCTCGGCTGGGCGTCGTTTGTGGGCCACCCGCTCGTGGTCATGGCCGCCGTGTCCGCCTTCAATCTTCAATGGTGGCTGCTCCGGATGGGGCGGACCACGCGGGTGCCCGGCGCCACTCGCAGGACCTACGGTCGCCACTTGGGTTGGCACGCCCGGATGCTCTGGGACCACCCCGTGCAATGGACCCTCCTGATGCTTGGCGGAACCGCCGCGAGGGGCTTCCTGTCTTTCCTGATCCTGTTCCTGGCGTGGCGCCTGGGAGGGGCCACCTCCGGGCGGGTCTGGGGGTTCTTCCTGCTTCAGCTGGGTGCAGCCGCAATCAACGCCTGGCTGCTGGGCTGGTTCCTGCGTACCGCTGCGCTTTTCTGGCAGCATGACCTCAAGGTGCGGCAAGCCCGCGCCGATTTCCTGGAGTCCAGCCGTGCGGCCAAATCCATGGATGCGTAGCCTTTTCATCGTCCCGCTGCTCGCCACGCTGGCGGCAGCCCAGGCTCCAGCCAAGGTGAAAGCGGGCCTGGTCCAGAGCATCCCGGTGGATGGAAGCATCCCCGATGATCCAGTGATGGCCGCCTACCTCGCGCCTTACGCGGCGAAGATCAAGGCGAGTTTCGGACAACCTCTGGTCAAGGCTCCACTCGGACTCTTCCGCGGGCGCCCGGGGGAGGAGAACCTGCTGGGCTACTGGGTAGCGGATACCATGCGCGCGGCGGCGGCGAAGGCCATCGGCATGCCCGTGGCCTTCGCCTTCACCAACTCCGGCGGCTTGCGGGCGAATCTCCGCCGGGGCCAACTGAAGGTGGAGGACATCTATGAGGTGATGCCCTTCGAGAACGAGGTGGTGATCATCGAGCTCACCGGCGCAGAAGTCATCCAGGTGGTCCGGGAAGGCCTGCTCCATCGCGGTGGCGAGCCCTGCTCGGGAGTACTCGTGAAGGTCTCGGGCACCCCGGAGAACCCCATCCTCACCGTCACCTGGGCCGATGGGAAGCCCATTGATCCAACCGCGCTGGTGCACGTGGCCACCACCGATTACCTCTATGGGGGCGGAGACTCCATCCCGACCCTGAGGAAGGGCCGGAACCTCGTCCGCACCGGCCTGACCCTGCGCCAGGTCATGCTGGATCGCTGCGCGGCCCTGGACAAAGCGGGCAAAGAGCTGCTGCCCCCCGCCCCTGGGCGCTACCAGGTGCCGCCGGAATTCCGGGAAGCCATCCGAGAGAAGAAGCTGAGCCTCTAGGGAGCCGAGCATGGAACGTCGCGACTTCATCGCCACCCTCGGGGCTGCGGCCGCGGCCTCGGCTGTGCCTCTCCGCGCGGCCTCGGCCGCGCCGGCATCCGGGCGCATCACGCTGCTGCACACCAACGACACCCACTCGCACATCGAGCCTTTCGGACCCGGGAACGGAACCCTGACCGGTCGCGGGGGCGTGGCGCGGCGTGCCACGCTGATCAAGCAGTTGCGCGCCGCGACAGGCGCCTCCCTGCTGCTGGATGCCGGGGACACTTTCCAGGGCACGCCCTATTTCAATCTCTACAAGGGGCGCCTCGATTATCGCCTGATGCGCATGATGGGCTATGACGCCACCACCCTGGGCAACCACGACTTCGACAACGGCGTGGACATGCTGGTGGCCGCCATGGAGTCCATGGAAGCCATGAACCACCCGAACGCGCCCTTCGCCTTCATCAACTGCAATTTCGACTTCAAGGGGGCGCCCCACCTTGCGAAGCGGATGCGGCCCTACATGGTTCGCGAATTTCCCGGGGTGAAGGTCGGCATCACCGGTGTCGGTGTGGCCTTCGCAGGGCTGGTATCCCCGCAGAACCATGTGGGCGTGGGCTGGAGGGATCCCTATGAGAGCCTCAGGCCCGTGGTGAAGCATCTGCGTGAAACAGAGAAGGTGGATCTGGTGGTGGTGCTCTCCCATCTGGGCTACCAGATGGACGGCGCCTACGACGACCTGCGTCTGCCCGCCCATGTTCCCGGCGTGGATGCCGTCATCGGCGGGCATACCCACACCTTCCTCGACGTACCGACGCGCCTGCCCCAGGCGCTGGGTGAAACCCTCGTGTTCCAGGTGGGCTTCGGGGGCGTGAACCTTGGCCGCATGGACTTCGCGGTGACCCGCGGAGAAGTCCGCGCGTCGGGCGGAACTTCCATGCCGGTGGAGAGCTGAAACCGCGGCGTGACCGAAGTCCCAACCTGCCCAGACAGGCAAGAAAGCTCCTTGATGCGAGGCTTCCTACATGGGAGTCTGCTATGCCTGCCTTTGCGGAGAGAGACATGACCACGCAGAAGATCATCTGGACTGACATTGACGAAGCGCCCGCCCTGGCGACCTATTCGTTGCTCCCCATCATCCAGGCCTTCACCAAGGGCACGGGCATCTCCGTCGAGACCTCCGACATCTCCCTGGCGGGCCGCATCCTCGCCACCTTCCCCGAGCTGCTCAGCCAGGCCCAGCGGGTGCCGGACAACCTCGGCATGCTGGGGGAGCTCACCCAGAAGCCTGAAGCCAACATCATCAAGCTGCCGAACATCAGTGCCTCCATCCCCCAGCTGAAGGCCGCCATCGCGGAACTCCAGAGCCAGGGCTACCCGGTGCCCGACTATCCCGAGCAGCCGAAGAACGAGGCCGAGAAGGCCATCCAGGCCCGCTATGCCAAGGTGCTCGGCAGCGCCGTGAACCCCGTCCTCCGCGAGGGCAACTCGGATCGTCGCGCGGCCCTTTCCGTCAAGAACTACGCCAAGAAGCACCCGCACAAGATGGCTGCCTGGGCGGCGGATTCCAAGGCCCGCGTGGCCCACATGACCGCTGGCGATTTTTATGGCAGCGAGACCTCCACCACCCTCCCGAAGGCCACCACGGCCCGCATCGAGTTCGTGGCGAAGGACGGCGGTGTGAAGGTGCTGAAGGACAAGCTGCCCCTCCTCGCCGGTGAGATCCTCGACAGTTCGGTGATGAGCGTCAAGGCCCTGCGGGCCTTCTACGCCGAGCAGATCGAGGCCGCGAAGAAGGAGGGCCTGCTGCTCTCCCTGCACCTGAAGGCCACCATGATGAAGATCTCCGATCCCGTCATGTTCGGCCACGCCGTGTCCGTGTTCTACAAGGATGTGTTCGACAAGCACGCCGCTACCATCCAGGAACTGGGCGTCAATACCGCCAACGGGCTGGGGGATCTCTACGCCAAGATCCAGGTTCTGCCTGAGGCCAAGCGCGCCGAGATCGAGGCTGACATCCAGGCGGTCTACGCCCAGCGTCCGGCCCTGGCCATGGTGGACTCCGACAAGGGCATCACGAACCTGCATGTGCCCAACGACATCATCGTGGACGCCTCCATGCCCGTGGTGGTCCGCGAGGCCGGCAAGATGTGGGGAGCCGATGGCAAGCTCCACGACACCCTGGCCATGATTCCCGACCGCTGCTACGCCACGATGTACAAGGCGGTCATCGAGGACTGTCAGCAGCACGGCGCCTTTAATCCCGCCACCATCGGCAGCGTCCCGAATGTCGGCCTGATGGCCCAGAAGGCCGAAGAATACGGCTCCCACGACAAGACCTTCTTCGCGCCCGCCGCCGGCACCATCCGCATCGTGGATGAGACGGGGGCGACGCTGCTCTCCCAGACCGTGGAAGAGGGCGACATCTTCCGCGGCTGCCAGGCCAAGGACGCCCCGATCCAGGATTGGGTGAAGCTGGCCGTCACGCGCGCCCGGCTTTCCGGCGCCCCGGCCATCTTCTGGCTGGACAAGGCCCGGGCCCACGATGCGCAGATCATCGCCAAGGTCGAAACCTATCTCAATGACCACGACACCACCGGGCTGGACATCCGCATCCTGCCCCCGGTGGAAGCCATGAAGGTCTCCTGCGAGCGCATCCGCAAGGGACTCGACACCATCTCCGTCACCGGCAATGTGCTGCGCGACTACCTCACCGACCTCTTCCCCATCATCGAGCTGGGCACCAGCGCCAAGATGCTCTCCATCGTGCCCCTCCTGGGCGGCGGCGGCCTCTTCGAGACCGGTGCGGGCGGTTCCGCCCCCAAGCACGTCCAACAGTTTCAGAAGGAGGGCTACCTCCGCTGGGATTCCCTGGGCGAGTTCTGCGCCTTCCAGGCCTCCCTCGAGCACGTGGCCAACACCTTCAAGAACGCCAAGGCCGCCGTGCTGGCGGAAACCCTGGATCAGGCCATCGCCCAGTTCCTGGACAACGACAAGTCCCCGGCCCGCAGGGTCGGCCAGATTGATAATCGCGGCAGCCATTTCTACCTGGCCCTCTACTGGGCCCAGGCCCTGGCCGCCCAGACGAAGGACGCGGAGCTGAAGGCCCGTTTCGCCCCCGTGGCGAAGCAGCTTGAATCCAGCGAAGCGGCGATCGCCGGCGAACTCATCGCGGCCCAGGGCAAGCCCGTGGATATGGGCGGCTATTATCACCCCGACCACGCCAGGACCAGCGCGGCCATGCGGCCCAGCCCCACCCTGAACGCCATCATCAACGCGATGTAGCACCCGACATCACCGAGGGCCGGAGGGGCGTCTGCCTTCCGGCCCTCGGTGCGTACAGAATCAGGCAGGCCCCCCCTTCCCTGTGGCGGGAGGCTGTGGCATCTGGGGGGGTGTCACGACGGGCGGCTTGGGCGGAATGGGGGCAGTTGGGACGGGAATCGAAGGCGTGGGTGCCGGGACTGCCTTCGGAGGAACCGGCCCCTGGAGACGGACCGCCAGATCTGGCCACCCATAGAGTTTCAGGAAGAGGCTGCCATCGGGGGCCCCGGCGGGCGCAGGGCCCGACTCCTCGCCGGCCTCCTGGAAACTGAAGCTGAAGGGTGTCCAGGGCCCTGTGGGCGCGGGGGCCACCGCCTCGATCGTCTCGAGCGAAGGGCCCATCAAGCGGCTGGCGGTTCCATCCAGCTGGACGGACTTCACCACCGGCAGTTCCAGGAACAGCGGCTGGAGGGGAACCCAGGCGCTGGCACCGGCCTTGGCATCAGCCACTTGCACCTCCAGGTGCCCGGCCCCGGAGGAGCCGATGAGGTCCGACATGCGGAGGCTGGCCAACAGGCGTTCCCCGCGCCCCACCATCCGGAGGTGCTTCGGGGGGAGGGGATGGATCGTCTCCGGATCATCCGTGGCGCGGAACCGGAGCTGGGGTTTGTGGCCGAAGGGATAGGCGCCCTTGCGCCCGGACAGGATGGAAATCAGCACGGGCTCATCCGGCGGGATCAATGGGTGGTCTGCGGTCAGCGGAAGCCCTTTGGGCGCCCGCTCGGGGATCACCTGGATCACCCCGAGCTGCGGACGGGGCGGCAGCAGCAGCACATCCTTCAGGGAGAGCACCCGCCCGTCCCCGAGGTGCAGTGCCCCCTGGAGCAGGCTGCCTGCCTCTCCGGGCAAGGTTCCTTTGGCGGCCACGAAGGTCCAGCCCTCCCGGGTCCTCTGGCCCGGCTGCAGCACGAGATCACCGAAACGGCAGGCTGTGGCCTGGCTCAAGTGGCTGCCGACCACCAGCACGCTGTTCTCGCCCTGGTGGGCTTCCACATGGTCCACCACCGGAAGTGGCGGAAGCAGGCGCAGCGGCACCGACAGGCTGGGCTGCTCCGATCCGCTGAGGCGGAGTTCCAGCGTGCCGGGCCCCGGAGGTCCGGCCAGGGTGGTAAAGGCCGCCAGGCGCGAGCCGTCTGGCTGCGCCTCCAGCTTGGCTTCCAACGAGGAACCGCCTTGCGCGGGACGGAAGATGACCCGACCCACACACGCAGCCCAGGGCCCGGGCAGGCGGAAATGGCAGGCCTGGCCCTCCATGAAGTGGTCCTTCTCGTCGCCCGTGGGGCGCCAGGTGGGGTCGAGTCCGGCGGGGAGCGCCACCCCGGGCGAGGCGACGGGTTCGAATCCCCAGGCACCTTCGATGTGGGCCTGGACCTGGAGCAGATCGGCCTTGCGGAGGGCGTCCTGGGCGGGTCCGGGCAGGATCATGAAGGATTGGTGATCCGGACTGGGAGCGAGCGGCAGAGGTGCGAGGGCAGGCGCCCCCTTCGGGCCCTCGAGGACCAGGCGCCAGTCGTGGCCGTAGAGCGCGAAGGGCTGGTTGCTCTTGGCCTTCGGGTGGATCTGGAGCCTCCCGAAGGGCTGAAGCAGGTTGCCATCGGCAGGAAGGTCGAAGGTGAAGGCTGGAAGCTCCGCATCCTTCCAGCGGCAGGGGCTGAAGACCAGGGCGCCGCGCACGGCCCCGGTGGTGTGGATCCAGTCCCCGTACCAGAGCTCGGCATGGCTGCCCTTGAAATCACGGGCCAGGGCGGGCACGTACTGGAACTGGTGGCCCGGCCACAGGTTCTGGAAGATCTGCACCAGATCGAAGGCGATGGCGACATAGGCCGAGGCGGGCCGCATGGGGCCGGAGACCGACTGGCCCTGGAGACTGACGCTGCCATCCCCTCCGCTGTCGGACCCCGGGGACAGAAGGTTGGTCCGGGTGAACTCCTGCGTCAGGAACTGGAATTTCGCCAGGTTGGAGGTGTCATTGCTGGCCAGGAACACCTGGAAATCCTGGGAAACCGGGGCGCCGTAGGCCTTGAGGAAGTTGAAGAGAGATGAATCGTACGAAGCCGGGGATTGGTTCTGCTGGATGGTGTTGAGCCCAGCGAGGAACTGGTCTGCGTGGGCCCGCTGCTCGGTGAGGTCGGAGAGCTTGAGGCAGATGGAACGGAAGGCATCCAGATGGGCCGAGAGATCCGTGAGGATCTTGCGCCGCCCTCCGGTATCCGGCACCAGGAAGAACATGGGGATGGCATCGTAGGGGGCCTTGAAGGGCGCGGCCACCATGGCATCCCCCTTCCGTTTGAGGCGGAGCTCCACCACGCCCCGGTCCGTCGGGGCCACGGTCCTGGGCAGGAAGACCACCACCAGGGTCCAATCCGCCTGGGTGACTCGGGGATCGAAGGCCTCGCCGGACAGGCTGATCTGGACCTGATCCTCGTAGCGGAGGACAGGCACCTGGAAGAGGGGCAGGTGCTCTGGCGGGTGGCCGGAGACTGAGCGGATGACCTTGGCATCCAGGGCGATGGGGCCCTTCTGGAACGCATCTCCGAGGTCCACCTTCTTGGCGGGCGGCGGGGTGGCATCATCCGCATGGAGCAGGGGCACACCGGCCGAAAGGCACAGGCATGCCGCCAGGGAAAACCTGCGCAGGAGGGGGCGGCCAATAGACATCACAGAACCCATTTCACACATGTTTGATCTCACCCGGGAAGGAAAGGTTCCCGAAAGCCTCATCCAGCCTTAGAGTGCCTGACAAAACCCCGACGAGGCCCTGTGGGGGGGGGGTATTAGGACTCTTAATCCCATTCCTGCGCCACCAGGTACGCCACGGTCGTGGCCACCAGCGCCGGAACCACCAACGCCGCCTGGGCGGTGGTTTCAGCCAGAAAGACCACCGGGACGAGCATGGTCTCGTTGAAGGCCCCCGCAAAGGCCGTGGCCCCCAGCATGGTCAGCAGCCCCGGGTAGTTGGGCAGGAAGTAGGCGTCGAAGGCCGAGCCCAGGCAGGCCCCCATGGCGACGGTCGGCAGCCAGGTGCCGCCGATGCCGCCTGATCCCAGCGTCAAGGCCGTAGCGATGAGCTTCACGCCGAGGAAGATCAGGGCGATGCGGAGGCTGGGGGGCACGGCCAGGAGGTGGTTCACCAGCTCCACGCCCCCGCCCCGCAGCACCGGCACCTCCGGCAGCAGGAGGTGGCCTGGAATCATGAGGAGTACCAGTCCAGCCCCCCCGGCGAGCCCCCGCAGGGGCAAGGGGAGCGGCGCGAGGCGCCGGCGGAACGTGGCCTGGGTGGCGCTGAAAAAGCTGGAGGCCAATCCACAGGCCAGGCCCAGGGGCAGGGCCATCCAGATTTCACGCCAGTTGAGGGTGTAGGGATGCGTCAGGGCCAGCAGGGGGGCGTGCCCCATCATGGCCGCGAACACCAGGTAGCCGGAGGCGGAAGCGACAAGGGTCGGGATCAGATTGGGCGTCCGCAGCGTGCCGTCGTGTTCAGCCGCGAAGAGCGCCGCGCTGAGGGGAGCCCGGAAGACCGAGGCCAGGGCTCCGGCTGCGCCACAGGCCACCATGGTGTGGGCATCCACCAGGAGGCGCCGGAAGAACTTCAGGCGATGGGACAGGTACCGCACCAGGCGGTGGCACTGGAGCCCCACCGCGGCGCCGAACCATTTCCCAGGCCCTTCCAGGCCCGCGCTGCCGCCGAGGAAGATGGTGGCGAAACACGCCAGCACCTTGACGCACGATTTCAGGAACGGGAACGCCTTGTAGGGGTCCTTGTGGGAAAGCTCGATGTCCTCCCCCAGGGAGACTTCGCCAACGCGACCCAGGGCAAGGATCGAGGTGGCGAGCGGGAGTCCGATCAGCGGCAGGAAGACGATCAGGTGGTTGGAGGTGAGGTGTTCCCGGAACCGCTCGAACAGGGCGAGGTACGCCGCGACCGCCAGCCCCATCATCCAACCCGTGAAGGCGCCCAGCGGCAGCATGAGGAAGAGGATGCGGCGCCCATGAGCCAGAACCCGGAGGTTTCTACGCTTGGCCCGGGTTTGGGTGAAAAAGCCTTGATCCATGCCATCAGATTACCCGGGCGCCCGGGCCGGGGGCGAGGCGTCAGGAAAGGCCCACCACCCGCCCCGTCTCGGGATCCAGGTCCACATCGTAGAACCCGGGCCGGGTGGGCAGTCCAGGCATGGTGGATATCCTCCCCAGCAGCGGAACGAGGAAGCCCGCCCCCACGGAAGCCCGGATATCCCTGACCGGGATCCGGAACCCCACGGGAGCGCCCTTCAAAGCCGGGTCGTGGCTGAGGCTCAGATGCGTCTTGGCCATGCAGATGGGGAGCCGGTCATAGCCCATGCGCGTGAAGTCCTCGATCCTTCGTTCGGCCTCCGGGCTGTAATCCACGCCATCCGCCCCGTAGATCTCGCGCGCGATGGTCTCGATCTTCTGCTTGATGCCCCGGTCCAGGGGGTAGAGGAACTGGAAACCCGAAGACCGCTCCGCCGCCCGCAGCACGGCGTGGGCCAGCTCCAGAGCCCCTGCCCCGCCCAGAGCCCAGTTCCGGCAGGCCACGGCGTCCTCGGCGCCGGCCTCGAGGGCAGCCTGGCGGACCAGATCCAGTTCGGCCGGGGTATCCGTGGTGAAGGCGTTGACGGCCACCACGACCGGCACGCCGAACTTCCGGGCGGTGCGGATGTGGTGCAGAAGATTGGGGAGCCCCTGGCGCAGCAGCGCCAGATTCTCTTCGAGGTAGACGGAATCAAGGGGCTTCCCGGCGACCACCTTGGGACCGCCCCCGTGCATCTTCAGAGCGCGCACCGTGGCCACCAGGACCACAGCGTCGGGGCGCAACCCCGACACGCGGCACTTGATATCGAAGAACTTTTCCATACCCATATCAGCGCCGAAGCCGGATTCCGTGATGACCACCTCCGCCAGGCGGAGCGCGATCTGGTCCGCCAGGATCGAGCTGTTGCCGTGGGCGATGTTCGCGAAGGGGCCGGCATGGACGAAGACCGGCGTGCCTTCGAGGGTCTGCATGAGGGTGGGCTTGAGGGCATCCCGCATCAGCACCGTCATGGCGCCCGCAACCCCCAGGTCTTCCGTGGTGACGGGCTGCCCCCGGCGGTCCGCCCCGATGACGATCGCGCCCAGGCGCCGGCGCAGATCGGGGAGGCCGTTCGTCAAGGCCAGGATCGCCATGATCTCGCTGGCCACGGTGATGTCGAAACCCGTCTCCCGGGCAAAGCCCTGTTCATCCTCGCCCTGTCCCACGGTGATGCCGCGGAGGAAGCGGTCGCTCGTGTCAACGACCCGGCGCCAGGTGATGGCAGCAGGATCCAGATCCAGCCGGCAAACCCGCCGCCGTTCCTCTGGCGTCAGGTCTTCGGGGTCGCCGACCCGCAGGCCCAGCCGCTCGCATCGGGTGCGGAGCGAGCGCGGGAAGGGGCGCTTTCCGTGTGGATCTTTCGGGAAGATGCGCTCGAACAACTGCTCGTCGGTGGCCGAAGCTTCGTGGAGGATGCGTGCGTCAATGGCGGCCGCCGCCAGGTTGTGCGCCGCCGTGATGGCGTGGATGTCGCCCGTGAGATGGAGATTGAACGGCTCCATGGGAACCACCTGGCTGTACCCGCCGCCGGCGGCGCCACCCTTGATGCCGAAGGTCGGGCCCTGGCTGGGCTGGCGGAGGCAGGTGACCACCCGCTTCCCGAGATGGGCGCCCAGGGCCTGGCTCAGCCCCACAGCTGTCGTGGTCTTGCCCTCTCCCAGCGGGGTGGGGGTGATCGCGGTGACATCAATGTATTTGCCGAGAGGGGCGCCCTGCAGCCGGTCGAGTACCTCCAGGCGAACCTTGCCCTTGTGGGAACCGTGGAGTTCCAACTCTTCCGACCGGAGGCCGAGTTCCCCCGCCACCTGGGCAATGGGTTTCAACTCGGCCCCCTGGGCGATCTCCAGGTCTGCGGGAACGGGATCGCGGCGCCGGAGCGCAGTGGGTGTGAAGAGGATCGCGCCAGAACGCATACATCACCCCGGCTTCAAAGATAGGAACCGACCCGGAGTCGGCTCGGGCCCCTCCGGATTGTTGATCGGGGTCACAAAGGCCTGCATGCTGGATCCATGAGGCGTTTGACGGGCATCGCGACCCACCGGTTCCGCGAAAAGGCTTCGGTCTTCCTCACGGAATTGCATCCCGCCGCGGATGCGGCGGCCCGGGCCACCGTGCTGGCGGCGCTGCACAAGCGGGACTTCGATGCCACCCATCACTGCAGTGCCTGGCGGGAGGGCGCTCCGGTGGCCTCGGCGGGATCCGATGATGATGGCGAACCTTCGGGCACAGCGGGGCGCCCCATGCTCGCGGTACTGGAGGGGGCGGACGCCACTGATCTCCTGGCGGTCTGCATCCGCTGGTACGGCGGCACGAAACTGGGCACGGGCGGACTCGTGCGGGCCTACACCGAGGGGGTCCAGGGAGCCCTCGCCGAAGCCCACGCCCAGGGGCTCTGGGAGGAGGTCCGCATCGTCCGCCTCGGTACGATCCAGGTGGACCTCTCCCTGGCCCATCTCCCCTTTGCCCTGCTGGGCGCCTTCCCCGGGATCCGAATCCTGGACCAGGGGTTCGGATCACGCGAGGCCACCCTGCGGTTCGAATGCCCTCCGGACCTTGTCCCTGCCTTGGAGGCCGCCTGGCGAGATCGCAGCCGCGGCGGGAGGATTTCCTGGGAGGCCGGGGGCTGAGGTCCACTCACCGATCCGCCCCCACCGTTCGCCGATCCCTGCTCGCCCGCACGCCTCTCCACCCGTAGCTTGGTTCAGACGGGAGGAACCCATGGAAACCGCAGGTTGGATCTTGGCCAATCCCTGGCTGTGGATGGCGCTGGGACTGCCCTTCCTCGGGCTCATGCTCCCCCTGGGGGGCCGCACCAAGGAGAGCCGATCATGAGTGCGGAACCTCGCAAACCCCGATGCACACCGAAGCTCGTCCTCGGGCTGACCCTCATCGCCCTGGGACTCCTGCTCACCCTGGACCAGCTGGGCTGGCCCGGTGCCTGGCGGGCCCTTCCCTTCTGGCCGCTGGTCCCTGCAGCCTTCGGCCTGGCCCGGCTCCGCCAGCGCGGATGGGCCCATCTCGGAGGCCACATCTGGCTGGCCCTGGCGCTCGCAGGCGCCCTCGCCCAGCTCGGTCGGGAGGATCTGCTTGAGCGTTGGTGGCCGTTGTTCCTGGTCTGGGGTGGCCTCGTCATCGCTCTGAGGGGCATTCCCTCCGCTCACCCGAGACCCTCCGGCCTGAACGGAGAAGAGGGCCCGGACCCTCTGGCTGCCCTGCATCCCCCGTCAGGTCCCCCAGACGTGATCAGGCCAGACACGATCAACCCGCCGGATTCCTGTGATCCTGGAAGCTCCCTGCCGCGAGAAAGCCATGACCCCCTACCCTGACCCCAAAGCCCCCAGCCCCTTCACACCCAAGCTGGTTCTGGGCGTGGGCATCATCGTGATGGGTCTGGTGCTGACCCTGGAGAACCTGGGCCTGGTGGAAGCTCACCTCCTCTTCCGCCTCTGGCCCCTGATCCTGATCGCCCTGGGCGTGGCCAAGCTCCGGCAGGAAGGTTCCGACGGGACCGGCGCCTGGGTGCTCATTTTCGTGGGCGCCTTCATCCTCCTGGCCAACTTCAGCCATCTCCACCTGACCGATGCCCTGGGGCCCCTGCTCATCGTGGCGCTTGGCATCCTGCTGGTGGTCAAGGCCCTGAAGCAGTCGCGTGGCGTACCGCCCGAACTGGAGAAGTCGGATGATTTTCTTCAGGGCACGGCCATCTTCGGCAGCTTCAAGCGCCGGGTGCTCACCCAGGCCCTCCGGGGCGGCGAGCTCACAGCCATCTTCGGCGGGTTCGAGGTGGATCTCCGCCACGCAGCCTTGGCCGAGCCCCAGGCCCGGGTGGACGTCTTCGTGCTGTTCGGAGGTGGCGAGATCCGGGTTCCCGAGGGCTGGGAAATCGCCAACCGGGCGACCTCCATCATGGGCAGCGTGGGGGACAGCACCTACCACGGAGGGGACGCCCAGAACGGCCGCCCACGCCTGATCCTCACGGGGCTCACCCTCTTCGGGGGCGTCGAGGTGAAGTCCTGATGCATCCCCTTTTCGCCAGTCGCGCCCGCCTGGGGGCCTACCTGCTGGGGTGGGCTCCGATCGTGGGGCTGTTGGCCGCGCTGGGAACCCTCCAGGGCTGGACCTGGGCTGAAGCCCTGGTGTTGGCCCTGGGACTGGGACTCTTCGGAGCCTTCCTGTTCCCCACCGCCTGGTACTTGTGCCGCGCCCTGCCTCTGGAGCCCTCGCGAGGCGTGGGCGCGCATGCCCCGGCCTGGATCATCGCGGCCGTGCTGATGGGTGGCCTCTGGACGGGCTTCGCGCGCTTCCTGGCCTGGAGCCTCCAGAACCTTCCAGGACTCCACCAGCTCCCCATCCGGATCGCACCGGCCATGCCGGTTCTGGCGGGTCTCGGCATCCTGCTCTACCTGGCGGTCCTCACCCTGCACTACTTGATGGCGGCCATGGAGCGTTCCCGCAACGCGGAACGGGTGGAGCAGGAACTCCGCGTCCTGGCCCGGGATGCGGAATTGAAGGCCCTCCGGGCCCAGCTGAACCCCCACTTCCTGTTCAACAGCCTCAATTCCATCAGCGCCCTCACCACTCGGGATCCCGGGCGGGCCCGCGACATGTGTGTCCTGCTCTCAGACTTTCTCCGGAAGAGCCTCAAGCTGGGAGAGCACACGTCGGTGAAGCTATCCGAGGAGCTGGATCTTCTGCGGAACTACCTCGCCATCGAGCAGATCCGCTTTGGCGCCCGCCTGGCGATCCAGTGGGAGATCTCCCCGGAGGCAGAGCGGGCGGATATCCCGGCCCTGCTGCTTCAGCCCCTGGTGGAGAACGCCATCAAGCACGGCATCGCCCAGCTCCCCGAAGGCGGCACCATCCGCCTTCGCGCCGCCCTGACCGCCGGGCGCGTCGAGCTCCGGGTGGAGAACCCTGTGGATCCCGACGCCCCGGAACCCCAGGGCCTGGGCATGGGTCTCCGCCACGTGAAGCAGCGGCTGCAAGGGCGCTTCGGAAACCAGGCCTGGGTCGAGGCCGCGATCCGCGAAGGCCAGTACCGTGTGGACCTTTGTTTTCCCGTGGAGACCCCATGAAAGCCCTGATCGTGGATGACGAGGATCTCGCCCGTGCCGTGGTGCGCGAGCATCTGGCGACCCATCCTGATATCGAGATCGTCGCGGAATGCGCCAACGGCTTCGAGGCCGTGAAAGCGGCCGCCCAGCACCAGCCGGATCTGGTGTTCCTGGACATCCAGATGCCCAGGCTGGATGGTTTCGAGGTGCTGGAACTGCTGGAGGCTGACGGCCAGCGCCCCGCCGTGGTCTTCGTCACCGCCTACGACCAGCATGCCCTGCGCGCCTTTGAAGCCCAGGCTGTGGACTATCTGCTGAAACCCTTTTCGAAGGAGCGTTTCGAGGCGGCCCTGGCCAAGGCCCGCGCCCTGCGGGGAAGCCGTCCAGCCGCGACGCAACTGGCAGCGGAGAATCGCCAGGGACGTCCCCTGGCACGGATCGTCGTGAAGGATGGCACCAAGGTTACGGTGATCCCCCTCGACCGCCTCGACTGGGTGCAGGCCCAGGATGACTACGTGCTGCTGCGCACGGAGGGCAAGAACCTCCTCAAGCAGCAGACCCTCGCCAGCCTTGAGGCCCAGCTGGATCCGGCCCGGTTCATCCGGATCCATCGGAGCTTCATCCTGAACCTCGACCGCCTCGCCAAAGTGGAGCAGGACGGCAAGGAACATCGGGAAGCCGTCCTGCGGGATGGCGCCCGGCTCCCGGTCAGCCGCGCAGGCTACCAGCGCCTGCGGGAACTGTGGGAAGAAGCCTGATCACACCTGCCCCGTGAGCCGGCAGGGATGTTCCTCGCATTGGCCACACCGGTGGATGCACCCTGGGACACCCCGCGCCGCGGCCGGCTTGGCACAGGCTGCCGCGGAGGCCTGTGCCGCAGCTTCCAAAGGCTCCGGCCGGAGATCCCGGGCCGGAACCTTCGAGGGCGATGCCACTTTTCGCCGGGGCTGGGCACAGACTTCGGACATACGGGGAATCAGGCGTCAGGGCGCCTGAAACCCTTGGCGACCTTCTGCATGAGCAGGGGGTCGCCCTCGATCTGGATCTGCCCGGACATGAAGGCCTCCTGGGCATTCAGTTTACCGGTACTCATGGCCACGAAGGCCTCGGGCTTGGCCTTCAGCACGGTGTCGCACGGCTTGAGAAGACGGGGGAAGACCAGACAGGCCCCGTTGCGGATCAGCAGCGTGTAGCCCAGATCCTCCAGGTCATAGCCCACGGCGGCCTCGAGGTCGCCGACCTTCTCGGGCAGGAACCGCTCGGGCATGGATTCCAGCAGGGCCTGGGCCGGATTCAGCGCAGCCTGGAAGAAGGCGCTGTAGGCTGCCACACGGCTCACATCGCCCTTCACGGAGATCTGGCCCCCCAGGAGCGCCGCCACGAGGTTGAGCTTGCCTGCATTGAGGGCCGCGAAATCGGCATCGGAGATGGCCAGGGCATCGCCATCGGCTTCCCCAGGGCGGATGGCCAGTCCCTCGGGGCTGAAATCCAGCCGATAGCCGATGCCATCCACCTTCAGGACCATGGAACCCGTCGCGCCACCGGTGTAGCGCTTGCGCAGGGTCGCCAGGGCCTTGCCGCCCGGGGTGTCCGGGAAGGTGATCTCCGGCTCCGCCGACCAGGCCTTCCAGGCCTTCCGGAGCACCGCCATGTCCCCGGCAAAGACGATCTGGCCTCCCAGCAGGGCCGGCCCGGGATCGGACAGACCACAGACCAGGGCCCGGATGGCAGCCTCTTCCCCAGCCAACGCGGCCCCCTCGCCGAAGCTGGCGGCGCCCACCGTCACCTTGAGTCCGCCGCCGGCGAGGGCCAGTCGCGCGGGCACCAGATCCTTCAGGGGCTTCACCGGGCCCGCCTGGACCTGCGGTTTCTTGAAGAACTTCGGGAACTTCTGAAGCAGGCCGAGGTCGCCCGCGCCCTTGAGCTTCCCGGTCATGAAAGCCTGCATGGGATCGAGCTTGCCCTCGTTGAGGGCGATCCAGTCTTCAGCCGCGATCACCACCGTGGACGTGGCATCCGCCTTGGGCTCGCGCTTCAGCGAGAAGGCGCCGTTCTCGATCAGGCAG
>JAKAMQ010000187.1 GCA_021812805.1 Acidobacteriota bacterium
CCCCACCCGCGTCATCCTCCAGTTCGGCGCCGATGCGGAAGTGATCGAGCCCCTGGAGCTGCGCGCCCACCTGGCCGCCACCCTGAAGCAGATGGCCGCCCGGTACCGCTGACAGCCCCTGCTGCAGGTTCCCAACGGCGAACGGCTCGTGCTCACCCAGCGGGCGGGTGCCGCCGCCACGCCAGCCCAGGCCTCCGCGGCCCGCACCCTGCTGGCCCGTCTCGCCGGGGTCAGTCCCGGAATTCCGGTGTCTGGCGGGTCATGCCGGCCATCATGGCCGCCTGGATGTCCTGGGACACCAGCATGGCGGCGTTCCAGGTGGCGATGTAGGCCAGGCCATCGGCCACCGAGTGGTCGCGGGCATGGTTGAGCATCTCCTTGGTGCCGCGGATGGAGAGGGGCGACCGGGCCGCGATGGTCCGCGCCATATCCATCACGCCCGCCTCCAGGGCCTCGGACGTGTCGTACACGCGGTTCACCAGTCCGCACGACCGGGCCTCCTCGGCCAGGATCTTGCGGCCCGTGTAGGCCCATTCCCGCACGAGGCCGGGCGGCACCAGCTTCGGCAGCCGCTGGAGCGTGCCCACATCCGCCACCATGCCGATCTCGATCTCCTTGATGGAGAAGTGGGCTTCGGCGGAGCAGTAGCGGAGGTCCGCAGCCGCCACCAGGTCCAGCCCGCCCCCGACGCAGGCACCGTGGATGGCCGCCAGCACGGGCTTCCGGCAGCGTTCCAGACTGGTGAGGCAGTCCTGGAGGTCGAGGATCACGGCCCGCAGGCGCTCGTTGGTGCGGCCCTGGCATTCATCCTTGATGGCCTGCTGGACGCCCATGAGCATGGCCAGGTCAATGCCCGAGCAGAAATGCCTGCCCCGGCCGGACAGCACCACCACGCGAATCTCCGGGGTCGCATCGGCCCAGACCATGGCGGCGCGCAGCTCCCGCCACATCGCCTCGTCCAGGGCATTGGCCTTGTCCGGACGATCCAGCTCGACGTGGGCGATGTGGTCCTCGAGGCGCACGGCAAGGGTGGTGAAGGTCGGTCGCGGGGCTTCAGGCATGGCGGGCTCCTGCCCTCCATCATCCCAGAGGATCCGCATCTGGCCAGCGGGCTCCGGCGCTGAACGCCTTGACCGAGGCCCGGAGCGGCTCCGGCAGGCGGCAGGCGGCTTCCAGGGCCTGCGCCCGCATCGGCGCGCTGAGACCCGGCCAGGCCTGGCGCAGGGCCTCCACCCAGGCCGCATCCCCGAGGGCGGCCCGCGGGGCCCAGCGCCAGGGGGAGCCGAGGCCGGGTTCCCGCAAGGCGGCCAGGGCCTCGCCGGTGCGTCCCGTGCGCAGCGCCAGGGCTGCCGCGGCGGCCGCGGCTTCCCGCTGGGCGAAGGGATCGGCCAGCAGTCCCAGCAGGGCCGGCAGGGCGTCGCCCTCACCCACGGCACCAAGGGCCTGGGCCACGGCGAAGCGGGTGCCATCCGGGGCGGTCCGGAGGGCGGCCAGCAGCCAGGAGGCATCCTCGGGCCGGACGGCGGCGCGCAGGCCCCCGGCCGCGGCCCGGCGGGCGCCCACGGGCCCTGCGCCAAGGGCGTCCAGGTAGGGGCCCAGGCGTTCTCCGGGCGTCTCGGCAGCGCGGGGCTGGATCACCGTCGCGGTCTCCCGGTCCTCCGCCCGGAAGCCCGGCAGCGCTTCTTCACCCCAGCCGGCCGCCTCGGCGCTGTCCAGCCAATGCGACAATTCGTGTCCAAGTGTGGCCATGTCCGGCGTGCGCCGTTTGGGATCGGGCTGGAGGCAGCGCATCACCAGCCCGGCCAGGCGGGGCGGGAAACCGGGCCGCGCCGAGGCCGGCGGCAGCTGCACCTGGGCATAGGCCTGGCCTGTGGCGAATTCGTAGAGGATCGCACCCAGGGCATAGACATCACAGCGGCCATCCACGCGCCGGGGATCGCCGTGCTGTTCGGGAGCCATGTAGCCCAGCGTTCCGACCACCATCTGGCTCCGGGTGACGCGTGTCTGGCCTTCGGCGCCTTCCCAGAAACAGACACCGAAATCCGTCACCTTGAGGCGCCCATCCGCGGCGAAGAGCAGGTTGGACGGCTTCAGGTCGCGGTGGACGACCCCCGCCGCATGCGCCACGCCCAGCGCCTCGCACACGGGCACGAGCCGGCGCACCAGGCGGGCCGGCGCCTCCCCCCGACAGGCCTTCACGCTGCCGCCGGGCAGCAGCTCCATCACCAGATAGGGCCAGGCGCCGCTCCGGCCGAAGGCGTAGACCTCCACCAGGTTCGGATGGGACAGGCGGGTGAGCACCTCGCCTTCACGCAGGAAGCGGCGCACCAGGGCTTCATCGCCATGCACCTCGGGCCGCAGGAGCTTCACGGCGCACCGGACCCCGGGCCGGAATCGGTCCTCGCCCAGGAAGACCAGGGCCATGCCCCCTTCGCCCAGGGGCTCCCGCAGGCGCATGCTGCCGATCTGGGCCGGAGGGCGAAGGCCGCTCATGGGGCCGTGACGGTGCGGTTCCGGCCCTCGGTCTTGGCCCGGTACAGCGCCGCGTCGGCCCGGGCCAGCAGGTCGCCGCCATCCGCGTCCCAAGAGGTGAGTTCGGCCAACCCCAGGCTGCAGGTGACGCGCAGGCCCTCCCCCTGGACCCGGATGGTCTCGTCCTCCAGCCCCCGCCGCAGTTTCTCGGCCACATGCAAGGCCATGGCCGCGGTGGTTTCCGGCAGCACCATGAGGAATTCCTCGCCGCCCAGCCGGCCCACGTAATCGGAACCGCGCAGGCGCCCGGTGAGCAGGCCGCCGAAGGCGCGTAGCACCTCGTCTCCGGCCGCATGACCATAGGTATCGTTGATGCGCTTGAAGTGGTCCAGGTCCGCCAGGATCAGCGTGAGGGGACGCTTGTGGCGGCGGGCGAGTTCGTGGTGCTTCTCCAGCTGGTGCAGGACGGTGGCCCGGTTGGACACGCCCGTGAGGGGATCCACAGTGGTCTGAGTCATCACCGCTTCGTGGTACTGGCGTTCCAGGGGATCCAGGCGCTTCACCTTGAAGGCATGCCCGCCCACGCGCAGCACATCCCCGGAGCGGAGGAGCGCCGGTTCCAGCCGGGCGTCCACCTTCCGGCCATTCACGTAGAGCCCGTTGGTGGAGCCGAGATCACGCAGTTCCACGCGCTCGCCCTCGGGCGCGACATCCAGCCGGGCGTGGCGCCGGCTGACTTCCGGCTCGTCCAGCCACAGCAGGTTCTCCTGGGAACGGCCGATGGTCAGCCCACCCGGTGGCAGCGGGATCAGTTCGCCGATCGGCTGGCCGATGTAGCGCACCAGGGCCCATTCCCGGCTCCCGGGCTCTCCGCCGCCCCACTCGGAGGTGGGATCGCCGACCGCCCGGGTGGCGGGATCCCAGGTCGGATCGGAAGGAGCAGGGTCGAGAGGCATGGATGCAGGAATTCTACCCGAGGGCCGGAGGTGTGCAGACCTGGTTCCGGCCAGCGATCTTGGCCGCATAGAGCGCGGCATCGGCCCGGGCCAGCAGCTGGCCCGGTTCCTGGTCCGGGTCCAGCCGTTCGGCCACGCCCAGGCTGCAGGTGACCTCCAGTTCGCCGGTCGGCAGCCCCAGCGGCGCGGCGGCGAGGGCCTTCCGGAGCCGCTCAGCGAACTGGCGGCCACCGCCCAGATCCGTCTCCGGCAGCACCATCAGGAACTCCTCGCCGCCGATGCGCCCCGCCAGGTCCGACTCGCGGAGGTTGGCCCGCACCCGGTCCCCGAAGGCCTGCAGCACGCAATCCCCCGCGCCGTGACCGAGGCTGTCGTTGATGTGTTTGAAATGGTCCAGATCGGCCATCACCACCGCCAGCGGGCGATCGTAGCGGAGGCTCAGCCCGAAACGGTTCTGGAGTTCAGACAGGGTATTCGCCCGGTTGGCCAGGCCCGTCAGGGGATCGCGGGTGCTCAGGTCCAGCATCGTCTCGTGGAAGGCCCGTTCCAGGGCGTCCATGGCCACCAGCTTGAGCACGTGCCCGCCCACCCCCAGCCGGTCTCCGGGGCGCAGTTCCCTCGCGCCCTGGATGACTTCGCCGTTCACCCGGGTGCCATTGGTGGAATCGAGATCCTCGAGCAGCAGCCGCGGCCCTTCGGAACCCATGCCGAAGTGGATCCGGGCATGGCGCCGGCTCACTTCGCTGTCCAGGAGGGCCACGGTCATGGCGGGCGCCCGGCCGATCAGGGTCTCCCCCGGCATCAACGGGAAGATCCGTCCCAGCGAGGTGCCCGCGTAGGCCACCAGCGCCCAGCCCGCCGGTTCCGCGGCGCCTTCTCCGGAGGGGCGCGGCCGCACCGCCGTGGGCATCTCCGGCAGGGGGACCGGGGAGGCCGCCTGGCCCGGGGCCGGTCGGGTGCGCGGGCCTTTCGACATCAAGCCTCCTCCAGGTAGCAGCTCAGCAGAACGCCATCGCTGCGACGACGGACCAGTATGAAGGGTGTTCGCGGGGAAGCCGCGGCCTCCGCGCCCAGGCGCACCAGGATACGTCCCCGCCGCGCATCATGCCGCAGATCCACCACGCCCTTCCGCGGCAGATGGAAGAGACCCAGCACCTCCAGATTCCGCACATTCTCGCCCGTGCTCCGCACCATCTGGAGGCTGTAGCGCATCCAGAGGCCCTTGGGCAGGCGCTGGATATCCACCGCGGGAATGGGCACGGGCAGGGCGCGCATGGCCTCCAGGCCCGGCCGCGCCGCGCCCGCCTCCAGCGCAGGCGCCAGGCGGCGGGTGCGGGCTTCCCCCAGGGGCTCCAGGACCCCGTGCGTCGGGGGGCGCCGGATGGGCTCCCGGAAGCCCCGCGACCCGGCCCGGCGGGGCAAGGGCGGCACGGCCACACCCGCCGCGCCGGCGGAACGCAGGGGCGTCATCGTCAGCACGGTGGCTTCCGTCCCCCAGCGGGCCCAGCCCTCCTCCGCCTGAAGCCGGGCCTGGAAGGGCGCCAGTTCGTGGATCCGCAGGGCCTCGTCCAGCAGGAGCATGCCGTGGGCCTCCCCCGCCAGCGCCTCCAGCCCCGGACGGGCCACGCCCGCCAGCGGGGGGAACACCCTCGGCATCGCATGGAATCCCCCTGCAGCCGCTTCGTGGACCACGGGGTCCGCGAACAGCCGGCGCAGCGTCTCCGCGGCATCCGCCACCGCGTGGCGCACCTTGCCCAGCATCACCCTTCCTTGACGACGAGGCTCTGGAGCGCCGCTCCCACCCGCTCCAACGGCTCCGTCAGATCCATGTGGTAGCCGGCTTCCAGCAGCTTCTGGGCGGCTTGTTCCTGGGCGGCGGCATCCACCGAGGCCGCAAACATGACCCGCAGCGGCGCGGCCCCCTCCGACACCTGCAACAGCAGATCCCGAGGTCCGGCCCGGAAGACATCCCCCAGGCGGGCCAGGGGCTGTTCCTGGGTCTTCTGCACCGCCAGCACGGGGAAGCGCACCTCGCCCGACCAGCCTCCGGCCAGTTCCGTGGCCCCGAGGATGAGGAGATCCGGCGCCGTTTTCAGCTCCTTGAGGAGCGTCTTCTGGATGACCTCTTCCTTCAGGTGCGGTTCGAGGGATTTCCCGTACAGGATGGTCTGCAGCCGCGTGGGCGTAATGGGCTCCGTATAGCGGAAGTCCAGCGGGATGCCCGACGTGTCCGTCACCATCATCCCGCCCAGATAACTCGCTCCTTCCTTCACCGCCATGAAGTACGCCAGCTTGATCGGTTCCGCCATGGATGCCCTCCCCGTCCGGTTCTCACCCTACCCCGGTGGAACCCCCTCTTGCCTTTTGACCTACACCTGCTACATTGGTTTCTCCACTCGTTGGGGAGTGGTCTAATGGTA
>JAKAMQ010000188.1 GCA_021812805.1 Acidobacteriota bacterium
TCTCACACCGGTGGCAGGCAGACAGCCGCTATCCCAGTTTCAGAATGCTCGATCCATCGGCATAGTCCTCGGTGCTGGCCTCGCGCATTTTCTGGAGCACCTGCACCAGGGCGCGAATGCGTTCGACCATCTCCTCGATCTTGCCGAGCTTGGGCTCCTCCGGGTACTTCCGCTGGAGCATCTCCACCTGCATGAGGATGATGGCCAGCGGATTGTTGATCTCATGCTTGAGGGTGCCCGCCATCTTCCGGAAGGAATCGAGCCGCTCGGCCGCCAGGGCGCGCTGTTGCAGTTCCGTGTGGCCGCGCAGCACCTGGAGCCGGTGGTGCAGGGCCTCCCAGCGGAAACCCTCCGCCAGCCAGTCGGTCGCCCCGGCATGCATGAGTTGAGGCGTGTCCTCCTCGCCGCAGCGCACCACGAGAATGGGCGTCGTCGCGAAGGAGGGATGATGGCGGTAGGCCCGGATGCAGGCTTCCGGATCCTTCACACCCTTGGCGTCCACCACCAGGAAGCGGAAGCGTGGCAAGGGCGGCAGAGGGGGACCCTCCTCCAGGGGGAAAAGCCAGATATCGCTCACCTCGGCCACGGTCTGGAAGAGGCCGAGCAGGTTCAGTTCCTCGGTCACGAGACCCAGCAGGGGGCGATTGGGTTCCTCAGGCTGGGTGTCCGGGCCCTGGGGCAGCAGCAGGGACAGGATCTGGTCTGCCCAGGTCCACTGGATGCCCGCTTCCCGCAGCACCCGCTCGGTCCAGGGATCGGGCAGGGGGGCATGCAGCCCGGGGGGGCAAGGCAGCCGGAGCACATAGTGCCCGCGGTCCGTATCCCAGCGCCCGGCCACACTGGAGCCCGGCGCCAGCTGCATGAGCATGGGTTCCACCAGGCCCGAGAGGGCCGACATCACCGGGCCTGAGCCCACCCAGGCGGAAGCCTGGGGAGGCTCACCCAGATCCAGGGAGGCCTTGCGCAACCGCAGCAGCGCCTCCCAGCGGCGGATCAGTTCCTCCTGGACCTGGTCCAGATGCCAGGGATGGCCGGACATGGCGACCTCATTCTCCAGCAGGTCAGCGCGCTGCCCATGTTCCAGCAGATCCGTGAGCTGCTCGATCTGATGGCGCATGGCCTCCGCGAGATCCCCCGGAAGACCTTCCGTCCAGCTCTGGAGGCGGCGCAAGGGCGCGGCCAGGGCTGCCAGAAGCTGCCCATGGTGATCCAGCTCCATCTGGTGCTCGTGGCGCAGGCGCAGAAGCTCCCCGTGCAGCTCGGCCTGGCTGAGGGCCTGGCGATGGAGCATCGCCTGGCGGAGTGCCAGGGAGCCCTGGCGGACGAAGGCCTGGAAGAGGGCCAGATCAAAGCGGCTGAAGGGACGGCCTTCGGATTCCCGGTCCAGGTAGAGCGCTCCGCGCAGATCGCCGTTCTCACCCAGGGGGGCACACATCAGGGAGCCGCGGTGCAACTCGATCAGGCTGAAACCGCCGAACCTGGGATCGGCCAGAGGCTGATTGGACAACACGGCGGTGTGTTCCCGGTCCACGTAGTCCAGCACCGAACGGGAGAGGCCGATGCCTTCCTGCACATCCCCGACCCGGTGAGCCGTGCGCCACCCGCCATCGGGCAGTTTCATGACCAGGAACCCGCGATCGCCGCCCAGCAGACGGAGGGATCCATCGAGCAGGCCCTTCACCATGACCTCGGGATCCATCTCCTTCAGGAGATTCTCCGTGGACCGGTGCAGGAGTTCGATGCCGCGGACGAGCGTGAGTGCCTGGGTCGGCTCGGGCTTCACTTCCTCGAACAAATCCCCGACCCGCTCGATGAACAGGGCCTCGTCCAGTCCCGGGAAACCGTCCGTGAAGCGCAGGATCCAGCCGGAAAGCGCCAACGTATCGCCATCGTGCAGCGCATTCCCATGGGGATGGTTCAGGGGCAGGCCATTGAGCAGGGTTCCATTGGCGGAATCGAGATCGCGGATCCACCAGATGCCGCTGTACCGGTTGATTTCCGCATGGGTGCGGGACAGCGACGGGAGCCCCGGCTGGGCGATGGTGCAGACGAGCGGATCCCGTCCGAGGACACAGGCCTCCCCCAAGGCATGGCGGAACAACTGGCTCCCTTCGTTCCAGGACAGGTAGGGCATGGGTCTCCCCTCATCCGCTTCTTCGGATCCGGAGGTTCCAGACCTGAGTACCGCGTGCCTGAAGGCTCAGCCCGGCAGGGGATACCCGGTGGGCCGGGTCCGGCTGGGGCGGAAGAGCAGCAGGGTGTGCCCGATCGTCCAGACATGCTCCAGGCCAGCCACGGCGGCGCACAGGGCGGCCGCGGCGGTGTCCTCATCCTCGAAGCTGTTGGGATTGATCTTGACCTTCACCAGTTCGAGACTGTCCAGCATCACATCCAGTTCTGCGGACTGGGCCGGCGTGACGCCACCCTTCCCCACATGCATGACGGGCTTCAGCGGATGCGCCTGGGCCTTGAGGAACTGGCGCTGCTTGGGTGTGAGCATCGGAACTCCAGGAATCCAGTCTATCCTCAGATGGTGAGGTGTCCCATGCTCCGCCGTCTGCTGCTCTCCCTCGCCACCGTCGCTTGCCTGGCCGCCGCCCCGCGGACCATGCGTGTGGACTACGGTCATACCGGAGATGCCTCGCAGGAAACCTTCGGGCTGGAACGGGTGGTGATCGAACCCCTGCCCTGGCCGGGAGATCCGGCCAAGTCCCTGGATTCCAGCAACCTCGGCAAGTACTTCTTCGAAGTGGATGACAAGGCCACGGGCAAGCCCCTGTACTCGCGCGGCTTCGCCAGCATCTACGGGGAGTGGGAAACCACGGACGAAGCCAAGACCACCCGTCGCACCTTCGACGAGTCCCTGCGCTTCCCAGAGCCGGACCGCCCCGTCACCATCCACCTGAAGAAGCGCGATGCGGCCAATGCCTTCAAGGATGTCTGGACCTTCGACGTGGATCCCCGCGACCCCGCCATTGACCGCTCCCTTCCCCCGAGTCCCGGCCCCGTCCTGGCCCTCCAGAAGAGCGGCCCTCCGGCGGACAAGGTGGACTTCCTCATCCTGGGCGATGGCTACACCGCCGCAGAGCGGCCCAAGTTCGAGAAGGATGCGCGCCGCCTGATGGCCATGCTCTTCGCCCAGCCGCCCTTCAAGGAGCACCGCTCGGACTTCAACGTCTGGGCCATCTGCCCACCGGCGCGGGAAAGCGGCATCTCGCGCCCCTCCACCGGCGTCTACCGGCATTCGCCGCTGGGGGCGACCTATGATGCCTTCGGCAGCGAACGGTATGTCCTCACCTTCGACAACCGCGCCTGGCGCGAGGCCGCGTCCTTCGCGCCCTACGAGTTCGTCGAGATCCTGGTGAACGGCCAGACCTACGGCGGCGGCGGCATCTTCAACCTGTTCAGCACGGTCGCCGCCGACAGCCTCTGGTCGCCCTATGTCTTCGTCCATGAATTCGGCCACCACTTCGCGGGCCTGGCCGACGAGTACTTCACCTCGGATGTCGCCACCACCAACAACCCCGCCCGGCCCGAACCCTGGGAACCTAACGTCACGGCGAACCCGGAGCATCCCAAGTGGGCCGCCCTGCTCACTCCGGGCGTCCCGCGTCCCACGCCCTGGAAGAAGGCGGAGTTCGAGGCCCACAGCCTGGCCATCCAGAAGGAGCGCCGGGCGATACGGGCCGCCAACAAACCCGAAGCCGACATGGACGCCCTGTTCGTCCGGGAGCGGGCCTTTGAGACCCGGCTCCTGGGGACTGACACCCACAGCCACCAGGTCGGCGCCTTCGAGGGGGCCAACTACGAGTCCAAGGGGTACTACCGGAGCCAGGAGGACTGCATCATGTTCACCCGCGACAACGTGGGCTTCTGCGCCGCCTGCCGGGCGGCCATCGAGCGGGTGATCCGGATGTACGCCAAGTAAGTAGGGCCTGGATCCCAGGGGGCTGTTTCCCCTCGCGACCGGATTATCATTTCACCTCTGGATGGACCATGAACCTGATGGCCTTGATTGATGCTCGCTGCGGGAAAGCCCGCCGCATCCTGCGCACCGCCCCATGGCCGCTGACGCTCCTCGCGATGGCCGGGTGTGCTGTGGGCCCCCGGTTCACAGCGCCGGAGCCCCCCAAGGTGGACCAGTACGGCCCGGCGCCGCTTCCCGCCAAGGTCGGCTCGGCCAGCGTGCCCGGGGGAGGCGTCCAGCGCTTCCAGCCCGGGCAGGCCGTGCCTGGACAGTGGTGGCGGGCCTTCGGCAGCCCAGAGCTGGACCAGCGCATCGCCATGGCGCTCGCCCACAATCCGTCCGTCGAGGCCGCCCGCGCCTCCCTCCGGCAGGCCCAGGCCACCCTCCAGGCCACGCGGGGCGCCCGGTTCCCCTCCGCGGATCTGGCCGCGGGCGCCGGGCGCTACAAGCAGAGCGTCGTGACCGGAGGCACCGGCACGCCCTTCACCCTCTACAACGCCTCCGTGAACGTCTCCTACACCCTCGACCTCTTCGGCGGCGTGCGGCACGGAATCGAGCTGCGACAGGCGCAGGTGGACTACCAGCGCTGGTTGCTGGAAGGCGCCGCCCTGAGCCTGGCCTCCAACGTGGCCACAGCCTCCTTCCAGGAGGCCGCCCTCGCCGAGCAGATCGAAGCCACCCAGCAGGTGGTGGAACTGCTGAAGGAGCAGGCCGCCATTGCCTCCAAGCAGTTCGCCCTCGGCGCGAAGAGCGAGGTGGACGTGCTGGCGGTCCAGTCGCAGTTGGCCAGCGCCGAGGCGGCCCTGGCACCGCAACGCCTGGCCCTGGCCGCGCTGCGGAACCAGCTGGCCGTGCTCATGGGCCGCATGCCATCCCAGATCAAGCTCCAGGGCCGCGGATTGGAGGGGTTCCAGCTGCCCGCGGACGTGCCCGTGAGCCTGCCCTCGGAACTGGTCCGCCAGCGGCCGGATGTCCGCGCGGCCGAAGCCCAATTGAAGGCCGCCACGGCCCAGGTGGGGTTGGCCACATCCAACCTGTTCCCGCAGATCACCCTGGGCGGTTCCTACGGTTCCTCCGCCACCGAGACCGGGAACCTGTTCAAGGAACCCACCACCACCTGGAGCCTGGGCCTCAACCTGCTGCAGCCCATCTTCCACGGCGGGAGCCTCCGGGCCCAGAAGCGCGCCGCTGAAGCCGGCCTGGATGGCGCCTCGGCCACCTACCGGGCCTCCGTCCTCAATGCCTTCCGGGATGTCTCCGACACCCTGAACGCCCTGCAGTTCGATGCGGATGCCCTCGAAGCCCAATCCCGGGCCGAAGCAGCCGCCTCCCGCTCCCTGAAGCTCGTGAAGGCCGATTACCACATCGGCTCGGCCAGCTACCTGCAGCTGCTGGACGCCACCCGGCAGTGGCAGCTGGCCCGCATGGGCTACATCCAGGCCCGGGCCGCGCGGCTCTCCGACACCGCCGCACTCTACGCGGCCCTCGGCGGCGGCTGGCGGCAGCAGGAAGCCCGGCGCCCCCAGCCAGGCCCCTCCACCGCCCGGTAGATCTTTCTTCCCCGACCTCGAACCGACTCGCTTGGAGCCTCCCCATGGAACTGGAGACCGACCTGGATACGAACGGATCTCGCCCGAGCACCGGCAAACGGATGGTCGTGATGATTCTCGGGGTCCTCGCCCTGGCCCTGCTCATCGCCGCGATCTGGATCAGCGCCATCCTCTCGCGGATCCATGGCGCGCCCAAAGGCGAGCCACCCCAGACCGTCACGACCGC